>NZ_JBAIZW010000009.1:0-149740 GCF_036765155.1 Bacillus sp. 0102A
TGGATCACAGGTGTCACCTGTGTGACCTGCATCGTGCAGGCCCAGTTTGACTGACTACGCACATTGCTGTGCGATTTATAAAAAATGAATTAACAGGTACGTTTTGTCTTGTTTAGTTTTCAAAGATCATTCAATAATGGAGCGGGTGATGAGAATCGAACTCACGACATCAGCTTGGAAGGCTGAGGTTTTACCACTAAACTACACCCGCGTGGTATTTTATAATGGCGCGCCCGAGAGGAGTCGAACCCCTAACCTTTTGATCCGTAGTCAAACGCTCTATCCAATTGAGCTACGGGCGCTTATCAAGCGACTTAACTATCATACTATCATTTGATGTTGAAGTCAAGAAGTTTTTTAATAATGTTTTTTCGCTAATCGAATCTTTTTTTAATTCGACTTCACTTATTATACACGTTTTTCAAAACTTGTAAACACCTTAGAAAAACTTTTTTTGTTTTTCGTGTTGTTGTGTGCTGTTCATCAGCGACGTTTAATAATATACCATGTGTATTTTATTCGGTCAACACCTTTTCTATATTTTTTTATTTCATTCTTTTACGCTTTGTCATGTGTATACTTTATCTGATCTTACAAATACTGATATGAATGCCTGATCAGGGTGTGAAGATGCTCAAGACATTCATGAGCACCTTCTTAAGTGTACAATGCTTCCTTTTCATTCAACAATAGGCGTTAAAGAATCACCGTTCCATATCTCTCCCTTATTAAGTGTCCAGCTGTCGTTATATAAAGCTGAAGCACCCTTGTTTGCAGCTGGGCTCCACTCATCATTCCATGCCAGAAAGTAAATGGTTTTAGGATATTTTTGTTTTATTGCATTGATCAACAGGCTGTAATCAAAGCTACCGTTTGCTGTTTGAGGGCCAACTTCTGTAAAGGCGAATGGTTTGTTAAGCGCCGTTAGCTGATCGTATCCGTTAATCGAATAGGCATCTTGAAAATACGCATCTAATCCGACAATATCCACGTAAGACGCACCCGGGTAGAAATCGGTTTTAAAATCTCGGTTGGCATCGGGGGCGTAAACCCAAAGCAAATGGTCAAGTCCTCTTGTGTCGGTCATATAATGATAGATTTTTTTATAGAGCTGTTTATAGAGGGAGATTCTTTCATTATCCTTTTGATTATATGATGTAAGTCCCCACCAAAACCATTCACCGTTCATTTCATGCAGCGGCCTGAACAGAACAGGCACGCCTTGGTTCTCCAGTTCTTGAAGTCCGTCAGCAATTTTGCTGAGCATGGCATTCAGCCGCTTCCCTTCCGCTGTTGAAGAATCTAATATTTTTTTATATTGATCGTTTGTAATTGATGTTTTAAAATGTCCTGATTGAAAAGCCGGATTCGCCAGGTGCAGACTGATTTGCGGAATTCCCCCGCTTTTCCAATACGATAGCAGATCTCTGTTGCAGCTTACATCTATCGAATCTTCAATATTTGCAGTTTCAAGCCATCCTCTGGCATAATCACAGCCATAAATAGCAGGTGATTGTCCGGAAGCGTTTCGAATTCTTTCAGCTTCAGTCATAGAGAATGTGTCATGACTATAGCCTCCAAACGCTCCGGAAAGGGCTCTGTTTTCTGTTCGATTCGGCAGATGCGCAAGCCAATTCATTACTTCTTTTGTTGTCTGCTGTGCATTAGGATTAACAGGCGGCACAGTATGCGCTTCAATTGGTTTCGCCAAAGCAGCAGACACAAGTAAAAATAAGATGAGCAAACAAATCGTATGTTTCTTAAACAATGCAATTCCCCCATTCATTAAGGATGAGATATTATCAACTCACACGTTCCTTCTATTGAAAACTCGCCAAAATGCGCAGGCAGAATAAAGTGTGAGCTTGCATTACACTCATACTGAATATCATTATTTACGATTCGGCCTGATCCATTCAGGACACTCCCCAGCAAATAGGTTTGATGAGAAGGAAAAACAGCTCGGCCGCCAATCTTCCATTTGTACACGGAGAAATCTTCCGATTGTACATAAACAGTAATTACGGCATTACCGACTTCTTTCACTGCCGGTGTATGCACTGTATCAATATGCGGTATCGTTATGACTTCCATGGCTTTTTCTATATGGAGAGTTCTTTTTTGGCCTTTATCATCGCAGCGGTCATAATCGTAAACGCGATACGTTGTATCAGAGTTTTGCTGGATTTCAAGGATAAGGGTTCCCTCACATAAAGCATGGAGCGTACCGCTTGGGACATAAAAGAAATCTCCAGGCTTGATTTTGAGGCGTCTCAGCAGCCCATGCCAATCGCCGCTTTCCATTCTTTGTTTGAACTCTTCCTTTGTGCTTGCGTGATGGCCCAAAATTATTTCGGCGTCATCTTTGCAATCAATAATATACCAGCACTCCGTTTTGCCGAGATCGCCGTTTTCGTGCAGTATCGCATAATCATCATCAGGATGTACTTGCACGGAGAGATCCATATTGGCGTCCAGCAGCTTTACCAGCAGCGGAAACACCTTTCCATCTGGAAAACCGAAAATCTCCGGATGATCGTGCCATACTTGGTCAAGTGTCTTTCCTGCCAGCGGGCCGTTTTTAACAGCCGACGAGCCATGGGCATGTGCAGAAACGGCCCAGCACTCACCTGTTTTTTCCGAGGGGATCGCGTAGCCGAAAGCGTCACGAATCTTTGTTCCTCCCCATATTCTTTCTTTAAAGACAGGCTCCAAAAATAAAGGGTGCTTCATGACCGCACCTCCCCGGATGCTGATGCTTCTTGTAAGGCCTGATCCGCTAAAACAAACGTGCCGATGATTCCAGCGTTACCGCCTAAACGTGGAGATACAATATAATCACTTATACTTTCCGATAATTCAGAAAAATCAAAGTAGCTGTTCATGATTTTCGGAACATATTGATAAATATAAGGAAACACTTGTTTCTGATTCATGACGCCGCCGCCAAGAATGATTTTTTTAGGTGCAAGGATCAAAATATACTGAGCCAGCGCTTGGGCAATATAGTACCCTTCCAGTTCCCAGACTTGATTGATATCAGATAAATCAGCAGCTTTTTTTCCCCAGCGCGCTTCTATGGCGGGACCAGAAGCCAGGCCTTCAAAGCAATCCTTATGATACAGGCACTTCCCTTGGTATACATCATCCGGGTGCCGCCGGATATAAATATGGCCCATCTCTGGATGTGACAGCCCCTGAAGGAGCCGGCCCTCTACAATTGCTCCTGCACCAATGCCAGTTCCAATCGTTATATACAGGCAGCTGTCTAGACCCTTCGCTTCACCGAAAAGGAATTCACCCAGCGCCGCAGCGTTGACATCCGTATGAAATCCGACTGGGATTTTCATTTCATTTTTAACGGTTTGCAAAAAGGGATAGTGTCTCCATCCGTCTTTCGGCGTGGCCATAATGGTTCCGTATGTTTTACTGGTTTTATCGGTATCAACAGGGCCAAAGGAACCGATGCCGATAGCCTGTAATGAGAATTGGCGAAAATATTGAATGACTTTCTCTATCGTTTCATCCGGCATCGTTGTAGGGATCTCAACTCGGTCAATGATCGTTCCATCTTCTTTACCGACGGCACAAACAAACTTTGTGCCGCCTGCTTCAATACCGCCAAGCATGCAGATGGCCTCCTTGTTATCTCCGCGATCAGCGCCGTATGTTTACCGAAGTGACGACAAATTTGTCATGCCGATGACGGGAAAAGGAATATTCAAATGGAATGCCGTTATCTAAGAAGCCCACATGTTCGACTTCCAGAATTGGATCATCCTTTTTGCAGCCCAGATGCTGCTGGTCAATATGATCAGATTTGCAGGCTCTGATTTTCCGGTGTGTTCCGGCGATTTTGAGCTGCAGCTCGTTTGTGATGTGGTTGTAGATCGAATCATGAAGGACATCGTCATTAATACCTGGTATTAAATGAGTCGGCATATATGTTTTTTCCAATACATAGGGCTCTCCCTCTACAATCCGCAGCCGTACGACATAATAAACAGGTGTTTTCTGATCAATAGACAAATGGGCGGCCACTTCCTCTGTGGGAAATTGCACTTCAAACTGAATGACCTTGCTTTTGATTTTCTTATCTTTCAGCAAGTTGGTCAATCCGAGGATTTCATTGCTGACCACATGGACATGGTCATCCTGTATCGCTGATTGAATAATAAACGTGCCATGCCCTCGTTTTCTGAACAGCAGCCCTTCGGCAACTAAATTATCCAAAGCTCTTTTCATCGTCATGCGGCTTGAGTTGAACTCTTTCGCAAGAGATACTTCATCGGGAATCGGCTGATCGATCGGATAGACGTTATTTTTGATTCTATTTCTCATTTCATTTGCAATGATTTCGTATTTATTCATTGGTATCCTCCGGCAGCTGTTAGAGTTTGATATCACATAAGCTTTTACGGATATCATAAGTTTTTTTCCCTATTTCATCAATGTTGCGGCTGGCCGTGGACTCTAATCATCATGATGATTGCCGGAAGATCTGTAAATTTAGAAACCGTTTTGCTCAGCAATCTCCTTGAACCATTTTCCGCTTTTTTTGATGGTCCTTTCCCCGTCTTTCTCGAGATTGACTGATACAAACCCATATCGGTTTTTATAAGCATTGGTCCAAGACCAGTTGTCCATAAACGTCCATAGGTGATAGCCTTTTACGTTTGACCCTTCCTGTATGGCGCGGTGAATCCATTTAAGGTGTTCTTTTATAAATTCAATCCGGTAATTATCTAGAATGATACCTTGCTCATCCCTGAAGCGTTCCTCGCCTTCAACCCCCATGCCGTTTTCAGAGATAAAGCACTCGATGTTCCCGTAGTTTTCTTTTAGATTGATCAAAATATCATAAACGCCTTTTTCGTAGATCTCCCAGCCACGATGCGGATTCATTTTGCGGCCCGGCATGACGTAAGGATCAAAATACCTGTCCGGCAAAAAAGGAGAGTCGGGGTTCGGAAGATGTTCTTTTGCTTTTACACGTCTCGGCTGGTAATAATTCACCCCCAACAGATCAACCGTATTGTGTTTGATGACCTCAAGATCTTCTTTCTTATAATCAGGAACAAAGCCTTCGCTCTTTAAAATGTCAACCAGCTCTTTTGGAAATTCTCCTTTGACAGATGGGTCTAAAAAGGATCTGTTAAAAAACGCGTCTGCTATTTCTCCCGCTTTCACATCCGCCGGATGGCTGCTTCTCGGATAGGACGGTGTCAAATTTAAAATGATGCCGATTTTTCCGTCCTGCTTCATCTCCTTGTAAGCCTGAATCGCACGTGCACTCGATAGCATCGTATGAAAACCGACCTGGACAGCCTCTTTAAAATCGACCTTGTTTGGATAATGGAAATCATATAAGTATCCGCCTTCTACGGGGACGATCGGTTCATTATGCGTGAACCATTTTTTCACCCGGTCTCCGAACAAACGAAAACACGTTCTCGCATAGTTTTCATAAGCGTCAACCGTTTCTCTGTTTACCCAGCCACCGATTTTTTGAAGCTCCATCGGCATATCGAAATGAAACAAATTGACAAAAGGCTCTATTCCGTTAGCGATCAGCTCATCAATGACTCTCTTATAGAAATCTTCAGCTTTGGCATTGACCTCTCCTGTTCCATCCGGTATTAAACGCGACCAGGAAATCGACATCCGGAACGAGTTGTGGCCAAGCTCCTTCATCAGCATGATATCTTCTTTATAATTGTCGTAAAATTGAGATGTCGCTGCGGGCCCTACATGATCAAAAAAACGATGCGGTTCTTTTTCAAACCAGTAATCCCATATATTCTGCCCTTTTCCGTCTCTATCGGCGGCACCCTCCGTTTGTGTTGCTGAAGCGGATGACCCCCACCAAAAATCTTTTGGAAAACGATATTGTTCTGTTTGTGCCAAGTCTCTCTCCCCTTATGTCACATTTTGATACTGTTATCATTTTGCTGAGCAGCTGTTTCCTGTACAGCCTGTTCTTTTTCTTTTGCCAGATTTAATTTATCCATTGCTTTTAGGAACGGAAACCAAATCACGAAGACAATCAGCAGATTGACAAGCTGCATCACGCCCCCCATGATCGAGTTCGTCGCCATGATGCCATTAATGAATAAAGGAACCGTCCACGGCACTGTAACACCAGTCGGAGGCGGAACGAGACCCGCTGACATGGCCAGATAGGTGACGAGCGTAACAACCATCGGCGCCAAAACCCAAGGCACAATAATGATCGGATTCATGACAATCGGAAGCCCGAAGATAATTGGTTCGTTTACGTTAAAAATACCGGGAGCAAGGCCAAGTTTTGATACTTGTTTCATCTGTCTGCTTTTCATGAATATGAGAATGGTAAAGACAATCGCAAGCGTCATCCCAGTTCCGCCCATCCCTACTGTATAAATCTCCATAAACGGCTTTGAAATAATATGAGGGATTTCTTTTCCCGCCGTATAAGCAGAAAGGTTTTCTACCTGCAGTGTATTCCAAATCGGGTCCATCACGGAGTTGATAATAATCTGTCCGTGCAGCCCGAAAAACCAAAGGATTTGAATGAAAAACACGGCAATCAGCGTCGGAATAATACCGCTTCCAAGTCCGACAAGCGGAGCCTGAATCGCATGATAAATGACGTCGTGCATATTTGTTTTAAATAGTTGCGTCACCAGAACGTTAATCAGCAAAAATACGGTCAATGTAATAAATGCCGGAATAAGTGCGGCGAATGATTTTGCTACCGCAGGAGGAACACCCGCAGGCATTTTGATCGTCAGGTTTTTTTGAACGATTCTTCTGTAGACTTCAGCAGAAAGAAATGCCGTAATCATACCAAGAAACATCCCTTTTGCACCGAGACGATCGACCGGGATAACCCCTGTAATGGCATCCCCTGTTTCCGGTTGAACGATAAAAGGCGTTAAGAGCAAAAAGGACACCAAAGCGATCGCGCCCCCAAATACGGCTTCGACTTGATAGCTTTTTGACAGGTAATAGCCTATCCCGAACACGACAAAGACAGACATAATGCCCATAGTCGCCGTGGAGGCAATGCCGAATTGAGACTGAAACGATGTGAGCATTGACCCATTCATAATTTTGTTTAAGAACGGCAAGTTCGTTAACACCACAAAAATGGACCCGAATATCGTAAGCGGGAAGGCCAGCATAAACGCATCTCGCAGCACTTGCAAATAGCGGTTATTGTTTAACCTCCCTGCAATTGGAACAAGGAATTGGCTGATTTTCTCGAACACCCTATCCACCCCGATTTTTTATAGATTCTTTGTTTGAAAGAGATCAAGCAGTTCTTTCACTAATTCTTTCATGGTCAATGTTGACATCAGATGATCCTCCGCATGCATGAGCAGCAAGGAGAAATCCGCCGCTTCCCCGCCTGATTCTTTCTGTATCATTTGAAAGTGAATGTCATGGGCCGCGGATAAATCCTGCTCCGCCTTGGCAATGAGGGCATCCGCCTCTTCCTTGTTCCCTTCCTTGTAGGCGCGCAATGATTGTATGATGCAGCTGCGGGCATTCCCGCTGTGCAGGATAAGCTGAAAACTGATTTGTTCGTCTGTTAAATCCGTGATTTTTATGTGTTCCATTATTGATTCTCCATTAATGACACTGCCTGCTCATACGCTTTTTTGCCATCTGCCATTCCGTAGGCCATCATGTCAATAACTTCAACTCGAATATTGTATTGATCCGCCTCTTTTTGCAGTTCGCTTTTCAGAAAGCTCATTTGCGGACCGATCAAAACGGCATCCGCTTTTCTCATGTCTTCTTTCGCCTTATCTTGGCCGACAGCCCAAATCTCCGCTTCCTCTTCGATGGATTGTGCGTATTCCTTCATTTTTGTCACCAATAAACTGGTGGACATTCCTGAACTGCACGCAAGTAATATTTTTTTCAACTGCTATCCCCCCTTGTGATTAAAACGCTTACAATTGTTATTATAGTCATTTATATTTAAATGTCTATACTTTTAAAAAATAAATATAATCATATACTCGTCCGGTTCACCGCTTTGTAAAATTTTCTATGGAAGATTCATTCATAATGTGGTACACTCATCACGGAAACGAATCAATTAAATAGCTATGATCACTTGTATAACCTCAATAATATGGTTTGAGGGTGTCTACCAGGAACCGTAAAATCCTGATTACAAAATTTGTTTATGACATTTTTTGTAATCAGGATTTTTTTATTTGTCAAAACATTTAAGTAAAGGAGTTTGTTATGAATTTTAAAGTTTTCCTGCTTGCAGCTTCTACGATTGCAGTCGGATTGGTTGAGTTAATTGTGGGAGGAATTCTTCCTCAGATCGCAAATGATTTAGACATTTCCATTGTCTCAGCCGGGCAGCTGATCAGTGTGTTTGCGCTTGGCTATGCAGTGTCAGGCCCGCTGCTTTTGGCATTGACTGCGAAGATTGAGCGGAAGCGTTTATATTTAATTTCCTTATTTGTTTTCTTCCTTAGCAATCTTGTGGCCTATTTCAGCCCTAATTTTGCAACACTGATGGTGTCAAGGGTATTGGCTGCGATGAGTACGGGGCTGATTGTTGTGCTTTCTTTAACGATTGCCCCGAAAATTGTAGCGCCTGAATACAGAGCGCGCGCAATCGGCATTATTTTTATGGGATTCAGTTCTGCTATCGCATTAGGCGTACCGCTCGGAATCTTAATCAGCGATTCCTTCGGATGGCGCATTTTGTTCCTTGGCATTGGACTTTTGGCGCTAGTCTCCATGCTGGTTATTTCAATCTTCTTTGAAAAGATACCGACGGAAAAAATGATACCTTTCCGAGACCAGCTCAAGACGATTGGCAATCTGAAAATCGCGAGTTCACACCTTGTCACGATGTTTACTTTAGCGGGGCACTACACGCTATACGCCTACTTTGCGCCGTTTTTAGAAGAAACTCTTCACCTGGGCTCTTTCTGGGTCAGCATTTGTTATTTCCTTTTCGGGATATCTGCTGTGTGCGGAGGTCCTTTCGGAGGAGCGCTTTCTGACCGGCTTGGTTCGTTTAAGAGCATTTTGCTGGTGACCGGTTCCTTCGCCATCATTATGTTCTTACTGCCGCTGTCAACATCGTCGATGATTTTCTTTTTGCCTGTCATGGTGATTTGGGGACTTCTGAGCTGGAGCCTCGCCCCGGCTCAGCAAAGCTATTTGATAGAAATTGCGCCAGATTCGTCTGACATTCAGCAAAGCTTTAATACGTCTGCCCTCCAAGTCGGAATCGCCCTTGGCTCAGCCATTGGCGGTGTTGTTTTGGGTCAGACGGGTAGTGTTGTCTCAACGGCCTGGTGCGGCGGATCGATTGTCATTATCGCTGTCCTGTTTGCCTTAATTTCTTTAACAAGACCTGTCCAGACAGCAAAAAAATCCTCCTTGTAAAAGGAGGATTTTTTATGATTTAGCTGAAAGCTCGTCTTCGGTGACCCATTTGTGGTTTTTCACTTTTTCACCGCTAGTTGTCGATGTATAGTCAACCATGTATACGGTTGTTTTTTCGGCGGAGTCGATCTCGGCTGTTGCTCCCTTCATGCCTTTCATATGAGAAGCCTCTAAGATCACCTGATCTCCGGGGTTTAAAGTTTTCTCTCCCGCATCTTTGATCTCTTCTTGGATCACCCATTTGTGATGATCTACACGCTGTCCTCCGTTTGTCGGAGTGTAAGAGACAACATACGCCGTTGTGTCATAGGCGCCTGTCACTGTAGCTTCGGCACCTTTCATGCCTTTCATATGAGATGCATTGATGATCACTTGGCTGCCTACTTTATATTTCGGATTTTTAGATTCCTGTAATCCCTCTGGTACGTCAGCTGATCCGGAATGGTCCATTTCTTCATGTGATGATGGATCTGAATGATTTTCATGTTTATTTTCTTCTGTGCTATTGTTATTGCCGCATGCTGATAAAACAAAAACAAGAGATAACATCAGGATTCCCAGTGCTTTTTTAGAGAGTTTCATGTTCATTCTCCTTTGCTTCATTTTTTACTGTTATTTTTGCCAGCAGACAATAAAACGAATAACTAACTGCAAGCAAATATGTCCTTTCGATAATACTATACCCCCGAATGGTATGTAAATACGCTGATATTCTCATAAAACGATCCCACAGTTTGTCCTATTCCCCTTGATTTACATAGCCAAACATGAAAAAAGCCGCTGTCACGCGGCAACTAGTGATGCAACACTTTTATATACACACCTTTTTTTGCTTTTTGATAAGCCGCCTTCCCCATCTTTCTCACCTTTTCAGAAACGTCTGAGGCTTTGATCCATTCATCTTCATGAAAAATGGATGGATCGATGAGACGCATTTTCTTCTTTTGATGGAAATCGTACTGGATGTCATCTTCTTTTACTTGGATGCCGGGATGAATATGTTTAAGCAAGCTGATTACTTCTTCATGTTTTGATGCATGCAGAATGTGGAGTACCTCTTGATCCGTTTTTAGCAGATCTTCTGCGGATATGATATTGTGCCGCAGCGCAGCCTTCAACGTTCTTGCTAAGTATTCATAGCCATATACATTCACAGGATTCAAAAAGAAATCAATCACTTCCATGTAATACACCCCGACAAACCATTCGGCGGCTTCGATACCATCCGGAAACGTCCTTCCGTTTCTCACAATAAGATGATCCAAAAAGCTTTGCGCTTCGAGCAGACTAATGTGTCCATATCGGTACATGTCGCGCAGCGTATAGTCTATCCGATCGGCACAAAGCTCCGGAGCGGGCTGTTCCAGCAATGTCCATCTCGTGTCGTCTGTTAAAAGTTCTTCGGCATCATAACCGTGTTTTTTTAGAATTCCCGGGATCTCAGAGTGGACAATGACTTGTTGAAAGATGTTTTCATGATAATCTTCGTCTTCATTTTTAAATACAACATCGATTACATGGGAAAAAACGGTGTGTGACACATCGTGGAGCAGGCCTGCAATCTGTTCCTCTATTGTTCCTCCAAGCTTTTTGATGAGGAGCATCACGCCGATGGAGTGCTCATACCGGGTCACATTCCACTTTTTATTGACTAAAAAGCTTGCTCCGCCTTGATAGATTCCTTTTAATCGTTGCATCGGCGCGCTTTTGATAAGCTCTTCCAGCACTCCGTCTATATGGTGCCGCCCGTAAATGACATCATTGATTTCCATACCGTCACCTCAATATTTATTTTCTTATTGTTATATATTGTATATTTAGATAATATTATTGAAAAGAATGGGATCGGCTCAGCTTTACTGCTGCAGGTTGAAAAGATGTCTAAAGCTTATCACAACGAACGATAATGTACCCGATGGCATTTTATCAAAAGAGGGGCTATCAATTTGCCGCATTGTTTCCAAACGCAGTTGAAAAAGCGAGGCGGCTCAAACCGAAGAAAACGGGATTTTGATCCGGGATGAAATGCTTTTTTCATAGGTAATTAATTAAACGAATAGGAGTTTATTATGTCCAGTCATTATAAATACCCTCTCATTTTCGCGGCATCCCTATTATTGGTTTTCTGTTTGATCTTTTTTTCCTATCAGCTTATTCATCATGTGCGATTGGAATATCCGAATTGGCGGGGAGAAAGCAAAGATCGGAATTGGGAAGCTGTTTTTACCAAAAATGAAGATGCCCTTAACGAATACAGCGGCAATCTTTATTGGATCGGTGATACGGCTAAAGCTGACAACACTTATGTGGAATCTCTGATTGTAAAAAAAGATGATGAGGTTCTGCTGAATTTTGATACAGAAATCCCCATCCGAGATTATTCTGGCGGCACTTCCCGCGATGGAAGCGCAAAAGAGAAGTCCGTTTCTTTTTTGGAGCGATTAGATGCACATGAGTTTGAAGGCCATGATATTACGGTTGAAGTGAAATGGAAGCAAGGTGATCATTATACTGCGAGTCAGTTTTCCCTTAATGAAAAGACCTTGTTTGATCATTAAATAAAAGCAAGGATTCTCATAGAGGTCCCTGCTTTTCTTTTTGCAAATTGTCATATCTCCCAGTCTCTTGATCCCCCTTGTCCCCGCGGGCATCCAGCTTTTCTATATGCTCATCCTCACTCAGCCTGAAGGACCCCATTGTCCCCCACTCTCTTATTCTTGTAAATCCAATCTTTATAATCGATTAATACTTGCTTAACACTTTAAAAATATAATGGGGTTGTCATTGAGATCATATATTTTAGGAGGTTATCCAGTTGAAAAAATTCCCGAAGAAATTACTGCCTATCGCAGTTTTATCATGTATTGCGTTCAGCAGCTTAGCCGGCGGCAGTGTGCCTGAAGCCAGCGCCAAGGAAAAGAAAAAGGGGAATCAAGACGAGATTAAGAATGTGATCGTACTGATTGGTGATGGAATGGGTGTGTCGTATACGTCCGCTTATCGTTACTTAAAGGATAATAAAAAGACAAAGTTTGTAGAGCCTACCGCTTTTGATCAATACCTTGTCGGCCAGCAAACGACTTACCCTGAAGATCCAGAACAAAACGTAACAGATTCTGCAGCTGCGGCCACGGCTATGTCAGCTGGAGTGAAAACATATAACAATGCTATTGCGGTGGATAACGACGGGTCAGAGGTCAAGACGGTTCTTGAAGCAGCGAAAGAAAAAGGAAAATCAACAGGCCTTGTGGCGACTTCAGAAATTACACACGCCACTCCCGCCTCTTTCGGTTCCCACGATCACAGCCGGAAAAACATGAATTCGATTGCCGATGATTATTTTGATGAAATGGTAAACGGCAAGCACAAAATTGATGTGCTTCTTGGCGGAGGAAAAAGCAATTTTGACCGCAAGGACCGCAATTTAATCAAGGAATTCAAAAAAGCGGGTTACAGCTATGTGGATAACCGCAAGAGCATGCTTAAAAATAAAGATAGCCAAGTTCTCGGCCTATTCGCTGACGGCGGCCTGCCTAAAATGATGGACCGTACGAAGGATATCCCTTCATTAAAAGATATGACAAACACTGCGATTAAAAAATTAAGCAGGGATAAAGACGGTTTCTTCCTCATGGTGGAAGGCAGCCAGATTGACTGGGCGGGACATGACAATGATATCGTCGCCGCCATGAGTGAGATGGAAGACTTTGAACAAGCTTTTAAGGCAGCTATTGATTTCGCCAAAAAAGAAAAGCACACATTGGTTGTCGCAACGGCTGACCACTCCACAGGCGGATACTCAATCGGTGCGGACGGCATCTACAACTGGTTCAGTGAACCTATTAAAGCCGCAAAGCGCACACCTGATTTTATGGCAGAAAAAATCGCTGACGGCGCAGGTGTTGAACAAACATTAAAAACGTATATTGACCAAAAGAAATTGGCTTTAACTAAATCAGAAATTCAATCTGTTAAAAAAGCCGCAAAAACGAAAGAAGTACTTGAAATCGATAACGCGATTGAGGAGATTTTCAATAAACGCTCCCACACTGGATGGACGACAGGCGGACATACCGGTGAAGATGTTCCCGTCTACGCGTACGGACCGTCAAGCGAGGATTTTGCAGGCCAAATTGATAATACTGAAATCGCTAAAAAAGTTTTCAGCGCTTTACAATACAAGATTAAGATTAACGATAAGTAAAAGAATACAAGGTGCCCCGTTGCTTGTATGAAGTAACGGGCTCTCTTTTTAATGGAGGAATCATGATGAGAGGAATTATTTCGATTGCTGTTTTTATCGTCATGCTTGCGGGCTGCTCATCAAACGTCAATACAGAAACACAAAATGCGGGCGAGGAGCAAGCGGTAAAAGCCACACCGCAAAGCACGTCATCTCAAAAAGACAGCAGAGATGATTATCAGCCCAATTCACAAGTCACCGATGACCGATCTTTGATGAAGGCGGGCCAAACGTTTTCTGATGACAAGGGAAAGGCTGTTTTAAAGAATATCAAGCAAGTGAATCAAACCTATAAGATTGGCGACATGGAGTTAACAGTAAAAGAAATGAAGCTGATCCACTTGCGCCCGGACTACAGCATGATTGATTATTTTCATGTATTAACACACGATGAAGAGTTTGATTTCGTTAAGGTCTTCGTTGACATCAAGAACTCATCTTCAAAAAAAATAAATGTTGCGCCGATTGCCTTGATGAAAACAAATACAGGGGAAACCTTTGATTGGAACAAAGATATTTATCTTGAAGAGTTGAATGGCGAATTGGAAGGCGGAGCAGAAAAGTCCGGAAATCTCGGCTTTATTGTAAATGCATCAAGCGGCCATGCTCATGATGAAGATGCTGATGATAAGAAGAAAGAAAAAGAGATCAAGTGGATCGAAATCACAACAAGTGACGTCTTTGACCACAACCATCAGAAAATCAGTGATGCTCAAAAGATCAAAATCGAGTTTTAAACAACGAACTCCCGTACCAGGTACGGGAGTTCGTTGTTTATTTGGTTTTTTGACGAATCAATTCATCAATCCGCTCCATCACTTCATCCATGTCCATACACTCTTGGAAGCTTTGATTGATTTTTTGAATGCCTTCCGTATATTGACCGTGATGCAAAACCTCATCTACGCCCTGTTTTAATTTTTGTACATCGACGTCATCTTTAGAAATGACATAGCCTGCATGGAGTTCCGAGAGACGCTGCGCCACCATCGGCTGGTCCTTGTCATGGGGCATTACAACCAGAGGCACATTGAAATGAATGCCTTCATTTACGCTGTTCATTCCGCCGTGTGTAATAAAAACATCAGCTTGCTCCAGCACTTCCAGCTGAGGGACATACGGGGCGATGATAAAGTTTTCCGGAGCCTGCTTTAATTTGGTCAGATCCGCTTTTTCCCCAGCAGCGATGACGACTTTTCCGTTAAAGCCGGAAAATGCATCTATACAGTGATTGAAGAATTCTTCCGTATTGTCCAGAACAGTTCCCATTGAGATATAAATGACCTTTTCATCTTTTAACTGTTCAATCGGGAAATCTGTTTTTTCCGCTCTCTTTGGAAAGCTGGGACCGATAAACAGACATTCATCCCCAAAGCGATCGCTTTCCGGCTGAAAATAACGGCTTGTATACACTACATTTAATTCCCCTTTATTGTTCATGAATTGAACCATGTTTTTCGGGGCAACACTGTACGTTTCTTTCATTTTTGCCAAAAGGTCTTCGCACTCTTGATCCAATTCAAGCGGCGCTCCGGATTCTGGATGCAGAGGCAGGATTTTCAGATGCTCTTCGCCAAACAGGAAGGAAGCCGATGAAGAGACTCCAGGAATATCTAAGAAATCCCTCACCAATTCCCCCACGCCGAATTTATCATAATAAACAAAATCAAATTGAATGCTCTTAGATAAGTCTTTCACAATATGTAAAATGTCCAGCGAGGTTTTGATATGGATTTTAAGAAACTCAAGAATTCCATTGGGTGAAGCGATTTGAATAGGTGTTGTTCGCAGCAGATCCTGATGTAGATGGACAGTTGCTCCCGCCGCTTCTAATCGTTTTTTATATTTTTCAGTTGAAATATAATGGACGTCATACCCCTTTTCGGAAAATGCTTTTGTGATGCCTAAAGTAGGGTTCACATGGCCTTCCGCGGGGAAATTTAAAATCAATACTGTTTTCATTTTGACTACTCCCTCTCACACGCTTTGTTTGATCAGACTACTACTAATCGTAAAATGGGGACGGAACGCCATGCAAGGGACAAATGATTGAATTATTCTGCGTCTCTGGTCTAAAACTCGAAAAGACACCTGGCTTTGGTGTCTTTTTTTATACCTTTCTAATCGTAAAAAATTTCCGCAAAAGCCATGGGCCTGGCGTGAAACCCAAGGTTAACTGCCAAGCGCCTATAGCTTGCAATCCGTATTCCCGGACGATCAGCATTTTCCGGCTCATGCTTCTGACATCTTCAAACCATACCTCATGCGTCCGCCCTTCTTCATCACTGTACCGGTAAAAAGGTGATTGATATTCGGCTGAATATTGGATCGGCGTTTGATACCTCATCGCTCTTTCGATTGCGTTTTGATTTGAAATGGCTGAAGCAACAGTTCCCGGCTGGTACGGGATGATCCAGTCGTACCCATAGAGAGGGACTCCGATGATGATTTTTCTGCGCGGCACCTGCGCAATCGCAAACTCAATGGTTCTCCTGATCTCAGTAATCGGCGCTACCGGGCCCGGCTCACTTCCTGCATGATGCCAATCATAAGCCATAATAAACATATAATCGACAACTGCTCCAATCCCTCCGTAATCGTAGCCTCTCAGCCATGGGATCTGATCGCTTGTTTTTGCCGGAACAGCTATCGTCAGCACATACCCTCCTGCCTGAAGGCGGTCTCTCAGTTGACGTAAAAACCCGGTAAATAGATCACGATCCGCGGCGCTTACCTGTTCAAAATCGATTGTCACCCCCCCATATCCTCTTGTGGAAACTAAGTAATAAATATTGTTGACCAGATTGGTTCTCGCGGTCGGGTTGTTTAAGACTTGGTGAACGATCTCCGTACTGAAGCCTTCTGATGTGAGATTCGTGATCGTTGCCAGCGGTGTGACTCGTCTTTGCCATGTTGTCTCGATCGCGGCCTTATCATTTAATTGGTTTGCAATGTCGCCGTTAGGTGCAATATGGTATTCGAAAATCGAAATCGAAGACGAGTATGGCGCAAAGTCATTAATTAACTCCCGATCGAGATCAGGATTTCGGAGCACATAAAAACTCAGCGTCCCCGCAATGTAATTTGAGATAGAAGGGATCGTTATTTTTGCTCCGACTTGTAAAGCATTTGGGCTGATGCCCGGGTTTGCGGCCCGCAGTCGCTCTAATGGAACAAACGCTTTTTCCGCAATGGCGGTCAGCGTGTCTCCCGGCTGCACTGTATATACATAAAGAGGGATTAGCAGAGCCTGCCCCGGCACGATATTCGTTTCGTCTAACCCATTCACACTCCGGATTTGATCAACAGCAGCATCGTATCTTCTGCCTATGGAAAACAAAGAATCACCAGGCCGGACGATATGGATAAACATGTGTAACCCCCATTATTCGTTAGTCAATCTATCATAAAATCTTATTACCATAATCCCTTATATATGTTAGTGAGCACAAAAAAACCAAGGGGCTAGATTCCCCTTGGGACGGATCACACAATAATCAATTCTCTTTTCTTTCTTCAAGCACATGCTTCAAGTGCTCACAGTCATGATTGAAATGAGCCTCCACATACTGTTTGGCTGCTTTTTTGTTTTTCTTTTTCACTTCTTCAAATATTTTGCGGTGTTCACTCAGTATCGTTTCTGCACGGTGGTCGCCAGTATAATTAAGGATTCTGCAAAAGTGAATCAGATCATTTACATGCTCAAGCAAATTTTTCAAATGTCTGTTATGGCTAAAATCGACAAGCAGCTCATGAAACTTTTGATTTAAACTGATGATTTCCGTATCTTCCATTCCGTTGTGAATGGCTTTTTCTGTTTCTTCAAGCTGTTTTTCAAGAATAGCAAGCTCTTCCTCATCCGCTTCGTTTATGACTAACTCAACTGCCAGCTGCTCCAGCGGAATTCTGATTTTATAAATCTCATCTACATCTTTTGCCGTTAACGACGTAATAGAAAATCCATTTCGGTCATCTGCTTTTAACAAACCGTCTTTCTCAAGCAGCCGCATGGCTTCCCTTATTGGAGAGCGGCTGACACCAAAGCTTTTCGCCAGCTGGGTTTCGTTTATCCGTTGCCCCGGCTTAAAAGTTCCGTTGAAGATCATTTTTTTCAGCTGGTTATAAAATTGCAGGTAGTAAGGAGTCGGTTTGTCTAATTTAAAATCGTCCATATATAATACCTCTTTTGAATATATTCATGGGCTTTTCTTCATGAAAATCATATAACAGATGGTAATGGGAAGCAATAAACTGCCTTGTCAAATCTCAGAATTCGGGGTACGATATGTTTGCTGAACGACGGTCGACGGACTACTGGCAACTGAAAAATCGGCATGTTTTTTCATCGTCAATAGAACACCATACCTCCGCCAGAATAGCACTTATTACATTTTTAGAATTTTTCAATGGAGGAAAAAATATGCTCATTATTCTTGTTATGTTTCTTCTCGGGATTATTTTAGGCTTTATTGGTGCCGGGGGTGCAGGCTTTGTCATTGCACTTTTAACTCTTCTTTTCCATGTTCCTATTCATACGGCTTTAGGCACTTCCCTCGCCGGGATGGCTTTCACCAGCTTATCAGGGGCGTACAGCCACTATCGTGAAGGCAACATTCAAATGAAAATCGGCTTAATAGTCGGATGCTTTGCTGCGGTCGGCTCATTTTTCGGCGCCAAACTGACATCGTTCATTCCGGCTGATTTGCTTCATTATTTGACGGCGGGAATGTTGTTTTTATCAGCGATTCTCATTTTAATCAGATTGTTTCTTTTAAAAGAGAAGGCTCAAATGAATCAGAGCCATCTTTCAACGTATACGAGAGCGGTCATCTTAGGAATTGTTTCCGGCGTTCTTTCCGGCACATTCGGCATCGGGTCGGCGCCTTTTATTCAAATCGGTTTAATGATCATGCTGAACCTGTCTATTCGCCATTCTGTCGGAACGACGATGCTTGTGATCATTCCCCTCGCTGTAGGTGGAGGAATCGGATACATTACAGAAGGTTTTGTCGATTATATACTGCTGATCAAAGTCTTGGTCGGCACGATGTGCGGTGCCTATGTAGGTGCGAAATTCACCAACCTTATGCCAAAGGTGGTTCTGAAATCGGCCATCTTCTTGACTCCGGCGATTGCGGGCCTGCTGTTATTATTCTAACTAAAACAAAAAACCTGACGCCATGTCAGGTTTTTTGCTCCGCTCGTTCTTTCGTTAATCCAAAAAACGCCAGAGAGCCGATGACCGCTGTCACAAACATGATCGCTCCCATTGGAATGGCAGTCGTTTCATTAATGCCTACAAGCGGGGAGACGATCGATCCGAGGAGAAGCGGCAGCATGCCGAGCAGCGCGCTTGCGCTTCCGGCTCGGTGCCCCTGCTTCTCCATGGCCAGCGTAAACGTGCTGGTCAAAACCATGCCAATTGTAATCATGTAAATGAAGATGGATATGACTAATGTGGCCAGAGGGCCGTGAATCATGGTCATAGTCAAAAGCACAGCCGTCGCAATCATAGCTGTAATGACCGCTATGCGAAGCAGTTTTTTTTCATGGATGATTCCGCCAAAGCGCCCGATCATAAAGCTGCCCGATATAATCGCCAGGCCGTTAATGCCAAAAAGAATACTAAACACCTGCGGCGACACCCCGTAAATACCCTGGTATACAAATGGCGTACCGGACACATATGCAAAGCTTCCTCCATGTATAAACCCAACAGTTAACGCGTACCCCATAAAGGACCGATCCCTCAGCAGGCTGCCCATCGTTTTGACAGATGTTCCGATTGAGCTTGGAATCCTTTTTTCCGGCGGCAGCGTTTCTTTTAGTCTAAATGCAATCAAAAGAACAAGTAAAAATCCGATGATCGTTAACACGTGAAAAATCGTATGCCACGTTGCAAATGGCAAAAGCAAAATGGCGCCGCCTGTCATAGGTGCTACCATTGGCGCAACTGCTGTAATGACCATTAACAGTGAGAAAAATTTAGAAAGCTCTCTTCCGGTAAACACATCGCGGACGATGGCGCGAGACAGCACAAGCCCTGCTGAAGCGGTGAACCCCTGTAAAAAACGCGCAGCCACTAATGTTGCAATATTGGGCGACAGCGCACAAAACAGAGAAGATAACGCAAATAAAAAAATACAGATTAATAGCGGTTTCCGTCTTCCCTGCGCATCACTGACCGGCCCTACAATCAGCTGGCCGATGGTAAGCCCGACCAGACAGGCTGTTAAACTTAACTGTACAAGTGAAGCGCTTGCTGATAAATCATTCGCGATTTCAGGAAAACTTGGCAAATACATATCGATATTAAGCGGGCCCAATATAGCAAGCATGCCGAGCAGAAACGCCAATGCCAAGCGTTCTTTTCCAGTTGGGTTTTGCAGCATGTTATCAAACCTTCCCTTCAACCTAGTCCCTTATGTAAGATGTCAACTTCAACGATAGATTGAAGCTATAAAAACATTAGTATATTGTATCATAACTTTCAGTCTGTGAAAGCCGCT
Organism: Bacillus sp. 0102A; assembly: GCF_036765155.1. Taxonomy (NCBI): domain Bacteria; kingdom Bacillati; phylum Bacillota; class Bacilli; order Caryophanales; family Bacillaceae; genus Bacillus; species Bacillus sp. 0102A. The sequence continues at coordinate 20,164 of NZ_JBAIZW010000009.1, forward strand.
TAAAGCTTGAACGAAAGACACAAAAAAATCAGGGTCTTCTGCCCTGATCAAGTAAGTGCCGATCCTCTTGTTTTATGCCCATAATCGCAAACCCGCCATAAGAAGAACGCCGGTGATCACAGTAATGGATAAGCTTTTCGTTTTCATCGCAATCAAAAGAGTCGGGATCAAGATAACGGCTGCGGGCCAATTCAATTGAAGAGTATCATTTGACTGAATCATACAATCCTTTACGACAAGTGCTGTCAATATACAGACCGGCACATAGGAAAGCCACTTGAGCATGGGCTCCGGCAAAGTGATATTCCGAACAACTAAAAAGGGAATGACGCGGGGAATCATCGTGACCAGCGCACAGCCGATAATCACCATCAAGATGTATGTATTGACACTCATTTATCCGTCACCACCCCGATTGTGGCTACGATAACCGTTGATATGATGACCGCAAGATGAGACGGCATAAAGAAAGAAAAAACAACCATGGCAATCACCATATAGATCATGAGTGATACATAATGTTTAAGCTTCGCCGGCACAACATGTTCCAGTTGAAGAACCAGCAGCGCTAAAAACATAGCCGTCACCGCAAAATCCAGTCCGAACGATTCCGGATCGGTAATCCACTTGCCAAAAACAGCCCCCGCCACACAAGACAGCACCCAGCACGCATATGCTGTAAGATTTAAACCGAACATCCAGCGATCGTTAATCGGCTCGTTTTTGACAATCTTATTTGAAGCGACACCGAACGATTCATCTGTCACCATCATGCCGATACCTACATTTTTCGCCAGTGAATACTTTGAAAAATGAGGAGCAAGCGCGGCGCTTAATAGAAAATTCCGCAAATTCACAATAAACGTAGTCAGAATAATGGCGGACATCGGGCTGTTCGCCGCTAACAACGCACACATAATGAACTGGGCGCCGCCTGCAAAAACCAATCCTGACATTAACACAATCTCCATTACGCTTAAATGCGACGCAACCCCAACGATTCCGAGAGCCAAGCCTACACTGATGTAACCGATCAGCGTCGGAACACAATCTTGAAATCCCTGCAGGAATGTTGGCTCGTCAGTTTTTGCATGAGTCATTTCTTTTTCAGATATCATTCTGTCCTCCTCCTCTTCGTCTAACATATTATACACACGTATGTTATAACCGACAACAGAATGTGATAACAGACTTCCCTATGTTATAATGAAATCGAATATGGACGTAAGGAGATACATGTATGGATGATATCCAAGCCATTATTGCAATGAATCTGGTCAAACTTAGAAAAAACAGAAACCTGACTCTTGATCAAGTTTCTGAATTAACGGGTGTCAGCAAAGCGATGCTCGGACAAATCGAAAAAGGAAAGTCCACCCCGACTGTCACTACACTATGGAAGATCGCAAACGGGCTTCAAGTCTCCTTTTCTGTATTTCTGAAAGAAGACAAGCCGATAGTTAGAAAAATTAATCTGAGGGATATTGAACCTGTTACAGATAATGAAGAAAACTACAGCGTCTACCCTTTTTTCCCCTACAATCCTGAAACAAAGTTTGAAATTTACGTTGTTGATCTGAAACCTGGATGTATCCATGAAGCAAAAACACATTTAGGTGAAGAGTACCTTTTCATTAAAGAAGGCGAATTAACGGTTAATCTTCAGGGGCAGGAGCACATGCTCGCTTCAGGAGACGCCCTGCAATTTACAGGATCAACCCCGCACAGCTACATCAATTCTTCCGAAGAAATGGCCAGCTTTTTTCTGCTGATGTTTTATCCAGAGCCGCAAGAATAACACAAAACCTCCCTTCACATACACGGGGGGTTTTTTCAAATATGCAAATGACTTGCAAGTTGAAATCAATCATAGTATATTAATTGACAAGTCAATCATTGATATATCAATTAATTATGTTGACAAGAAAGAAGGGATGGGTTTTGGCGTCATTTTGTTCAGAGGAAGCCGAGATTTTATATCAGCTGCAAGGCGTGAACAAGGTGATTGGCGTGAAGTTCGAGGCATGCACGGGCATCAGCCAATCTCGTTTGGAATTGCTGACATTGCTTTATCACGCAGATGAGATTAGTCAAAGCGACCTTCAAAAGAAAGTCAATATTGATAGCGCCGCCGTCACTAGACACCTAAAACAGCTGGAAGCCAAAGGCATGGTCTCAAGACGGCGCAAGCCTGAAGACAACCGCATCACCCTTGTTCGGTTAACAGATCAAGGAAGAGAGCGGATCGAGTCTTCTAAGAAAGAAAAGGAGCGTTTCATAAAGGAAATGCTCGCAAATGTAAGTGCAGACGAACGCCGCCTGCTCATTGATGTGCTGGCGCGTATGCGTCACAACATAGACAATATCGAAGCTTAAGAGGAGTGTATCAACATGATCAAAACAAACGATTTTATGGAGATTATGAAAGGCCGCCGTTCCATTCGCAACTATGATCCGACGGTGAAAATCAGCAAAGAGGAGATGACAGAAATCTTAGAGGAAGCAACAACTGCGCCATCTTCTGTAAACGCACAGCCATGGCGTTTTCTCGTCATCGACAGCCCTGAAGGAATAGAAAAGCTCGCACCGCTTGCAAGCTTTAACCAAACGCAAGTCACAACATCATCTGCTGTCATCGCCGTATTTGCAGACATGAACAATGCTGATTATTTAGAAGAAATCTATTCAAAAGCAGTGGAACTCGGTTATATGCCGCAAGAGGTAAAAGACAGACAAATCGCAGCGCTGACAGCTCATTTTGAAAAGCTTCCGGCGCAAGTGAACCGCGAAACAATCCTGATTGACGGAGGGCTTGTTTCGATGCAGCTGATGCTGACTGCACGCGCGCACGGCTACGATACAAACCCGATCGGCGGATACGATAAAGAAAACATCGCGGAAACATTCGGATTAGATAAAGAACGTTATGTACCGGTCATGCTTCTTTCTATCGGAAAAGCAGCAGACGAAGGCTATGCTTCCTACCGTCTGCCGATTGATACAATTGCAGAATGGAAATAAAACAAAGAGCCCAGGAATATTCCGGGCTCTTTTTATTTTAAACAAAACCGCCGTTTATACGGACCGGCTATTTTGGGGTTAACACGTTTGCAGTAAACCCATGATATTTTCTAGTCATCAGTCATGCAAAAAAAGAGTGATGAATGGTCATCACTCTTTTCTCGGTTATTCTTTGATTTTCTTCCTGCCAAACGGCCACCAGTTTCCTTCTCCAAAGGTCACGATGATTGCCGGCATAAAGAGCGGAAGAATGACAAGGCCGTAAAGCAGCAGCCCGATAATGATAACACTTGCCACCTGCATCAGCGTATTGACGCCCGAGGGCATCATCGCCGCGAACGTGCCGGCCAAAATAATGGCCGCCGTAATGATGACGGATCCCATTTTGCTCATTGATCTGATGACACCTTGTTCAATGCCAAGGTGCACCTCTTCCTTAAATCGGTCAAGCAAGAAGATCTAATAATCTACGCCTAACGCGATCAAGATGACAAAGCTGAAGAACGGTACTGCCCAACTGACGCCGGCATTTCCCAGGCCGTTCACAAAAATCAATTCTGTTATGGAGATCGACGTATAGTATGTCAGCAGCAATGACGCGATCATATAAATCGGCATGATCATCGAGCGGAATAAAATGGTTAATACAATAAACAGACCTATAATCATAATCACCATTGTTCTGGAGAAGTCCGTTGTGGACAGCTCTTTTAAGTCCGCATTCACACTCGTGACACCGCCGTATACGATCTGTGCGTCCTCGAGAGGAGTGCCGTCAACTTCGTTTGCTACAGCTTTTTTGATTTGGTTCATTGTTGTAATGGCCTGTTCTGAATAAGGATTAGAGTCCAGGACGACGCTTAATTGTACGCCTTTGCCATCTGCAAATGAATATTGGTCAATTGACTTCTTAAAGTCTTTATCTTTCATGACTTGATCAGGAATGAATATGCCTGTATCCCTTACGGTTGAGCTTTTGCTCATATCCTCTAACATATCACTGGAAGCTGTTATGCCGTCAGTGATTTTCGTCAGGCCATCATTTGCGCTCTTCACGCCTGCAGCCAGCTTCTTCAGGCTTTCTGTCAGCGTTCCGGCTTGTGCCTTCTGGCCTGAGAGCTGCTGGTCCGCTTGTTCAAGACCGGTTTGAATCTGTCCAAGCTGTCCGCTGATTGCCGTAAGCTGCTGTACGGTCTGTGCGGTATTGCCGGTTTGGGAAATCTGTTTGCTCACAAGTTGCAGCTGCTGATTGATTTTGTCTAAACCGTCTGCCGCATCGCCCAGTGAACCGCCGGAGCTGCTATTTGAGGCTGAGCCCGTTTGCCCCGCCATTTGATTCATTCCGTTTTCTATATCCGTTAAACCGCTCTGGACATCGGCAATTCCTTTACCCGCCTTATCCAGCCCGTCTGAAACCAAGCCTAGCTGTTTATCAATATATAAATCTTTGATTTTTTCACCAGTCGGCTGCGTGATGGTCATGACAGAGTCCACATGATCGACTTTCTCAATCGCTTTGCTGACATTTCCGAGATAAGGGATTGTATCAGCTGTTGTGAGTTCTTTGTCTCCTTTCACGACAACATTGATCGGGAACGCTTTCCCTTCACCGAATCCATCTTTGATGGCCTCAAGAGCTTTTATTGATTTATAATCGCTGCTGATCTCTGCAGTCGAATCGAATGAAATCTGGTCATCATAGGTCAAGATGAACGGAAGCGTGATGATCACCGTGATGACAATAAACAGAAACGGACGAACAACCGAATGTCTGCCGAGAAACGCCCATAATTTATTATCACTGTGCGACAGCACTTTCTTAGAAGGCCAGAATAACTTTTCACCCAGTGTCACCATAAATAATGGCAGCAGTGTGTAGAGGATGATCATTAAAATTCCCACACCGACTGCGACTCCTACTGCTGATTGGAAAATCGCAAACTTCGCAAAGCCTAAGGCAGAAAACCCGATCAATACCGCAAATCCGCTGATAAATAAGGTTTTTCCCCCTGTACGATAAGCGATTAGCGCCGCTTCTTTTTTGTCATGTCCATTTGCCAATTCTTCACGGAATCGGGTCAGAAGCAGTATGCAGTAATCTGTTCCGATGCCGAACAGAATGGCGACTAAGAAGGTTTGCGTAAACGTCGAGATAGGAAAATCAACATTGTACACAAGAATGCCCAATATGGATTGACTGATCAGATATGAAAACCCGACCACCACAATCGGGATAAAAGGCGTCACAACAGAGCGGAACACGATCAGCAGTAAGCCGATGATCAAGCAGACTGTGATCACTTCCGTTTTCTTGAGCCCTTCCTCTGAACTGTGGGCGAAATCCTGATTGATGAGGGAGGCTCCCGTCATATATGCCGTCAAATCATCAGGAACGATTTTATACATGTCATCCGCGATTTTTTCCGCCTTTTTATCAGAACCTGTAATCGTGACAGGAACGAGGATGGTTTTCTTGTCTTTCGAGATTAGTTGGTCTTTGACTTCTTTTTCCGCTGTAAGAGGAGACGTTACATCTTCTACACCGTCGATCTTTTTGATTTTATCGATCATTGTGCGGAGCTGATCTTCTGTTTCTTTCTTCAAAGCGTGGTCTAATGTAAGAACCATACTGATCGAATTAGTGTCTTCTCCCGCTTGTTTTAAAATGGCATTTGCTTTTTCTGAAACAGCATCAGCGGGAAGCTGGGCCTGCCCCTTTTGATTGGCCAGCTCCGTTACGTTCGGAGAAAACAAACTCAGTATCACGGTAAGTGCTAATATAAAGGCTGCAATCGCCCACTTGAATTTGATGATTGCTCTCATTCGGCAGGATCTCCTCCTTTAAATTTGCTTTTTAGAATGGTGAATATCTCTATGATAGAGTTTAAGTGTTCCTCATCTATATCATCGATTAGCTCTTTAAGAGCGTTAAAGATGGCTGAATCTAATTTTTCCAGGATGTTTTCACCGCTGGCTGTGATGTGAATAAGCTTAGAACGCTTATCACTTTTTGCCGGACAGTCCTCCCATTCAACAAATCCCTTTTCAAGCAGCTTTTTCAGTCTGTTCGAAATCGCGCTCTTATGTACGTTTTGATACATAGCAAGGCTGCCGGGAGAAGTTGAGCCCTTTACTTTTAAAATTTTCAACAGATCCGCCTGTTCTCTTGAGATATGCTTGAAGACATCCTGATTGATTTCACGATGCACAAACTCTGTCCCCTCAAGTAATACTTCCACAAACAGGTTTATCGCCTGACACAGCTTTTGTTCATTCAACGTCTTCCCCCTCCTCACTATAGTTTATCCCTCTAAACTATATGATCAATGCCAATTAGTTTATTCCTCTAAACTATGTCTGTCAACCTATTTTATTCACGCACCTCCGCAAGAACGTTCGTTCGTGTATAATGGACGTTATAAACATGGAAGGGGAGATTCACGTGTCAGATTTATCATTAAAATTGTATGAATATAACGTATGGGCCAATCAGCAAATATTCAATCGGTTAAAAGAGCTTCCAAAAGAGGTCTATCGCCAAGACATTCAAAGTGTGTTTCCGTCGATATCTCATGTCATATCTCATGTCTACCTCTCTGATCTCGGCTGGATTGAAGTATTTTCCGGCCAAAGTATGAGCGCTGCTTTGGCGTTAGCTGAACAGCTTAAAGACCAGACAGAGGCAAAAGAAATCGAGGAGATGGAAGCCCTGTTTCTGGAGTTATCCGAGCGCTACACATTATGTTTACGGCAAAACGAACAGATCGATAAACCTCTCCAGATTCAAAACCCCTCCGCCGGAATCATGGAAACGACTGTTTCCGAGCTGGTTCCTCACGTTGTTAATCACGGGACATACCACCGCGGCAATATCACAGCAATGCTGCGGCAGGCAGGATATGCATCCGCTCCGACAGATTATGGGCTCTACCTGTATTTGAAAAAAACAGAAATGGCATAAAACGACTGCGGCTCACTAAATGGAGCCGCTTTTATTATGAATTTTTTCAAAAAACATTAAAATTTCTTTTCATTTACCTTTATAGTAAAAAAGATAGAAATTTTAGTGTTATAATAATCATTAAAAACGTATTGCTGACTCAAAACAATTTTCAATGGAGGAACACACAAAGTGACAGACGATATGACGAAAGATAATATAAATCAGCAAACCTTGGAGAGAGGCTTAAAAAACAGGCACATCCAGCTCATCGCCATCGGCGGTGCTATTGGGACGGGGTTATTTCTCGGCTCAGGAAAATCAATTCATTTTGCCGGCCCGTCGATTTTATTTGCCTACTTGATCACAGGAATCATTTGCTTTTTAATTATGCGATCTCTGGGTGAACTGCTGTTATCGAATTTGAACTATCACTCTTTTGTTGATTTTGTACAAGACTATTTAGGTGATATGGCAGCCTTTATCACCGGCTGGACATACTGGTTCTGCTGGATTTCTATCGCGATGGCAGATCTGACAGCCGTCGGGCTTTACACTCAATATTGGCTCCCGGGTGTGCCGCAATGGGTGCCCGGCTTAATCGCTCTGATTGTTTTAATGATTATGAACCTGGCAACTGTCAAGCTTTTTGGAGAATTAGAATTTTGGTTTGCTTTAATTAAAGTCATTGCCATTTTGGCGCTGATCGCTATCGGTCTTGTGATGATCTTCAAAGGGTTTCCCACTAGCTCAGGAGCCTCCAGTTTCACAAATCTCTGGAGCCACGGAGGTATGTTCCCGAATGGAATGCACGGGTTTATCCTCTCGTTCCAGATGGTTGTGTTTGCCTTTGTCGGCATTGAGCTGGTCGGACTTACAGCCGGTGAAACAGAGAACCCTGAAAAAGTCATCCCTAAGGCGATCAACAATATCCCTATCCGGGTGCTGCTTTTCTATATCGGTGCTCTTCTTGTCATTATGAGCATCTATCCTTGGAATGTTATCAATCCTAGCGAAAGCCCATTCGTACAGGTATTTGTCGCGGTCGGCATCGTCGCGGCAGCAAGTATTATTAACTTTGTTGTGTTGACATCCGCTGCTTCAGCATGTAACAGCGCTGTGTTCAGTACAAGCCGTATGATCTATTCCTTGGCTAAAGATAACAATGCGCCTGAATCAATGGCGAAACTAACTCCGCGTAAAGTACCCAGAAATGCGTTGTTCTTTTCAGCTATCGTGATTTTAATCGGTGTCACGCTAAACTACATCATGCCAGAAGGCGTATTCACCCTGATCACAAGCATTTCAACCGTCTGTTTTATCTACATTTGGGGTATTACGGTCATCTGCCATATGAAATACCGGAAAACAAGACCTGAATTAGCGAAAACAAATAAGTTTAAGCTTCCGCTTTATCCGTTTTCAAACTACCTGATTCTTGCGTTTCTGGCGTTTATCATTGTTGTTTTAGCATTAGCTCAGGATACTCGAATTTCCTTATTTATTACGCCGGTTTGGTTTATTTTGCTGATTGTGGTTTATAAAGTGAGAAAAGCAAAGCATCAATAAGATTCGCAGCTCCTGCCTCAATAATGAGCAGGAGTTTTTTGATGAAAAATATCCCAAATGGCCTTTGCTTTCGAATTTGAAGTTATGCTATAGTGTGTGTAATCAAAACAAGAAGGGATGATGGGTGGACAATGATTAACTAATCTTATTTTTACCGTTTGAAATCAATATTTCAAATCAGAAAAAATAGGATTAGTCTGCCCATTTTCTATATAGATGACACTGCTATTTATGAACAATAGCTTATTTGATCATGCACAGGCGCGGCTAATCCTTCCAACACATTTGGGAGGATTTTTTGATTCTCCCTTTAAAGCGAGGGATATGAATGAAAGAGATCGTAACATTAACAAATGTCAGCTATGAAGTGATGAATCTGACTGTTTTTAAAAACGTAAATGCCAGTGTTCATCAAGGAGATATCATTGGGATTATCGGCAAAAATGGCGCTGGGAAATCGACGCTGCTTCACCTCATTCACAATGACTTAGCCCCTGCACAAGGACAAATCCGAAGAATTCGGCAGGATTTAAAAATGACGCTGGTAGAACAGGAAACCGCGTCGTATTCCTTTGCGAATCAGACGCCTGCCGAAAAGAAATTACTGGAGAAATGGTGTGTGCCCGTTCGAGATTTCCATCAATTAAGCGGCGGCGAAAAACTGAAAGCACGGCTGGCAAAAGGATTTTCAGAGGATGCAGATCTTTTACTGTTAGATGAACCGACAAACCACCTTGATGAAAAAAGCCTGCAATTTCTCATTCAACAGCTGAAAAGTTATAGAGGCACTGTGATTCTTGTTTCTCACGATCGTTATTTTTTAGACGAATCCGCAACAAAAATATGGTCTCTCGAAGCTCAATCGCTGATTGAATTCAAAGGAAATTACTCTGGGTATATGAAGTTCCGGGAAAAGAAAAGACTCACCCAGCAGCGTGAATATGAAAAGCAGCAAAAAATGGTTGAACGAATTGAAGCACAAATGAATGAGCTGGCTTCATGGTCGGAAAAAGCCCACGCCCAATCGACGAAAAAGGAAGGATTTAAAGAATATCACCGTGTAAAAGCGAAGCGTACGGATGCCCAAATGAAATCCAAGCGGAAGCGGCTTGAACAAGAGCTGGAAAAAGCAAAAGCGGAACCCGTTGAGCCGGAATATCATGTACACTTTTCAATTGATACAACCCATAAAACGGGAAAACATTTTTTAGAAGTTCAGCATGTAACGAAGGCTTTTGGCGAAAGGCTACTCTTTAAAAACGCACATTTTACAATTCAGCACGGTGAAAAGGTTGCGATCATAGGCCCCAATGGCAGCGGAAAAACGACATTACTGAAAATCATTCTGGGACAGGAAACAGCTGAGGGGAGTGTATGGGTGTCGCCGTCTGCAAACATCGGCTATTTAACGCAGGAGGTGTTTGATTTGCCTTTAGAACAAACACCGGAAGAGTTATTTGAAAATGAAACATACGAAGCAAGGGGACACGTTCAAAATCTGATGAAGCACTTAGGTTTTACAGCTTCCCAATGGACTGAGCCGATCAAGCATATGAGTATGGGCGAGCGTGTAAAGATTAAACTGATGGCTTATATCCTGGAGGAAAAAGACGTGTTGATTTTAGATGAGCCGACAAACCATCTCGACCTGCCGTCACGCGAACAGCTGGAAAAAACACTGTCACACTACAGCGGCACATTGCTGGCGGTGTCACATGACCGATACTTTCTCGAAAAAACAACCAACAGTAAACTCGTCATCTCGGACAATGGCATCGAAAAGCAATTGAATGACGCTCCATTAGAAAGAAATGACCGAGAAGAACTTCGTTTAAAGCTTGAGACAGAAAGACAAGAAGTGCTGGGAAAGATCAGTTTTATGGCGCCAAATGATAAAGGATACAAAGAGCTTGATCAGGCTTTCAATGAACTTACGAAACGAATGAAAGAGCTGGATCAATAACGTTAAGGGATACCAAGGGCTGTTCGCCCTTGGTATTTTCAAGTTTTCGCCTTCAGCCCTTGCCAAAAAATATCGAAGGAAATCTCTAAAGATCGCTCAAATGATTGTTTATTCTCGTAAACCAGCTGAATGTTCAGCCCATCGAAAAGAGTGATAAAGGCTATCGCACACTTTTCGGGCGGACAGGTGGTGCCCTCTTCTTTAAAAACAAGTGCAACTCGGCTTTTCAAAGCATGCAGAAACAGCAGGTACTGGGCTGAAATAAAATCACTTACTTCAACAGGAGCCTTAAACGACATCGCCTGCAAAAAGGCTACATTGGGCATGGCATGAAAGCGCGCCTGTGTTTCTTTTAAAAAAGCATATATAAGATTTTTGGCTGGCATATGCTTTCGGGATTCAAAAAAATCATTGATAAACGCTACTTCTTCTTCAACAATCTCGGGGTATACTTCCATCAACAGATCCTTTTTTGACGAGAAATGGTAGGACAGAGATTGTTTCCGAATCCCCAATTCTTTTGCAATATGCGCCATTTTTACTCCCTCGTAGCCAAGCTCATTAAATTGGCGAACGGCTGTGCGTTTTATATTCTCACGGGTCACTGTTCTGCCCTCCCCTAATTATTTAAATCCGTTTTCTCTTGGAACAGATAAATAAAATATATAATAAAAGAAACAGCAGGTACACCAAAATGGAAACGATATAAATCTCCCGATAAGAATAGATCGTTGCCACTACACCTAATAACAACGAGCCTCCGCCAATTCCCATATCAAAAAAATTAAAGAATGTCCCCATAGCATCCTCATGTTCATGCTCTTGAACAAGATTAATACACCATGTCTGGATAGCCGGAAATATTGAACCAAATCCAAACCCGTAACATATCGCCGCAGCAAAAAACATAGCATCGGTTTGGGCAAGATACAGTATGGATAGCCCTGCTAAAGAGAAAATTGAGGCGGGGATAAGGATAGCAGCCTCTCCAAACCGGTCAAACATTTTCCCAGAGATCAGGCGTATAAAAAAACTGGCTGCCGCAATCAGAAAGAAAAACATTCCGACACTTCGGAAACCCTTTTCCAGCGCATAGAGTGAAAAGAAGGACATGATCGCAGATGCAGCAATCCCGACTAATAATATGAGAAACGAAGGAAACAACACACGTTTTTCTAACACCTTGACCTTTACCATTCCCTTTTCAGCCGTGTCTTTTCCTTCAGACCGCCTCCGGACAAATACAGCCATTAGCACAGCCAGTAATAGAATAGACATCCCGCCTAGAAAAAGTCGCTGAAAATCATAAAGCTCCAGTGCCACGATACCAATCATCGGTCCAATCGAAACCGCAATCGTTTCGCCTACCCCAAAATATCCAATCCCCTCACCTCGGCGCTCCTTCGGAATAATTTCTGCGGCAATCGTCGCAAAATAAGTAGTTGCTAATCCAAAACCGGCACCATGTATGAAGCGAATGAGCAATAGAACACTCACATCTGACGCAAGATAATATGCACCGGTTGAGCCGGCACTGATCACAATTCCAAATATAAGTAAATATTTTTTGTTAAATCGTTTAGCCAAAACCCCTGCAAAAGGACGTATGGCAATGGCAGATATCATAAAAATACCTGTAACCAACCCGACTTGCTTTGCACCACCCCCTAAAGCAGTAACAAACAAAGGCAATGTCGGCAATAACATTTCAAACACCATAAATAAAAATGCATTTGAAAGCGTGACAAAAATAAATGATAAGGACCACATTTTTGCAGTGTGTATTTTTTCCGCCTGTAACTCCATGAGCTTCTTCTCCTTTTTCTGTTGATCGATTTATTTTAATCACACCCACTTTATCTGACTATAGTCAGATTGTAAACTGGTAACACATAAAAAATAGATATTAATCTTCCGAAAGAACTGACATAGGTCAGATTCGTTTAAATCGATTTTATTGGTCCACACGATCTCCATAGACTGTGGCCATTTTTAAATAACGACATGAAAAAAGAACAACAAACGTTGTCCTTTCATACCTTCCCATGATCCTAATGTTTTTAATGTCTGAGTAAAGAGTTAGTACCGGCTGCCACCATGGGTATTTCATACATCAAAAAAACCTTGGGCTAACGAACCAAAATTCAAAGTCATTTAAAAAGGTGAATGTAGGAAGGAGATAGAAGAAATAATAATAAAACAAAGTGAGGATGGATCATATGACTGAAGACTTTTATTGCGATGAGGTATTTAGCGGCAAAACGAAAGTGAATAAGGTAATAGAGACGGATAACGTATTGGCTTACTATCATACAAAGCCTTTTTATCCGGTTCATATTGTAGCTGTTCCCAAGAGACATATCTCTTCGTTGATCACCTTGGAAGAGTCCGATCATGACTTACTTCTTGAATTAATGGATGTCATTCAAAAGGTCGCTTCCATGGTGACGGAAGAAAAAGGCGCATGCCGTGTGATCACCAACTTAGGTGCTTATCAGGACTCTAAACATTTACATTGACATATTGTGTTCGGAGAACCGCTCAAGTAAGCGGCTGGGATCAGTTCAGCTGTTTCCGCATACGTATATTGGTCATGGCATAGCCCATCTTCTGATAGAGATGGGGCTTGCATAAACAATTTATTCATCTTCATATAACCGATAAACCCTTTTCAGCCTTTCTTCAAGCTGTTCAAAATGAACAAAACGGGCTTCTCTCAAAAACTCAGTCCCATCGATGAACAAAAGTAACACAGGGACAGTGAAGACTGAAAATCTGCCGGCGACCTCTTCTACATCGTCAGCATTGATATGTCCCAACTTGATATTTGGGAACTGATCCAATAATGTTCTGAGCTGCGGCAGAACAGCGTGACATACTGTACAGCCGGGTCTAGATATATAGATAAAACTGAATTGATGCTGTTTGATAAAATTCTCTATAGAATCTAATGAATGTAATTCTGTCATCTCTTTCATCAAATTCCTCCTTCAACTTGGCCTATCTTTCATAACCAAGGCTCATCGCTATGTATCATTCACTATACACATTTATAGTTATAATATCCGCTTTTTTGCTTTACAGAGTACCTGCATAGCAAAACAAAAGAACAGTTACCGCTTGCCAGTAACTGTTCTTAGATATTTTCGTATTAAAAATGCAAAGCGTAAGCCCCTGAACCGATGAGTGCAACCCCGATGGAGACTGCAATCAGTACCAAGTTATATTCAAAACCGCCTGCGCCATTCGCAAATCCTTTCGGTCCATGGACTTTTACGATGGCACCTAACATAATAATCGTGATGATAGCAGCTCCAAGCGGGAGGAATACACCTAAAATAAATAGAATTCCGCTTACTAATTCCCCAAGACCTGATAAAGCGGCCGCGACGTTACCTGGTTTAACCCCAATTGACTCGAACCATTGTCCGGTTCCTTTAATCCCGTATCCGCCAAACCAGCCGAATAATTTTTGTGATCCATAAAACAGAAACACCACACCAATCATAATACGAATAAGCAAAAGTCCTGCATCTTCCATTTTTATCTCTCCTTATTTTTGATGTAACATGATGTGCTGAAAGGCAGCAGTCTGATTTCTTGCCTCCAGTACCGTCCAGCAATCATCTATTGACTATATGTCTTTTTATTTTTCTTCATGCGCCAGCATTCATTAAAATCAATCTAACTCTCTCACTTCAAACGGCAGCAGCCCTTGTTCAATTTGTGTGCGATGCGGTTCATATTGCACAGGCAGCATCAATTTTCCGCCCATTGTTTCTTGTGATTCATCATGTGCAAAGCCCGGAGGATCAGTTGCGATTTCAAACAGGATTTCTCCATGTTCTCTGAAGTAAATGGCATTAAAATAGTTTCTATCCCGAACAGGAGTTACACCATATCCGTGAGACGCAATATATCTTTGCCAATCTAATTGATCTTCGTCATCGTTAGCCCGCCAAGCAATGTGATGCACCGTACCGGCTCCCATTTGTCCGCGGCCAATAGGCGTTACTTTAAGGTCAATCACATTTCCGATATCACCGGCAGAACGATAACGAATGAAGTCTCCTTCCTTGCCGACTCGTTCCATCCCCATGATGTTTTCTAACAGTTCACCTGTTTTGTCAGGTTGTGCTGATAACAGGGTTGCACCTCCGAAACCTTTGATGGCAACATCACGTGTTACATCTCCAAAAGTCCAAGTATTAACTTCTCCTTCTTCTCTTTCCACGATTTCTAAGTGCAGGCCGTGCGGATCATCAAATTCTACATATTGTTCTCCAAAGCGCTCGATTTTTGTGTATGGAACGTTGAATTTTTCAAGTCTCTTTTCCCAAAAAGCCATAGCCCCCTTCGGCACGACGTAAGAAGTCACGCCTACTTGACCGTCTCCAATGATGCCTCGGCGGGCCCCCGCCCACGGGAAGAAGGTGATGATGGTTCCCGGTTTCCCGCCTTCATTCCCAAAATAAAGATGATACGTACCTGGATCATCAAAATTGACGGTTTTCTTGACCAATCGAAGCCCCAGCACTCCTGCGTAGAAATCTGCGTTCTCTTGAGGGTGACCGACAATTGCTGTAATATGATGTATTCCCATCGTTTTTTTAGCCAATTTTATCCGCTCCTTTAAACGTTCATTTACATATACTCAACAAACTCATTCACAGGCTTCCGGTAGCCGCGCGGCCTTCTGCTCTCTGTTTTTTCTTTCCCAATTGTCATCATCATGACAACTTCAAATTGATCATCTATATTCAAAATCTGTTTCACGGCTTCAGCATCAAACCCGATCATAGGGCAGGTGTCCCAGCCTTTTTCCTTAGCACTGAGCATAAACATCATCGCAGAAAGTGAAGCATTCCTTATCGCCTCATCTCTCTTAAATGGTTCTCCCCTGTTTTCATAAAACGAAACGGTGTCTTGAACCATGTGATCATACTCCTGCTTATTTAATACCCCCAATACCTTTAATCCTTCATAGATGTCAGCAGCTTGCTGATATGCCTGCTTATCCCCCAATACCAAAAGAACCGCAGATGAGCTAACCACTTTATATTGTCCGTTTGCCGCCTGCTTCAGCTTTTCTTTTACATCCGGGTCTAGAACCGTCACATATTTTGTATGCTGTAAATTAAAAGCCGATGGAGCCAATGAAACCAATTCAAACATCTCATTGAGTTCTTCTTTTGTGATTGGATGATCTGGAAGGAAGTTGCTTGCAGATCTTCTTTCATGGACTAGCTGTGAAAATTCAGCCATTTACGATACACTCCTTTATATCTCGAATTCGAGATATTATTTTATAAAAAAACACATTGCATATCATTTAAAAGAACAGACAATGCTTGTGACATCTCTTCATTATTCAACAACACTCAGGTTTGCACTTGATTGTTAATATTTTATCTCGAATTAAAATATCTTGAATATGAGATAATAATAAAATACGGATGGTCTAATGTCAACAGGTTTTTTAAAAACAGGTGGAAATTTTTCACTGAATCAAAATTTTAATTGATGATAATCACAGCCTCATTGGTTTGCTCTGTTAGCTTTTAGCCCTGCTCCAACTTTTTTTCTGTCACCTTATTTATTAGTAAATAGGAAACAACGTTGCTATAGACCCACTCGAAATTCAGTTGATATGATAAGCAAAGTGATTTCACAAGAAAGGGTACGGAGAGTGAATAACAAGCACTCCTATTTTTTGTGTAGTTTTACAGGAGGAAAAAATGGCAAGTGAAAGAGAACAAATAAGCAAAAAAGTTGCTTTGATTGCATTAATAGCCAATCTGATCTTAATGGCCGGAAAGGTCTTTTTTGGCCTTATAGGCGACAGTGAAGCCGTTTTTGCAGACGGTATACATTCCGCTGCGGATGTCGTTGCTTCGATTGCTGTCCTGGCAGTGATCGGCATTTCCAATAAACCGCCTGATCAAGACCATCCGTTTGGTCATGGAAAAGCTGAGGTCATCAGTGAGGCTATTGTAGGAATTATCTTAGTGATCGTATCCGTTTATATCCTAATAGAAGCAATTCTATCCTTTGTTGAAGGGCCAAGCGTTCCACAATACAGCGCGTTGTTTGCAGCTTTGATTTCGTACGTGGCTAAGGAGATCCTATATCGTTATTCCATAAAGCAGGGGAAAAAATGGAACAGTAAAGCGATTATAGCGATTGCATACGATCATAAAGGCGATATCGTTGCCTCTCTCGCCGCTTTTATCGGCGTCCTATTGGCGATTATCGGAAACACCCGCGGATGGACCTATCTGTTGTACGCCGATGCAATTGCCAGTGCAATCGTGGCTTACCTCATTTTTAAAATTTCAATGGAATTAATCAGGCCGTCTGTTGATGTTCTCATGGAGAAAAGTGTTGATCCCAAGCTGATAGTGGAATATAAAGAGGTTATTTTTGAATGTGATCAAGTAAAACGAATCGATAGAATCCGCGCGAGAGAACATGGCCACTATAAATTGCTTGATGTCCGTTTATCTTTAGATCATGATTTGACGATTAAGCAGGGACACGATATTGCCCGCGAAATCCGAAATGAAATCAAAAGACAGTTTCCAGATGTGGAAGAAGTGCTCATCCATGTGAATCCTTATTTTGAAGAATAGAAAAGCTTCTTTCATAAAGGAGCCAGGCTGGCGAGGTTTTCTCGACAGCCTTTTTTGAATTTCAACCATACAATATATCGGATTGATATCTATCCTCAGCCCCTAACCTGATTTTGCCGCAAACTTTACCTTTAGGCCTCTGCCATCATATATAATGTGGGTTATATATAAAGAGTTCACCAATCAAAGAACAGGAAGGTTGATAGAATGAAGAAATTTTTTTCAATTGGAGAAGTTTCAAAGTTATTCAATGTGAAAATCTCTGCTCTTAGGTATTATGATGAAATCGGTCTTTTGAAACCGGAATATAAAGACGAGCAAACAAACTATAGATACTATTCCACCCAACAGTTTGAGCGGCTGGATACCATCAAGTATTTGAGGGCTTTAGGCCTGCCAATCAATAAACTTCTTCACTTTTATAATTCTCAAAATACAAACACTCTGATTCATATACTGAAAAGCCAGCAGACTGAAATTGATCGCAAAAAGAGAGAATTGGAACGCATTGAGAAAAAGATCTCCCGCCGCATCATCCAAATAGAAGATGCCGTTCACACGCCGTTAGATCACATTTCAAAAATCAAACTTCCCCCCTTACGTGTGGCTTATTTACAGCATGAGTATATTCTCGGCCATGATATCGAACATTCATTAGCAGAATTGAGAACCCGCCTGAATGTAAACGAGGATATCTTTATAGGCAAGATCGGTTTATCCATTTCAGCAGCACATGTAAAAGCAAATCAGTTTGACAAATATTCCAGTATATTCATGATCCTGGAAGATGAAAGTGAAAACACTTCATCAGAAACCATTTTTCCTTCAAGAGAATATCTGCAAATGAGGTTTAAAGGATCACATCCAGAAGCCGAACCCTATTACAAAAAGTTGCTGGCATACATGAAAGAACATCATTATGAGGTAGCAGCCGACTCAATTGAAATTACACTCATTGATTATGGAATTACGAATAATCTAGACAACTATGTGACTGAAATCCTGCTGCCAATCAAATCAATCTCATGAATATGTTTTCAATATCCCTTGACTCTCTACTAACTTGAGGGTTTATTTTTTATGCAGGAATCGTTATTGGAGGAGAAAGCTTATGTTTGGAACCATTTTTAACACAGTTATGATCATTGCGGGAAGCATAATTGGCGGGATATTCAAAAAAGGCATTAAAGATGAATACCAGAATATCCTGATGCAGGCAATGGGATTCGCTGCAGTCGCGCTGGGGATCAACGCGATTACACAGCATTTACCTGATAGTAAATACCCCATTCTTTTTATTGTGAGTTTAGCCCTTGGAGGTTTGCTTGGCCAGAGCATCAATCTGGAGTTGCGGTTCAACAAGCTGGTGAACAAATTCTCTAAAAGCAATTTAGCGGAAGGTTTATCAACTGCGATCTTATTATTTTGTATAGGTTCACTGTCAATATTGGGCCCTGTTGAAGCGGCGCTGAATGAAAATTATACGTACCTCCTGACAAACGGTATGTTAGATGGGATTACCTCCATTGTGCTCGCTTCGACATTTGGTTTTGGAATAGCAGCGGCTGCCATTGTGTTATTTGCCTGGCAGGGCTCCATCTTTTTATTTGCTAAAGTAATGGAGAGCGCAATCAATACAGACCTTATAAACGAAATCACAATTGTGGGAGGCATACTCATCCTCAGCTCAGGGTTAAGCATTCTGGGAATCAAGAAATTTAAAACCCTGAATCTGCTGCCCTCCCTGTTGATCCCGCCTATTGTCATTTACATCATTCATTTATTTGGATTGCGGTTTTAATGGCGATCTTCAAACACACGCTTCAAGGAAGGGGACAATGCCGCAAAATAGAATCTCTAAAGAGGCTCTATTTTGCGACACAAACCAACCCTAATGCGGCAGTTTTCGGACAGCAGCTCGCTTCACAACACGCGCACAAAAAATACCAAGGTAAGATAACCCTTGGTATCATGATGAAAATGGCCTGTAATTCTTACAACAAAAGAAATCACTTTATGTGCTTTAAAACGTTCCTGAATTCCATGCCACTGCCTTAGCCCCCGTTCTACATTCGCAATAGCAAGGATGTCTTATTATGCGACCGGCATCAGACAGATTATGCTCAGTCACCGGAACCAGAAGCCGAATACCTCACAAGAATTAAATCATTCGATACTGTCCTCTGTATGGTTTTTTCACCTCTGGGTGCATTTTCATTAAAGTATTCATAAATGATGTCATATTAGAAATGTGTGCACCAGTTTCCATCTCAATCTTTCTTTTCAGTTCCATACTGCTTATTGGTTTATCCTGCTGCTTTAAAATGTTTAACGCTGCTTCACGAGAGGCTTTTGATTCAGCTCTGCCCTGTCTTCTTTTTTTCCGCTGGATTGGTTTTGATGTGATATGATATGTCTTTAGATCATTTACTGTTTGTTCAATGAGCGCGACTTGAGATGGGCGCTTCTTTTCTATATTAGACTGTTCTAATGCTCGTAAGCTTGAAAAGATTTTCTCCCGTTCTAACTGGAACTCACGAAGTATCGACATTTCATGTTTATCTATTTCTGCTAATCTCAAACACAAAGCTTCTCTTTGATCAGCCATCTTCTTCCCCCCAATTAAGCAGGCGGACAAGAGCTTTATTCCACCTGCAGATCTGAGTGATCGTCCAACTCTTTAGTACCCTGACCAGGGAAATCAAAATAGTGAAGATGAGTGCGCTGTTAATCCTTTATTCGTTTTATAGCAGCGCTTATCACGATTTTTTTGTTCGGAACATACTTAGTATATAGCCGCCTATTCCCCCTATAATAGCTGGAATGAGCCATCCGAGCCCTATGCTGTACATAGGAAGAATCTGAGTGAAAACGCGATTCACTACTTCAATTTTCACCCCAGCTTCATTCAAACCGTCAAAAAGGCTAATGATAAACGTGAACAGTAAACTGCCCTGATATACTTCAGCCTTCCCTTTAAATACAGAATGTAAAAACGTTAAAAAGATTAAGGAAATCGCGATTGGATACATCGTCATTAAGACAGGCATGGACACTTTAATGAGCTGTGTTAACCCTATATTTGCGACAAGCGCACTAAACACCGCTAGGATCACAGCAATTTTTTTATACGAAATGTTCGGAAATAATTCATGAAAAAAGGAAGAGCATGCTGTGATCAGTCCGACACTTGTTGTCAGACATGCGACTGTGATCATTAAGCCTAAAAAGACGGAACCATAGGATCCAAAATAATAGGATGAAACATTAGCCAAAACCTCGGCTCCATTTTCTAAAAGCCCCAGCTTTTCAACACTGGAGGCTCCCATATATGAAAGGGCAGTATAGATAAGAGCTAAGAGTGTCGCAGCAATCGCAGTTGCTTTTGCACAAATTATGACCAGCTGTTTTTTGGTGGCAGCACCTTGTTCTTTAATTGCCTTCACAATGATGATTCCAAAAACAAACGCTACGAGGGCATCCAGAGTCAGGTACCCTTCCTGAAAGCCTTTAAAAAACACATGTGATGTATACCCTTTTGATGGTGCTTGGATTGTTCCGATTGGATGAACAACAGCTACCACTACAAGCAATCCGATAAATGTCAATTTAATTGGCGTTAAAAATTTTCCGACTACATCAATGATTTTTGTAGGGTTGAGTGATAACAGACATGCAACCGTGAAAAATAAAATTGTAAATATGATCAATGAAACAGGGCCTGCATCGTCTGATAAAAAAGGTTTCACTCCAATTTCAAACGATACGTTCCCGGATCTTGGGATTGCGAAAAAAGGCCCGATTGCCAGATAGAGCATCGTCGTAAACACGATTCCAAACACTGGATGCACACGGCTGGCTAGCGATTGTAAGTTATGTTTACCTGAAAAAACAAATGCTGTCATTGCCAGCAATGGCAAGCCAACTCCTGTCACTAAGAAGCCAGCATTGGCGATCCATACATTTGTTCCAGCCATTTGACCTAGCATAGGCGGGAAAATGAGATTTCCTGCTCCAAAAAACAATGCAAATAGCATTAATCCTATAATGATGACATAGGAAGAAGAAACTTTCTTTGACATATAAATCCTCCGATTACCGTAAATACTTTTTTAAATGACCAGCAAACATTGCAGCTGCTATTTGCATTGGCACGGCGTTGACTCTAAAATCATAAGCTTGTGCCAGTTTTACATATTTTTATCAAGTTCAATAAAATCATGATCATTTCGATAGGCTCCCATAGCTGGGTTCAGACTTTTGCCATGCGAGATTCTTGTTCGATAGAATCCTGTGCAATCATTGCATCTTCGCTCTGTCACAGGACCCCGGGTTTAGCCGGCTGAATAAATTGACGACTGCGCATGTTCATAGATTTGATACTTCTCCATTTTCTTATTCACCATTCCCCTTTGATTTTCACAAGCCTAAATCGTTCAAAAAACCAATTGTACCAGAACCATATAGACAACGGTTCCCCCCGCTATAGAAAGAAGCATATTCTTCTTCCAAAAGTGAAGAAGTGCAACGGCAGCTGCCCCAATCAATTCAGGGATGCCATGGCTTCCAGAAAGTAGGCTCACATCTTTAAAACAATAAATAACCAGAAGCCCGATTACGGCTGATGGCAGCACTCTCCCTAGAAATTGTACATATTTCGGTGTCGGTTTGCCAGACGGGAAAATCATGAATGGAAGAAACCGTGTCAGCATTGTGCCCAGCACGACCATCGCAACGGTAATGATTTGCTGCGTTATACTCATCGTCATACCGAAACCTCAGCTTTCTCTAATGGTTTTCTCAGAACAGTAAGTATCCCTAAAATGGCAAGCATAGCAGGAATAATAAAATGGTCTCCTCCAAAAATCATAAGACTGGCAGCAGAAAGCCCAAGTCCTGCGAGAGCACTGTGGTGTTTTTTCTCTTTCATCCACTGTTCTATGAAGATCACAATAAAGAGGGCGGTCATCACAAAATCAAGCCCTTCAGTATTAAACTTCACATACGATCCAAAAATACCTCCTATCGCTGCTCCTGCGACCCAATATAAATGATTAAGCAGCGTCACAAAAAACATAAACCAGCCCTTATCAACATTCGCTGGAACATTAGCGGTATAATTGATAGAAAATGATTCATCACACATTCCGAAAATCAGATAAAGTTTTTTCTTTCCAGTCCCTCTGTACTTATCCAACATGGAAATCCCATAAAACAAATGCCGGGCATTTACCATTAACGTCAAAAAAAGAGCATTCATCGGGTTGAACGCGCCCAGCAAAAAATGGGCGGCAACAAACTCCATCGATCCTGCAAATATAATAAAACTCATGATGATTGGATAAATTGCACTAAACCCTAAAGAATGCATAAAGATTCCATACGCAATTCCCAAAAATAAAAATCCGGCAAAAATCGGAATCGTATACGGGAAAGCCGAACGAAATGCAGCCCCTATTTGATTTCTTTTTGTCATAAAATTCACACCTTGCAACATTTTATCTTAAAGTACCATATAAAATCCATACAACAAACAAGATAATTGTATGGATTACAATTATCCTTTGTATAATGATAGAGAAACCTGCTGCACTCCTTTAGAAACCATTCGCGGGAATTTAGACAATAGAGGTGGATTATGCCAGTCAATTCATTCGACAATTACCCAATGTCTTGGAAGCCTGAAAGAAAGGCATTAAAGCGGCCTTTTTATGAATCAATCGCCGCACTGCTTGAACACGATATCAAAAACGGTTTTTTAGCACCGGGTACAAAGCTCCCCCCGCAGCGAGAATTGGCTGACTTTCTTGACTTAAACTTCACTACAATTACCCGAGCCTATAAAGTGTGTGAGGTGAAGGGGCTGATTTATGCGGTCACTGGAAAGGGAACCTTTGTTTCTCCTAGTGCCGCTCGTTCAATTACGATTTCTAAAGATAAAATCACCAACTGTATCGATCTTGGTTTAATCGCCTCTTTTGAAGAAACCAATCAAATTGTATCTGAGGTGATTCAACAGGTTGCGAGTAAACATTACGTAGAACAGTTACTTAATTACAATGATCCAACAGGCATTCCTCATCAAAAAACTGCGGGGCTAAACTGGATGAAATCGTTTGGCATTCAAACTGATCAAGACCATATCTCAATTGTTTCCGGTGCCCAAAATGCGCTGGCCATTTCATTGGCCGCGCTGTTTGAGCCAGGGAATCGAATTGCCACTGACTTATACACGTATTCAAACTTTATCGAACTTGCAAAAATGCACCACATTCAGCTAGTGCCAATCCCCGGAGATGAGTATGGAATGCTGCCGGACGAACTAGAAAAGCAATGTACTCAACTCAACATTCATGGCATTTTTCTGATGCCCTCTTGCTGTAACCCAACTACTGTCATGATGTCGAATGCTAGAAAGAAAGAAATCGCGGCAGTCATCGGCAAGCATCGTTTACTATTGATTGAGGACGATATTCATGCGTTTATGACCGCAGGCTTGATCTCTGATTACCAAGAGCCCATGTTCAATTTGCTTCCCGAACAAAGCGTATATATTTGCAGCACCTCTAAGTCAATCTGTTCAGGATTAAGAGTGGCCTATATGGTCTATGGGGATGCCTTACGCGAGAAAATTCATCAGGCGATGTTCAATATTAATGTAAAAACGTCTTCTTTTGATGCAGAGGTGATAACAGAGCTTATCTTATCAGGAAAAGCGCACAATATTGTTTCTCAAAAAAAACAGCTTGCCCAGTCAGCTAATAATATGTTTGCAGAATTTTTTCCTGAACAAGAGCTGAACGGACATCCTCTCAGCTTTTATCGGTGGCTTTCCATCAATGATTATGCCGATGCGTTACAGCTAGAAACAGATTTGAAGAAACATGGAATCCGTGCATTTCATTCCGATCGTTTTCTGAGCGGTTCTGCCACTCCTCATAAGTATTTGCGTGTTGCGCTTTCTTCAACAGATTCATTAGACGAGTTGAGAATGGGTTTAGAGAGATTGAAACATTATCTCGGCTAATTGAATCATCGAACATTGCTAGAATGAATGCTTTATCCAAAAAAACATACCATACGCTTGGTATGTTTTTTTGAAACTCATAGAAATGGCTTTAAATATTTAGTTTTCAGAATCCGCATAGTCAGTGGTGCCTGCATTCTTTCCCACTATTTTCATTTCGCGCAATAATGTTTTCAGCTCTATTAAATCATGTATGACAAAGTCAGCTTGAGCAAGTTCCTCTTCCTTTGCAAAATCAAAATGGCATCCAATTGCCAGCAAACCATTATCTTTAGCCGCATTTATGTCAGATAGACGGTCTCCGACAACTGCTGCATGTTGAAAGCCGTACTTTTGCACAATAGAATTAACTAAATCACCTTTATTCAGTGTATGTATTTGTTGAATACTAAATGTTTCAGTGACCCACCTGTCCAATTGATAAAAACTCACAATTGCTTTTAGATATTCTATTAAGCCATTACTGGCTATAAAAATTGAATAATTGTTGTTTTTCAAATAACTGAACATCTCTTCAACATGAGGATATAATGCGCCTTTCCCATGATTGATATTAGCTATTAACCTTTCTAAAAAATAAGCATCCACCTTTTCTCTTATCTCATTTGAGTGATGCGGCAATAAAATCTTCCATACTTCAGGTAAAGGAACACCCATGATCTCCCTGTATTTCTCAATAGGGGTGACCGTATCCCATTTGCCCAGTGACCTTAAATAATCAAAAGCATCATCTAATGATAATTCTAAAATTTGATCAGTTTGAAACAAAGTTCCATCCATATCGAAAATGAGCGATTGCATCATAACATATTCTCCTTTTTAACTGCACTGGCTTCACCTTCTAAATACTACCACATTGAAAGCTATAGAATCGCCTACAGCCTGCAGGGAATAAACGTTAAGCAAAAAAGCAGATCATAAAAAGATCTGCTTTTTCTATTAAATGATTTGTTTCTTTTGTTCATGATCTATTTCTGGCTGAATTTCCTTCGTGAGTTGATGTCCTTCTATGTCCACATTCGGAATGATCTTGTCTAGCCATTTTGGCAAATACCAAGCTGCATTCCCCATCAGCTTCATGACACTTGGAATCAGTGTCATCCGTACAATAAATGCATCAAAGAGCACACCAAAGGAAAGAGCCAATCCGTTTGCTTTAATAGAAGCTTCACCAGCAAAGATAAATCCTGCAAAAACGAATATCATGATCAGGCCGGCTGCGGTGACAACAGGACCGCTGTGTTTTAATCCAGCGTGAATCGCTTGTACCGGATTTTTTGTTTTCACATATTCTTCACGCATTCTGCTTACAAGGAACACTTGATAATCCATTGCTAATCCAAACAGAATCCCAATGGATAAAATCGGCAGGAACGCGAGTATCGGCCCTTTTTCAGGTATTTTGAAAAAGTCGATGAGATTCCCGTCTTGTAAGACAAATACACAGATTCCAAGAGTCGCTGTCATCGTCAATATGAAACCTGCAACCGCAACAAGCGGCACAAGCAGCGAACGGAATACGATTGTCAGCAATATAAACGCAAAACCAACAATGAGTACAGCAAATACCGGTATCGCATCATTAAGGCGATCAGAAATATCAATATTCACTGCAGTCGATCCAGTAACGAGCAAATCAACCCCATTTTTGTCTGATAAGCTGCGTACATCCTTTACCAAATCCTTCGTTGTTACATCATTTGGACCTGTTACAGGAACTACCGTAATGATGGCAAAGTTCCCTTCTTTATTAGGCATTGCAGGAGTGACACTCGCTACATGGTCTAGTTCCTTAATTTCTTTCACTGCATCTGTGAATGCTTCCGCCTTATTTCCTGTCACACTTGTGGCATCCGCTACGATTGTTAATTGACCATTAAATCCTTCTCCAAAACCATCGGCAAGCAAGTCATAAGCCCGGCGATCTGGATTATCCTTCGCTTTCATCCCTGCATCAGGCAAGCCCAGCTCCAAATGTATAGACGGGATACTAATGACGAGCAAAATAAGAATGCTGCATACACTTAGCATGATAGGATTTTTTGTGACAAAGCGTCCCCAGACATTTGTTTCAGCGCTTTGTTTTTCTTTTTTCTTATTTGACTTCGGAACCATCCGTTTCCCCGCTATCGACAAAACGGCAGGCACAAGCGTGATTGAAGCGAGAACAGCCAACAATACACTAAGCCCTGCTGTCAGCCCCATTGCAGACATAAAAGGAATGTTAACGACAGTCAATCCGCAAAGTGCGACGATAACCGTAAGCCCCGCAAAAACAACTGCACTCCCAGCTGTTCCTGTAGCTCTCGCAATGGATTCATTTTTTTGAATACCTTCGCCTAAAAACTGTCGGTGCTTCATAAAAATAAATAAAGCATAATCAATCCCAACCGCAAGGCCAATCATTCCGGCTAATGAAAGACTGACGGAAGCAATATCAAATACTTGTGTCCCAATCAACACCAGTCCAATACTTACACCTAATCCAATCAGTGCAGTTAAAATCGGCAAACCAGCTATCAATAAAGACCCGAATGTAATGGCTAAAACGACAAAAGCCAAGATAATGCCGACAATTTCAGATACTCCGCCTATCTCCATTTCGGCTCCCGGTACATCTCCGCTTAACTCAGTCTGTAGTCCCTCATCATCAGCCACTTTCAAACTGTCTTTTAAGTGTTTGATAGAGTAATCTTTGATATCATCTGCTGAAGATTTATACTTGATATCGGCATAGGCAACTGTGCCATCTTTCGCGATTGTTCCTGTAACAAAAGGACTCGCAATCGAGTCAACGGAATCATCTTTATTGATTTCCTTGAACGTATTTTCTATTGTTTTTTTCGCTGATGTTGCAGTAAGTTTCTCTCCATCTTCAGCTCCGAAAATGACCCGTATGCTCCCTTTATCAGGGCCGTGAGGAAATTCTATATTAATGACATCCATCGCTTTTTCCGAAGGTGTGTCAGGTATGGACATATCCTCAGAAAAACTTGGTTTTAACGTGATTGCAAGGCCTATCGAAGCAACTAACACAACGATCCACGCACATATGACTTTTATGCGATTGCGAGCAACCCATCCTCCTAATTTATATAACATTCTTGACATGATAATCTCCTTTCAACACAGTGCTTGATCATTCTTTCTCATTGTAGATGACAACGAAATAAAAAAAACGTACATTCGGGCATGTACGTTTGGGCAAATTTCAAATTTGAAGTTATTTTTCTAATGTCAGAATACCTCTCTGCATGGCAATCGTCACTGCTTCAGTTCTTGAATTCGCGCCTAATTTATTGTAAATGGACGTTAATCTAGACTTTACGGTTCGCTCAGAGACGCCCAAATCAAAGGCGATCGCTTTGCTTTTAAGGCCTTTAGCAATTGCTTTTAAAACAATGACTTCCTTTTCTGTCAGCTGCGTATCACTGCTCTGCTTCTTCATCCGCTCCAATTGAATTTCTTGCAGACGTTTTAAGATATCAGGCTGCAACAGCACGTTTCCTCTTATTGCTGTATCCATTGTATGAAAAAGGGTTTCTGAACTCGTATCCTTCAATAGATATCCTTTCGCTCCTAATTCAATTCCTTCGATCATTAAGTGATCTTCATTATACGTAGTCAAAATAATGATGGGGATGTCGTGTTTTTCTTTTATTTGTTTAATGGCTTCTAACCCGCTCATCTCCGGCATATACAAATCCATGAGAATGATATCCGGTTTACATTCATCTGCAAGCCGGACTGCCGCTTTGCCATTTTCCGCCTCTCCTATGATAGTATAGTCATCATTCGTTTCAATTAAAAGCTTCAGACCTTCCCTCACGACAAGATGGTCATCAACGATTAAAACCTTATTCATCCTGCATCTCTCCCTGAATTGGTACAGTGATCTCAATTTGTGTTCCTTTTGATTTTGTACTCTTTATATTGAATTGGCCATTCATTGCTCTGACGCGTTCTTCTATGCCAAGAAGCCCGTAATGTCCTCTCTTTTTCTTGCTCTTTTCAACATCAAATCCTTTGCCATTGTCCTTGACAGTTAAATGGAGCCTCCTCTTATCATCATCCCAAATGGATACCGAAATCGATTCTGCTTCAGCATGCTTTGCTGCATTCGTTATACATTCTCCAATAATGTAATAACAGTTTTCAGCTGTACGAACGTCTAACACCTGCTGTAATCTGTAGTTTAAAAAACCACCCATGCCTGTCGACTCTTGAAAATGATCCATTAGTGAGGTAATTCTTTCTTTTAGAAAACCGATTTCTTCTGATTTGCTGCGCAGATCGTCAATCGCTGAACGCGCGTCCGCTAATGTACCCCTCACTCTTTTCATCGATTGTTGGATGATTTCTTTTGCTCTCTCTGTATTGCCTTTCGTGAGATGAACATGAATCGCATCCAGCTGCATATTTAAACTGACCAGCCCTTGAGCGAGCGTATCGTGTAAGTCCCGTGCCATACGCTGTCTCTCGTTTTGCAGCGTCAGCTGTTCGACCTGCTGATGAGCCAGCTCCAGCCTTTCAAGAGTCAGCTGCGCTTTTATCTTTTCATCGACTTGGGCAAATAATGTAGCGGCATAAGTCATAATCACGATCATAATAGGTACGGCAATGACAAGAAAATGCAAATATTCACCTTTGTGAATCTGATATCCTACATTGATTAACAGCAGTAACAATAAATAAAGGATGAGGGAAGTCTTTCTTCTGTCTGCCATTCCGATAATCTGTCCAATCAAAAATGCATAAAGGCCAATGATGATCAGCACTAAGAAGCCAGTCATCACATTAGCCAGTGTAAAAGTGATCAAACCTTGCAGCACAAAATAGAGAATGACCCTTTTCTTAACCCAGCGATATGAATGCCAATGCAGCAAAGCAAAAATGGCGGTCAATACTGTAAACACATGAAGCAATAAAATGGACCAGCTCCCATTAAGAAATTGCAGCACGATAGAGGCTACATAGATCATGAGAATAAAAGCCAGACCCGGCACTCTGAGCGCAAGCATATTTAATGCCCGCCTATCATGTGCGTAGTATTTATCTTTGAAAGGATTCCTTATCCACAAACCTCATCCACTTCCTTTAACAGTTTAACCGAATAGAGACTAATAAAAATCGAACCCATTTATTTGAACGTAAAACACAAACATTTATCCAATTATTTTATAGAAAGGCAGGGAACCCGACAATACCTAGATGCAAGTGACCCATTTGATGTTCTCAACATATAAGCATTGCCCAAACGTACATAAGCGTTCTGCCTTTAAGTACGTTTCCGCTTTCCAAATTTACATTTAAAATAATGGGGAAGTCACTATTCATTGAAGGAATGATCATCTTGAAATCAATTAATCTCACCATTTTATCATTAAAAAGAAAAGGAATCCGGACTGAGAAAGTGCAATGCCCTCGTTTTAGCGATATGAAAGACAAAAATAGTCAATCCAAGAACACGTGTAAAGAAAAAGAGGAATGAATATGTATTGGTTCTTAGTTGCTTTATTATACTTTCTCATCGGCACTTGTATATTCATTGGAGTTAGTAGAGACAGTCACTCAGGCTCATGGAAACTCCTTGCATTAGCAGCTCCACTCATCATTGTTGGCTATCCTTATTTTTATTCAAAGCAGCTTCTTGCCAAAAAATATTGAAATGGATGCCATACAAAAAGCACATTGGAAAAATCATCAAGATCGGGATACAATCTAAGTATCTTAAAGAAGGGAGTTTTACCTTATGAATCAAAGAGTGTCCTACTATGATGTTGCTCCTGCAGGTATGAAGTTGATGATGGATATGGAGAAATATACGAAACAATCTTCAATTAACCGAACTACGAGAGAGCTAATGAAAATCAGGGTTTCTCAAATAAACGGCTGTGCTTTCTGCATAGATATACATACTTCCGATGCTCGTAAAATGGGCGAAACTGAACAGCGAATCTACTGTTTACTTGCTTGGAGTGAATGTGATTTTTATTCACCTGCAGAGAAAGCAGCGCTTGAACTATCTGAACACATCACGCTCATTTCTTCTAAAAGGGTTCCTGACGAGTTATATGATAGAGTACGGGAACATTATGATGAAAAGCAATATGTTGACCTTGTTCTCATCATCAATCAAATAAACAGTTGGAATCGAATTTCTATTGCAATGGGGAATCAAGCAACTTCAAGATAATAAGAAGGAGTAAGACTTTTAATGAATCTTACTCCTTTTTTCTCATTCTCTAATATTCACTTTAAAGTACTTTTCAAATGCGGTTCTGCCGCTTTGTGTCATCCTAATCGCTCTTGTTTTCGGCATACGAACAATCCATTCTTCTTCTAACATGCGCAGCAATAGAGCGTTTCCTAAAGCTCCTGCAATATGATGCTGCCGCTCACTCCAATCCAAACAGCAGCGTGCAAATGCTCTCCTCTTGTTTCGCTGCTGCTCTTCGTTGATGCCTAAATTTGAAAAGAACAAAGAACCCTCTGAAGTCACCTCAAAGTTTAAATCGACTTTTTTTATTATTCCCTGCTCAACTAGTGAATTTGTCATTTGTACGCCTACATAACCCGCCAGATGATCATAACAGGTGCGGGCAAAATGCAAGTTGCTTTTTTCCTTTGAATCTTTTAAAGATGTGACTTTGGCTTTAGGGGCAATCAGAAGCAATTGCTCAATCACGTTTGCTGCATCTGAGTCAGACAATCTGTAATACCTATGTCTTCCATGCTTCTCTACGCTGATCAGTTCTTCTTCGAGCAATTTTTTCAGGTGAAAACTTGCGGTTTGAGGTTTAATGTTAGCAAGATATGCAAGCTCTCCCGCAGGGTGTATCCTTCCATCCATTAGGGTGAGAAGAATGGAAGAACGCGAGGGATCAGATAACAACGAAGAGATTTTTGCGATATTAGGATTCATGCTTTTCCTCCTTACATTCATATTTCGATGATAGTTGAAATGTTAAACCTTTACAATATGAATGTAATGATGACAAGGAGGAATAAGCGTTGGACATTGAAAAACAAGACACTCTTCATTTTAAAGAAATCAAACCAAAAATCATGTATTATGGTACCTCAACATTACTTCTTACGACATTGAATGAGGATGGTACAACTAATATTAGTCCTATGTCTTCTTCTTGGGCTCTGGGAAACTATATTGTCCTTGGAGTAGGCCTAGGGGGAAAAGCTATTGAAAATTTGGAAAGACACAAAGAATGTGTTATAAACTTGCCCGGCCCGGAATTATGGGGAAATGTTGAAAGAATTTCTTCTTATAGCGGAAAAAAGAATATACCGCCTTTGAAGAAACAGCTCGGGTTTACATATCAAAAAGAAAAATACGAATCAGCAGGGTTATCACCTTTACAATCAAAGACAGTATCCCCAACACGCATTAAAGAATGCCCTATTCAAATTGAAGCCGAAGTAAAGCATATTCGAACACCCGAATATGAACCATCTTTTGCGATTGTAGAGACGCAGGCATTACATTTTCATGCCGAGGAAAGTATCATATTGAACGAAAATCATATCGACCCTTCAAAATGGAGTCCTCTTATCTATAATTTCAGACATTATTTTGGATTAGGAAGAGAAATAGGAAAAACCTTTCGTTCAGAAACATGACCATTTTTACCTTTTTAGAGACCGAGCCATGACTTATGATTATCAGATCAAGCTATTATTAGGCTTGGTCTCTTTTTTAGTGAAACATCCATTTAAGGCTATAAAGTTTATTTACTTGCCAACTTCTTGATCATCAAACCCAACTCATAAATCCCCTTTTGAAGGTCATCAAGAGATGCATAAGCATATGATAAGCGAACATAATTCCCTTTTTCCTGAGCATAGATACTGCCGAGATTGAGAAGAATCCCTTTTGATAAAGCTTTCGTATAAAGTGATTTCATTGATATTGGAGGCAATATTTTTATCCAGACAAAGAATCCTCCCTTTGGGATGTTCCATGTCGCAACATCCTTCAAATGGGTTTCTAATGCACTCAAGGCCAAATCCCTTCTCACCTTTAATTGCTTTCTGACCTTTTCTAAATGCTGCTGGTATTGGCCCGATGTAAACCACTCTGCCGCTACTCGCTGGGATAACGAACTAGATCCGTAATCTGTTTGCATTTTAATATCGGATAAACGTTCAATCACGGGTTCCGGACCGACGATCCATCCAATCCTCAAGCCCGGACTTAACGTTTTCGATAAACTGCCTATGTATAGCACATGTCCATTTTTATCTATTGTTTTGATAGGATAGGGCGGAACTTCATCTATCCATAACTCACGATAAATGTCATCTTCAATCATGGGAAGCTGTGTATTCCCACTTGCCGCAAGGATTTCTTCCCGCCGCTTTTTTGACATTAAAATACCGGTCGGATTATGAAAACAAGGATTTGTATATAATATAGCCCTTTCCCGTTCCCCTCTTGTCATCTGAAGATTTCCCGGCAAAAGTCCCTCATTATCCATAGGAAGTCCAGTCAGTTTCATGCCAGCTGATTGAAATACGTGTAATGAATAAAGGTAGGATGGCTGATCAAGATAAACGGTTGATCCTCTTTGTAAAAGCCCTATTGATATCAGTTGTAGAGCTTGCAATGCTCCCGACACAATCAGAATAGAAGAAGGGGAGGCATTGATTCCAAAGGTTCTTAAATAGTTGCTTAATGCCTCTCGCAACGGAAAATATCCTTTTGGTTCCTCATATCCGAATGCTTCCATGTTTTGTGATACCTTACCCATCATCTCTTTCATAGCAGTTAAAGGGAAAATTTCAGTTGAAAGCTCGCCTTTACTGAGCTGTATAAGGTCCGTATTTGATTCTGATTGGTTTATCTCTTGCACGATTTTTTGGCTAGGCTGCTGAATTCCAGAGGTTACATATTGATCCCAATCAGGAGCAGAATTCTTAGCTAGTAGTGTCCATGTATTGTTGATAACAACTGTGCCTTTCCCCATTCTGCCTTCGATTAACCCATCTGCCATTAATTCCTCTAAGGCCGTAATGACCGTGCTTCGATTCACGTAAAAGTCTTTTGCAAGCTTGCGCTGGCTTGGAATCTTGCTTCCAATCGGCCACTCTCCATTCCCTATTTTCTCTTTGATAAAATGAACGATTTGTCTGTACTTAGGAAGCTTTTTTATCTTATTTTCTACTGGAAAGCTCATAAAAGTAGTCTCCTTACAACTAAATTGGTTGGGTTAAAATCCGTCTAAGTGGTTGAAGCCATATCACCTAATCTTTATTAGTATAAAAACACATTAAATAACTGGTTGGCTTTTGTAAAGAGGAGTGGAAATAATGAGAAAGAAAACAGTTCAAATGATCATATCTAACAGTCTGATGATCGGTTTGTGGGCATCAGCTTTCCCGGGAATTCGCGCAGGCTTAGAAGGTTACACACCCGAACACCTTGCTTTATTTCGTTTGTTAATCGGCTCTATGGCATTATTGCTTTTTGCTGTTTTGACTAAGATGCGCTTGCCTGACATGAAAGACATTCCTGTCATTTTTCTTTTAGGGATTTTAGGTTTTGCACTCTATCACACTTTGCTGAATATCGGTGAAAAAACAGTTAGTGCCGGAGTTGCCAGCTTACTCGTCACCACTGCACCAATCTTTTCCACCATGTTATCCCGCCTGTTTTTTAGAGAGCATTTTGGATATGCGAAATGGATTGGCTCTATCATCAGTTTGTTAGGTGTGTCATTGATTGCATTGGGGGCAGGAGACTATACATATTCAATGAAAGGTATACTTTTTATTCTGCTGGCAGCTTTTTCGGAGAGTATTTACTTCGTTTTTCAACCCCGTTATATAAAAAAATATGGTTTTATTCCATTCGTAACATTCACCATTTGGGGCGGAACATTACCTATGCTTATGTTTCTGCCAGGCTTAGGCGGGGAAATAATAAACGCTTCCATGAGCGCAACATTGTCGATTATTTATTTAGGATTATTGCCCACGGTTATTCCATACTTCGCACTAGCGTATGTCACTTCGGTCGTCGGCGTTTCAGAAGCAACCCTTTCACTTTACTCCACACCGGCTTTAGCCTTGATTATTTCTTGGATGTGGATAGGTGAAATCCCCGCCTTTATTTCTCTGCTAGGCGGAGTGGTTACAGTCGGCGGGGTGTGTTTCACCTATTTAAAATCAAATCAAATGAAATGGTATCGAAACACTCTTAGACACAAATAAAGAAGATACCGCCAACATTTGGTATCTTCTTTGAGCGCGAAAACGAATTATTCACGAAGGCGCACAATTAAAATCATTAAAAAACGATCAAGGAATTTTGACCGCATTAGAGAAAAATATTCAAACGAACTTCACATTGGATAACATGATCGATATTCAACATTCTTATAAAAAAGCCGTTCAACATGTAAAACAGATCGAAATAAAAGGTGAGGATAAAAAAAATAGATCACTTATGGTATCATGTTGTCACTGTTGAAAACAGAAAGGACTTATCGAAAAAACTTCGCCGGCAATTACATCTGGAACCTTAAAATAAATTCATAACCGCTCACTCAGGTAGAGAAAAGTGCTTATCTCTTCTCTCTTTTTTCAGATCATGTTTTTACGATTTTCCAGAATAGAAAATAGAGTATTCGGTCATTGCCTTAAAGCCTAGTTTTGCTGCTAAACTAAAGGAGGATTTGTTGTTAACATCACAATCCCAACTAGGCACCATTCCATTTTTCAGACAAAAATCTATAAACTCATTTCCCACACAGTAAGCTAAACCCATGCCTCTGTAATCTTCAAGTGTATAGATATCCATTTCTGCACGATTACGTCCATAAAATATAGAGGTACACTCACTCACAACATGATTGCCATGTAATACGGCAAACCCAAAGCCTTTTGAAGAAAAATATGAAACAGAATCCCAATACTCATCATAATAAGCTCTGTTAAATTCTGTGCTGTTTGAAATGACATCTTCATCTATTCTTTTCAATACAAGGCCCTTTGGAAGTTCCATAGCCGTTTTAGAAGGTTCTTGCTGAAAAGAAAATGCCACTCTTTTCATTTGATTCAAATCGCCTTTCAGCATTGTTTTCATTACTTTATCCCATATATCATTAGAAGAAAACAGGGTAAATCTTTTTGTTGATTTCATTTGTTCTTCATAAAAGCCTGCAATGAAATCATTAAAAGCTCGATTCCCTTGGTCTCCTGCAATAAAATAAATTCCTGATTCAGTCCCTATTAAAAACGATCTAGGGAATGTTTGGTCATCTACATAAACAACACCCCGAATGGTTTGTTCTAATATTGAATAAACAAATGTGGGGCAAAATGTTTTATCAAACAATGTTGTTAAGCCGTTATATTTTTCTTTTGTTAACTTCTGCAAACTGACAACTCCTTTAAAACAGCGTCTCCTTCATGATTCTGTTTACAAAATCAATTTTCCTCTGTCACAAGCTAAATAACTTTCCTTTTAAAGCGGACAGTTCACGGATCACAGTCAAGTTAAACCAAAAAACAGGTGTCTGCACTTAGCTCGCAGACACCTGTTGAACAATACACGCTTAGTATATCTATTTCTCATTCCCTGTTTCAGCAAACTGTTTTAAGCGCTCGCCAATTTCATCACGCACTCTTTGGAAAAACGCCCATTTTTCTTCGTCTGTTCCTTGTGCTTTTGCCGGATCATCAAATCCCCAATGCTCACGTTTTACATGCGGAGGCGTCATTGGACATTTGTCAGCTGCATCACCACAGAGAGTAACAACCAAATCAGCATTGTTTAAAATGTTCGGATCAATCATATCCGAGGTTTGATTGGAGATATCAATCCCTGCTTCTTTCATCGCTTTGACAGCATTAGGATTTAATCCATGAGCCTCGATTCCTGCGCTGTACACGTTCCACTTGTCTCCAAGGTATTTTTTCCCCCACCCTTCAGCCATTTGACTGCGGCAAGAGTTTCCAGTGCATAAAAAGTAAATCGTTTTCTTTGACATGTTTATCTTCTCCTTTTTGAAACATTAATGGATGATCATCAGCCAAATATACAGGCCGACAAGTGTAATAAATAATGTTGGGATTGTCAGAATGATTCCTGTTTTAAAATACGTGCCCCAGGAAATCTTCACACCTTTTTGTGAAAGGACATGAAGCCATAATAGTGTCGCCAAGGAACCAATCGGCGTTATTTTAGGCCCTAAATCTGAACCGATGACATTTGCATATATGAGCGCTTCTCTCATCATCCCATGTGTATCTGTGCCGGCAATAGCCAATGCATCAATCATGACAGTCGGCATGTTGTTCATAACAGAAGAAAGAATCGCCGCGATAAAGCCCATTCCAATCGTACCCGCAAACAACCCTTGGTCAGCCATGGCTTGAATCACATCTGAAAGGACATCTGTCAATCCAGCATTACGGACCCCGTACACAACAACGTACATGCCGATTGAAAAGAACACGATAGCCCAAGGCGCTCCTTTCAGCACTTTTTTTGTATGAACGGCTGGGCTCTTTTGTGCAGCAATTAAGAAAAAGATGGCAATGATGCCCGCTACCACTGATACGGGAATAGAGAAAAATTCACTTGCAAAATATCCGATTAAGAGCAGTCCTAAGATATACCATGATAGTTTGAACATATTTTGATCTTTTATTGCTTCTGCAGGTCTTTTAACCTCAGTCAAATCATAACGTTTTGGTATGCTTTTTCTGAAGAAAAGGTAAAGCACAATGATACTCGCCAGTAATGAGAACAAGTTAGGGACAATCATTCTGGATGCATAATCAATAAATGTAATATCAAAATAGTCCGCTGAAACGATGTTGACCAAATTGCTCACAACTAACGGAAGCGAAGTCGTATCTGCAATAAACCCGCTGGCAATGATAAAAGGAAAAACTAATTTTTCATTGAAATGTAATGCTCTGACCATCGCTAATACAATCGGTGTCAATATAAGGGCGGCACCGTCGTTTGCAAATAATGCGGCGACGATAGCTCCTAATATAGATACATAAATGAACATGCGCACACCGTTTCCTTTTGCAGCCTTTGCCATATGAAGCGCTGCCCATTCAAAGAAACCGATGTTATCAAGGATTAACGATATAATAATGATGGCCACAAAAGCCAATGTCGCATTCCAAACAATACCTGTCACAGTTAACACATCATGAAAATTGACAACTCCGGCTATTAGAGCCAAAACAGCTCCTCCACAGGCTGACCACCCGATAGACAAGTTTCTCGGCTGCCATATGACCAATACTAAAGTTAATAAAAATATGGATAACGCCAAAATGACTGAAGTCAATCTAATACCTCCTTATTGGCAAGACGCTTGAGTTTCCCTTTGTTTGATGTGCAGTAACAATTCGTCCTCTTGATCGATTCGATGTAAGACCCATTGCAATGTATCAAACTCGGGACATGATTGATTGATTGAATAATAACGCCATTGCCCTCTTCTATCCTCGTTTACAAATCCTGCGTTTTTTAATTTCCGCAAATGCTGGCTTATGGCTGGCTGACTCGTGTCGAACATATCAACCAATTGACACACACAATATTCTTTCTCAAGAAATAATTTCATCATCATCAGCCTTGTTTGATCACTAAGAATTTTTAAACAGCTGGTCATTGCAGCAATCCCTATTTTTGTATCAACAGTCAAATGAACTCCTCCTTCAACTCAATACATAATCAAATTATTATATATAGGCCGAGTTATTATACATGATCCATTAGGTTGGATGGATGTTTGAAGATTTTGTCATCAATAGCAAGTGAACATTACATTTGTTCACAACGTCATTATATAATCTTTTGTTTATATAATCAATCCTTTATATAAAACATTCAAAAATATTGATTTCTTAGTGTATCTCATTAGAAGACTCCATTTAAGAACATCAACGATTTACCTGAACAAAAAAATCCCGCTTGTTAAAGACAGGATTTTAGGAATTGTTTCACTCATGTCATCTATACGAGGAACAGGTTTGCCTCTTTTCAGACAGATTCATATGTGTCACGGGCTGCATGTCGTGTTCAAACAATGCATATGATTTGTTTCTAATGATGATTGACCCTTCTAAAATTGCTGCCCTTCACTTCAGCTACATCATAAACGGTAACAAAGGCAGTTTTATCAATTTCATTAATAATTTCCTTTAGTTTGGTTTCTTCTAAGCGGTTGATGACACATGTGATTTCTTTGAATTTCTCATGGGAAAACCCCCCGTAAGCTTCTTTATATGTAGCGCTGCGGCCTAATTGATCACGTATGGTCTCCACCATCAATTCAGGTTGGGTTGTAATAATTTGAAACATTTTAGAACCGCTTAATCCTTCCTCAACCACATGAATGACTTTCGATGCAATGTAGTAAGCAATGACTGAAAGCAATGCCCCTTGCAAACCAAATACAATGGAAACAAAAATAAACACAAAAAGGTTTAAGAATAAAATGAGATCACTCGTTCCGAATGGCAGCTTTCGGGATAACAGCACAGCAAGCATATCAATTCCATCTAATGCGCCGCCATTACGCAACGCCAGCCCCATTCCGATTCCAAGGATAATCCCGCCAACAACAGTGATTAACAAGGTATCTCCCTCTATGATAGCGGGTGTGTGGTGGAAAAAACTTGTCCCCGCGGCGAGTGATATGATTCCCATAATTGATAATAAGGCAAAGCGTTTCCCAATTTGCTTATACCCTAACCAGACAAACGGAATGTTAATAACAGCAATCAGAATTCCCAGCGGTGCATTGAACAGCTGTGACCCAACAATGCTGAGGCCTGTCACCCCTCCATCAGAAACACTGTTTGGAATCAAAACTGTTTCTAATCCATATGCCGCTATCATTCCTCCGATAATGACCATGATGACTTGCAGAATGACCTTCGCTTTAAATTTCTTATGTTTTTCAATTCTATTCATACCATTCCTCATTTCAAATATTTTGTTATATTTAAACTATACCATAATAGATTTTTCTGGCTAAAAACATGCTTTTAAAAGTATTCGTCAATCATTTCTTTAAGCAGGCTGTGATACCACTCTATTTCATAAAGATAACCTTTTGTGATAAACATTCAATTCACCTGATGAGCCAGTCGGGATCTATGTCTCAATCCATCTTTTATGAGTAACTTGGCGGCCACCAATAATCTGTTGTAGATCATTTGTCAACATAGCTTCGGTTGATTCATATCCAAATCGCGTCTTGCATGTTAGGAAGTTTGTTGAACTACATATTAAAACGCACGAAAAAAGTAAATTCCTTGGTACATTCATACGGCCGAGCGGAATGGACAATCGACATGTTCAACGAAAAACATGATGAAATATGCCGGATGATTGTCCGAGCCATCGCAATAGAGTATTCCGTTGCTTTTTCAGCACCTATCAATGTGGTCATAGAAGCGGTTCCTTCAAGCAGCAGTGTGAATTGGTATGCTAAATCTTATTACATTCACATTCCTCCTGAATGGAAAAGCTGACAGCTCTCATATCTTCCAGGCAGCTTTCAGTTTTTTTATCCCTTCTGGTATGTTTAATTCGGGAACCCCTGCAAATCCAAGCGACACCCTTTTAGCAGGGGGATGATTTTGATAAGAAGAAGCAACAGGATAAATTTTCACTCCATGTTCCTTTGCCTTCTCAATTAACTCTTTTTCGCTAAATGGCAAATAAACGTCAAGTAAGATGCGAAGTCCAGAGTTTTCTCCGCGAATCCTGACATGCTCTCCTAATTCTCTTTGCACAGTCTCTAGTAAAATGGCTCTTTTTTTCCGGTAAAGCTTTCTCATTCTGTTGATGTGTTTTTGCCACTCTCCACTTTTTATAAAGTCAGCTAGCGTGAGCTGACTGTGGCAGGACACCGTTTGCTTATATAAAGACGCGATTTCATGGCCTTTTTTTAAAAGAGACGAAGGAAGAATCATATAGCTGATACGCAGCGAGGGAAGGAGAGACTTAGAAAAAGTGCCCATATAAATGACACGGTTATGCTGGTCAAGCCCTTGTAAGGATGGGACCGGCTGTCCGGTGTATCTAAACTCCCCATCATAATCATCCTCTATGATAAATGACTGATTCTCAGCAGCCCATTTAAGCAGCTGAATTCTTCTGTTAATCGTCATAATGGTTCCAAGTGTATATTGGTGAGAAGGCGTGACATACACAAGATTTGGCTGCTGTTCTTTGATCGTCTGTATACAAATTCCTTCATTATCGACTGGTAAGGAAGGATATTCATACGATTGGCTTCGAAAATCTCGCGTGCTCTCGGATAACCCGGATCCTCAT
This sequence comes from Bacillus sp. 0102A, assembly GCF_036765155.1. NCBI lineage: Bacteria > Bacillati > Bacillota > Bacilli > Caryophanales > Bacillaceae > Bacillus > Bacillus sp. 0102A. Next base: position 60,655 of record NZ_JBAIZW010000009.1, read on the forward strand.
ATCCTATGAAAATATTCTGATCAAAAACTTGACACAAGATTTGGAGAAGAATAGGGTTCCCGGCTCCTATAATCACTTGTTCAGGGACACAATGAACACCCCGTGATTGATACAGGTACTCTGCAATGAGCGTCCTCAGCTCAAACTCTCCTAAAACTTGTCCCGGCCGATAAAGTTCGTGTCCATATTGGTCTAAACTATTGACCATGCTTTTTCGCCATGCGGAAAAAGGAAAGTAAGAAGAATCTACATTTCCATAGTGAAAATCAATCCACTCTTTATGTTCCTGCTCTTTTTGTTGAATGGGTAATGTGCGCGGCATTTTACCATAAGCAAAATCAGAATCGTCATAATCAGCAAACCACCCGCTTCTTGGCTTGCTCACGATATAGCCCTCAGCAGCAAGTTGTTCATAGGCACGTTCTACAGTCGTTTGGCTGATGGATAGCTGACTCGCCAAGAGTCTTTTTGAAGGGAGCTTCATTCCTTTTTGAATACGCCCCTGATGCATGTTTTCTTTGAAATCCTGATAAAGCTGCTGGTAAAGCGGAATATCCAGGTTTCTATTTAAAAAAGGCGTGATATCCATTTACACATTGTTCTCCTAACTGGTATGCATTTTTTTATGAAAACTGGCTGTTTATGAAAGGTCAATTCCAGTTTATAGTCATTGTAATCCTTAGATGCTGGTTTTGTTAAGAAAATCCAGATCATTAAAAAGACATATATTTGGAGTGATTGCAATGAACAAAACAACAAATGGCTGGATAAATGGTTTTATAGGCGTCCTCATTTTCAGCGGCTCACTGCCGGCAACCCGCTTGGCTGTGGCGGACTTCACCCCATTGTTCCTCACCGTATGCCGCGCTGCGATAGCTGGTATATTGGCTGGAGGCCTCCTTCTCATCTTCCGGCAGCAGAATCCTGCTAAAAGCGATATCATTTCATTATTGGTGGTAGCGTTCGGCGTGGTGATCGGGTTCCCATTGCTGACAGCTTTGGCGCTTCAGTATGTCACCTCCGCACATGCCATTGTCTTCCTTGGGCTTCTTCCGCTTGCAACAGCGGTCTTCGGCGTACTCCGCGGAGGTGAACGTCCCCGGCCAGTCTTCTGGATGTTCTCAGCGGCTGGCAGCTTACTAGTAGCAGGCTTCGCCCTATTTCAGGGAGGTGGATCATCCCCGCTCGGTGACGCGTACATGCTGGCTTCTATCATCGTATGCGGACTTGGTTATGCAGAAGGCGCTAGGCTTTCTCGACGTCTTGGGAACTGGCAGGTGATCTCTTGGGCACTCGTTCTGTCGCTTCCTCTTATGCTGCCTTTATCGTTCTTTTTTACACCGGACTCATGGTCGAGCATCGGGGTACCAGCGCTGCTCAGTCTTGCCTATGTATCCTTATTCAGCATGCTGATCGGCTTCGTCTTCTGGTATCGAGGTCTCGCCCAAGGCGGAATTGCGGCGGTTGGGCAGCTGCAGCTTCTTCAGCCATTCTTTGGCCTGCTGCTTGCCTCAGTGATTCTGCACGAAAAAGTAGGCTGGGCACTCGTGGCAGTGAATATCGCCGTTATCATGTGTGTGGCTGCTGCATGGCGATTTGCAAAGTAAGGCGAGGTAAAACATCAAAAGTACCAAGAGTTTGCTGTCCTCGATATTTTTCATGCGGCCGGAGAACTCGAAGCTGTTCTTCATTTGCCACTTCCAAAGATACGTTTTTTCTCTATTGCGCTCATAGATTGAAAACCTGAAGAAAAAGGGGCAAAAGTTCTTAAGAATTCTTAAGTACGAAGCTAACCATAAATCTCTTTTCAAACAAATTTCAAACGATCATATCTATTGTATGGTAATATTTAGATCCATGACTTTTACATGAAGATGAAACCTAGTTGATGAGAGGAATGAAAGAATGAGGAAACTCGGAAAGATATTTTACTGCAATGCCGCCCTGCTGCTGCTCGCCTTATTGCTTGCTGGGTGTGCGGGCAGTAAGAACGTAGAATCAAAACAAACTTCAAATGATGATACTGCTGCACAAACTGACGAAGATCATAATGATAATGAAGACAGCAACAAAATAAGCAAAGATGAATCAGAGCCAACAACGGGCTCAGAAGAATCCGCAACAGTTGAATCAGATGACACCTCTTCAGAAAAAGCAAAAAATGAGGAGAAAGGCAAAGAAGACGATGTATTGGCAGCATATTCTTCTGAAAAAATCGAATATGCCCGAGTTTGGCTGCAGCTTGGACCCAATCAAGAGATTGATGAATTGAATGTTCGCCATATTTCGGCTGGCGAACCCATCAATCCTAATGATGACACCAGTGCCAGCTATCCAGAAGATGTGATCCAGTTAGCAGGTTCTCGGTTAGTAGATGGATCAGTCACTTATCATGGTAACGGAGATGGCACAATTCATGTATACAATGTGCCTTTACGCTGGGATTCCGCTGATGATTTAGATCAAGGCGTCATGCAGGAAGTGACTGAGAATATCATTAATAATAAAGACACAGTGTACATCGATACAGGAGACGATGAAAAAATCAAGCGACTCATTGACGTCATGGTGATTCATTAATCAGTCATCACTTGTCTAGAGTAGATTGTGTGCTTTTTTCACACAAAACTCCTATTACAAAATAAAGGATAACAAGGAAAAAGCATAATATATTAAGTTTGGAGTGTGATCACTTGCTGAAAAATCCACCTATTCTATTAGCTCTGCTATCAGTTGGAAGCATACTAAATGTGGTGAGCAATACCATTGAATTATCTGGTGCTTTTCATTGGATCATATTATTACTGGGTGTCGCATTAGTATTTTATAGCGCCGTATGTCTAGTGGCATACAATATTAATCAAAAGAAACATCTCAGCAGTAAGTGAATGAGTCTTTAGAAAAACAAGCATTTCACATGATGCTTGTTTTTCTTTTACATATAGCAGTTTGTCAGACTCATACCTTCAGCCTCTAAGAGGTTAAACACGGCTAAATTTTTCCATTCGCGTAAACAGTATAGGGTATAACCATTATTCTTTTGAGCAACATCACAGTAATAATCGCCGTTCCCTCGGGCCTTATTCAAAAGGTTAACGCTCAATATTTTATCCCTAAAGGAATCCTAACCAGATTTTAATCGCTGTCGCTGATATTAATAGCGCTAAAATCCATTGAAGGAATTTTGTATTTACCTTTTGTCCAACTTTTGCGCCAATAGGAGAAGCGATTAAACTAGCGATCATAAGAACCAAAGCTGGTACAAAAAGCACCTGTCCTGTGATTACCTTTCCAAATGTTGCGCCAATAGATGATAGAAATGTAACCGCAAGAGATGAAGCGACGGTGATTCTTACAGGAATATTTAAAATTGATAACATAATAGGAACGAGAATAAAAGCTCCACCAGCTCCTAAAATACCTGATACCCCGCCAATGATAAAGGCTAAGGATGAAGCTAACCCTTTATGAAATATGACTTCTTCGCCTTCCCTATGTTCTTGTCCTTTTTTAGGTATAAACATTAATATAACAGCTATAATAGCCAAAATACCGTATACGAAGTTCATTCCTTGTTCAGATATGCGATGAGAAAAGTAACTTCCTAATACACTCCCTATAAAAATACTGCTTCCCATGTAAATGATTAATGCTTTATTTAAAAACCCACTCTTACGATAAGCCCAAACACCGCCCAGTGTCGCAAAAAAGACTTGAATAGCTCCTATCCCTGAAACTTCATGAGCGGTTAATGATATCACTCCCACTAAAGAAGGAATGTACAATAGCATTGGATAATTAATAACTGATCCGCCAATACCAATCATTCCGGAAATAAAGGCACCAATAAACCCTATAATGAAAAGAGTTGTGATAAAGGCAATATCCATTTTGGTTTCCTCCTTTTCAAAGAAAAAGGGTATCTTTTTATTCGATACCCTTTCACATTCATTAGCCTTTTTGAATCCAGAATTTCAATACATCACCTTCATCAGTATGCTCTAAAAGGTCATGCCCGCCTGATTTAGACCAAGCAGCCAGATCATTTTTAGCTCCTTTATCTGTTACATGCACCTCTAATATTTGACCTGAATCCAGTTCATTCATCGCTTTCTTCGTTCTCACGATTGGCATAGGACATGCCAGTCCTTTTGCATCTAATACCTTATCTGATTTCATGTTCATCTCTCCTCTTTTAATAGAATCTTGTGTTACCGAATTGCACAACGGTTAGGCCCAATCTCCATTTCACGCTGTTTTTCTTCATCTGGGTTGATTTTCCCCATATTTGTTTCGCGAATCTCTTGATATGCATTTGGCTGCGGAGGCAAATGATCTGTCACTAGGTGTCTAAATTCTGTTTCATCCGCAATGTTCAAACCATGATTCTCGGTAAATAATGTACTTAGTTTTTTAGCCACACTTCCATCCTCATTTAACTCATCAATGATCATAAAGTGTGCCGGTAATACGATTAAATCCTTTGATAACGCTTTGTAACGGCTATAAAGCGTTTTTCTTAAATCTCCTACCCAATCTTCTGCCATACCGGCTAAATCCGGTCTGCCGATTGAATCGATAAACAAGATATCACCTGAAAGGAGATACTGACCATCAACAATGAAAGAAGTGGAGCCAATGGTATGTCCAGGAGAATATATTGGTTGAATTCTAATCGTTGTTTTTCCAATGACAATGTCATTTCCTTCTTCCAACGGCTGATAATCGAATACCACTTCTTCAGCATCTTTAGGCGGTAACCAGTAGGTTGCTTTTGTTTTTTCGGCAATCACTCTGCCGCCTGAAATATGGTCTGCGTGAAGGTGTGTATCAAATACGTGGGTAATCGTCGCACCCTTTTCCTTTGCAAAATCCATAAAGACACCCGCCATACGTGTCGCATCAATCATCGCCGCTTCACCATTGGAAATCACCATGTATGACAAACAGCCTTTCCCGATTCGAACAAACTGATACACCTCACCGCCGTCTTTTAAATCGCCGACTTTTACCGGCTCTAAATGCTCGCTCCACGCTTTCATACCACCTTTAAGATACGATACAGAAAGACCGGCTTCTGAAAGCATCTCGGATACCACTACAGATGAACCTTCTTTTGCGCATACGACTAGCACTTCTTTATCGGAAGGAATTTTCCCTAAGATATCTTCCACGCCATCTAAAAGGTCGAAATAAGGCACATTCAAATGTTCAAAATCATGTCCTTCAATTTTCCAATCGCTAAAATCATTTTCATTACGCACATCGAGAATGAATAAAGGTTCTTTGTTGAAAATTTTTTGTGTCACTTCTTTTGCGGTAGTTGCCTGTACAGTCATGTTTATATACCTCCTTTAATTACTCTGTTTTCCCTGTCCAATCACGCATACCGGGGACAACGTTGATTACCTTTTTAAAACCTTGTTTTTTCATCGTTTGGGCTGCCATTTCACTTCTTCTTCCTGAATGGCAAATGATATAAATTTCATCATCTTTATTTAACTCGCTAGAGCGTTTTTCCACTTCACCAAGAGGGATATGCACAACACCCGGGATATGGGCTTCTTCATACTCCTCCACCTCCCGAACATCTAAAATGTGAAGAGGCTCGTCACTTTCTACTTTCTGCTTGAAAGTTTCTAATGAAATGTCCGGAATGGAAGATGCGTTCTCTGATGCAGGCTCGCCTCCTCTACGAAGAAAATGGCGAAATAGATCTCCCTCTGTTTCAGTACCTAGATATTGATGACCTGTGCTTTTTGCCCATGCTTGCAAATCTGCCGTAAAGCCTTTGTCTGTTGCTTGAATTTCTAATACTTCACCAGCTTTTAAATCCTTCATTTTCTTCTTCGTTTTGACGATAGGCATCGGACACGCTAAACCTTTAGCATCTAATACAACATGTGCTTGTATCATGTTATTTCCTCCTTTTATCTAATAGGGGTAGGGGTATATAATCCGTCAAAAAAAGAGATCTTCTTCCTTTCACCGATATTAATGCCATGCATTCATGCCGCCTTTTACATTTGTAACACTTTTAAATCCTTGTTTTTTCAATACCTTACTCGCCTTCATACTTCTCATGCCGCTTTGGCATATAACGAAAATCTCCCTGTCTTTCGAAAGTTGATTTGTTTGTTGAGGCTGTATTGACAAGGGAATATTTTTAAAACCTTTAATATGCTTTGTACGAAACTCAAAAGGTGTTCTGACATCTATAAACTGTATCCCTTTACTTTTCAGCTCTGATTTTAAAACTGTCGTTGTCATTTGTTTCACACCTTTTACTGGTGAAAAATTACGAATCAATATCCATAGAAAAACAAAATGAGTATGGCATAGATGATGGCTCTGCTATCCATCGGATTCGATTCACCTCTCTTCAATTAAATAAATAAGTTAACAGTACCTTCTTCAGCATCAGCTAAATAAGCTGCTACACCAGCATAGTCGATATCATCTAATAGTTCTTTTTCCTGCAAACCAAGCAGATCCATTGTCATCGTACAAGCTACGAGCTTTACACCTTGTTCTTGAGCCATCTCAATTATCTGAGGCAATGTTAGCGCATTATGCTTTTTCATCACATTTTTGATCATTTTAGGGCCCATACCCGCAAAGTTCATTTTAGATAAGCCCATCTTATCAGCACCTCGAGGCATCATCTTTCCAAACATGTTTTCAAGAAATCCTTTTTTTACAGGGACCAGCTCTTCTTTACGTAAAGCGTTTAATCCCCAAAACGTGTGGAAGATGGTCACTTCATGGTCATAGGCGGCTGCACCATTTGCAATAATGTAAGCTGCCATCGCTTTATCATAATCCCCGCTAAATAAGACAATCGTTGTGCGTTTTGTTTGTTCTGTCATGTTTATCCTCCTAACCTCCAATTACCCCTATGGGTATATCGAAAGCAAAATTTTTTAAAAGTTAAGGCTATAATTCAATCATTAAAATACCGGTAGGGGTATATTATAACACATATAAAAATTCGTCAACCTTAAAAATGATAGGTTGATGAATTTTTTATCGGCTCTTCACCAGTAAGTCGACTGCTTCTTTTACTAAATTGGATGTGTCCTCTCCCTGGTCCAAACTTTCACGAATACAAAGTTCAAGATTTGTGCCAACAATAACCCCTAATGCTCTATCAATTGCATTGCGTGAGGCTGCCAATTGAGTCACAACTTCTCTGCAGTCTTTTCCTTGCTCCATCATCGTCAATACACCTTTAATTTGTCCTTCTATCCGGCGTAAGCGATTTTTAACCTTTTGATCATACTCCATATCGTTGAAATCCTTTCTTTCATTAATTTTTGCAATTCATAACTGTTCACATGAATACCTTCTTTAGAAAACACACTCCCACATTTAATTCTGCCTTATCATAAACTATTATGTGTATTTTATCACGCGGAATCTCTAAATAAAAATGTTTTAGATACGCATATGGAATGTTATCTAATATGGTCACATCCATGGCTACTAATTCTTCTTTATTGAGACAAAAATACCTGCAGAATAATAACGTCTAGACATGGCATAGATCAATATCAAAATAAGCAGGAATGCGACAGCCAAGTAAGAAATTTATTCACAGCGCCTTTTTAACTGCTTCTTATTTATGAACCAATAATATACCCCCACCGGTATAAAGTCAAGTGCGTGAAAATTAGATTTCGGATCGTTTTGATACGAAGTGCTGTTTTGAGACTGTAAATAAAACCACCTATCACTTGTGCCCAGCTAAATTAACAACAGTAAAAAAACAAGCCGATTTTATATTAAATCGGCTTGTTCCATCCATCACTTTACAATCAGCACAGGACAATTCACTCGTTTCGCAACTTTATGGCTTACACTGCCCAGCACCATCTCCTGCAGTGAATTCAATCCCCTGCTGCCTACTACGAGCATATCAAATTGTTTTTCATTTGCATAAGAAACAATTGTGGGGCCTGGTTCTCCGTGTTTCATTATTACATCATGCCGGACACCAGCTTGCTCAAATTTTTCTAAAATCGGCTCTAACTTTTTACGCCTTTCCATTTCTAACTCTGCAGAACTCGCGGTATGAAGCACTTCGGTTTTCGCTTTTGAATAATCTTTAACAAAAATGATTTCCACTCTTGCATCAGGCACCAGTTTCGCTATACGGATTGCATGTTCTGCTGATCGAATGGAATGATCTGATCCATCAGCTGCCAACAAAATATTTTGGTACATACCCCTTCACCTTCCCCTTAGTGGCTTGACGGCTGTGCGTTAGGATGATTGTAAGTAGCCAGCTTTTCAATCAAATGTTGGCTTGATTCGTTTAAGCCAACCAATGCAACATCTGCATGATTCTCTTTGAATTTCAAAACAACCTTATCCACTGCGGCGACACCAGAATCATCCCAAATATGCGCCTCTGAAAAGTTCATCACAACACGCTCTTTTACATCTTCATATGAAAATGAATTCACAAAATCTTGAACAGAAGCAAAGAACACTTGGCCCTTAATGTCATAAACAGCCTCTTTCTCAGAAACAGAAGACAAATCCACCTTTACTCGTGAAATTTTAGAAGCGAAGAAAATAGCACTTAACAGGACGCCTACGATTACACCAATGGATAAGTTATCTGTTGCCACTACAGTAATTACTGTGACAACCATGACAACCGAATCAGTGAACGGAACTTTTTTAAGCGTCCGGATTGAAGACCAATCGAATGTTCCAATTGAAACCATAATCATAACGCCAACCAGTGCAGGCATAGGAACTTGAACAACCCATTCACCTAAAACGAGTATTAAAAACATGAGGAACATACCAGCCGTAAAGGTTGACAGTCTCCCTCTCCCTCCAGATTTCACGTTAATAACAGATTGACCGATCATGGCACACCCTGCCATACCGCCGAAAAATCCGGCAACGATATTGGCAATCCCTTGCCCTCGGCTTTCCCGGTTTTTATTACTATCTGTGTCAGTCATGTCATCAACAATGGAAGACGTCAGCAGCGACTCAAGCAGACCAACGACAGCTAGAGCAATAGAAGTCGGAAATATAATTGATAACGTCTCAAAGTTTAATGGAACATCGGGAATCAAAAAGTTCGGCAAAGCTTGTTTGATTGTTCCTAAATCTCCAACTGTTTGAACATTAAAATGACCCCAAATAGAAACGACCGTGAGAAATACAATTGCTATTAAAGGACTTGGAACAGCTTTTGTAATAAACGGGAACAAATAAATGATGACTAAGGTTATGCCGACAAACACATATGTCAGACCGGATATACCAACAAAATGAGGAACTTGTGCCATGAAAATTAAAATGGCCAGCGCATTAACAAAACCTACCATGACCGATCGAGGTACAAATTTCATTAATCGCGCCACTTTCAGAACCCCAAATATGATTTGGATGATACCCGTCAGGATCGTAGCAGCAAACAGATACTGTAATCCGTGATCCTTTACCAGCGTTCCCATTAACAACGCCATAGCCCCTGTAGCCGCAGAAATCATCGCAGGCCTTCCGCCCGCAAAAGAAATCACCACCGCAATACAAAATGAGGCATACAATCCCACCATCGGGTCAACACCTGCAATAATAGAAAAACCAATGGCTTCAGGAATTAATGCCAAAGCAACGACAATCCCGGCTAATAAGTCCCCTCTTATATTTGAGAACCACTCCATATTTAATTTTTTTAACATAAAATACAGTACACCTCTTTATGATTATTTTTTGTTGACTTCTAACTCTCATAGAAGCCAGGGTCGTTTATAACTATTTAGAATGTAACAAACAAGAATTCAAATGTCTACAATTTTTTGTTCCAAAATAGATCTATTTTGGAACTGACGGCGCATTCTGTGCTATCCATCTTATTTTGTTATAATGAAATATACAAAATTCATCAGGAGTTGATGATTTGATTTTTGGATATGCACGTCCGTCTAGTCAAGATCAGGATGTAACAAAACAGATAACCGCACTTAAAGGGTTCAACTGTGAAAAAATTTATATTGAACAAACAAATTCAGCAAAAAACAGACCAGAATTTGAGTCATTATGCAACAGTTTAAATGCCGGAGATACCGTAATCATTTATAAGTTATACAGCATTGCGGACTCTACAAAAAACCTAATTGATATCATTGATTTTTTCAAAAGGAAACAAAGCCACTTTATTTCAATATTAGACAAAGTGGACACCACAAAGAAAAACGGTTCCATATTCTTCGATTTTTTAGAAAGAGTCAGCGAATTTCAATTTGACATGATTAGTGAAAACACAAAGCTTGGAATTCAAGAGGCGAAATTAAAGGGGAAAAATACAGGACGCCCGAGGAAACCAGACCATAATGTCCGACGCGCGATGGAAATGTATCAAAGCAAAACGTATACCATTCAGCAAATTACCAAAGAGACGGGCATCAGTAAAACAACACTGTACCGTTATTTAGATAATTGGAATGATTTTGATTCATAATACTCACGAATAAAAAACATACCGCTATTTTGGGTATGTTTTTTATTCGTGATTCATTCCCTCTCAAAAATGATCCACATAAACAACGCCGGAAATGGTTTGTGTTAAAACCGAAAAAGATAAATGTTGGGAAACACTTTGTGAAAAAGCCTCATTAACCCGCTCAATTTTTGTATGAACTGTGCTCCTTTTCCTCAGCTTCTGCATCTGCTTTGGTCACATGGACCGTGCCAAATGGATGGTTAGGCGGGGCATAAATGGAGTATAGTTTTAGCGGCGTATTGCCTGTATTGATCAGATTGTGCCATGTGCCGGCAGGTATGACGATGGCTGAATCATCATAGACATTTCGTTGAAAGTTTACCTGATCTTTGCTTTTGCCCATTTTAACGATCCCACGCCCTTGCTCAATCCGCAAGAATTGATCGAGGTTAGAATGCATTTCCAAACCGATATCTTCTCCAATATCAAGACTCATTACAGTAACTTGCAGGTGCGCTCCTGTCCATAGCGCGGTACGGAATGTATTGTTTTGTTTTGTCGCTTTGTTAATATTAATAACAAATGGTTTCGGCCCATAATCTGTCAAGTGAAGGTTTTGGCCTGCGTTTTCATGCTTCATTTTATATGGATTCATCCAATAAACCGACCTTCCATCGCAGCACATTGGTGCATACACATAATAAGGATATTGATGTGTAACAGGTATATAATACATTTTTCGATCACCACATTTTTTATTTTATGATATTACCCTATGCGTTTATTGTGGGATTGTGCCACTTACATAACTTCTTAATGATGGCTGATGGTTAGTTCACGAGAGCAAATGAACACATCAATTTTTGCCAAAAAACCACCATGAAAACAGGTTTTCAAGGTGGTTTTGGTGTCATTTATTCAATTATTGCAGGAAAGCAACTGCCTTTCCACACTTCTTCTTTATTAATTGTCCAACTGCCACTGTCCTTTATTAGCCGCAGGGCTGTGAACCTCTTCCTCGATAAAGTGAAATTATATTAGTTATAATGTAACTTCTTTATTTCTGCCAATTAGTAAGGTTACTATAACACTAGCTATACTAACTAAAGTTCCTACAATAGAAAAAAGAATTGTCAAAAAGCCATTGGGAATAAGAAATCCTATTGGAATTACCCCCATAAAAGCGAAAACGATAAAACATTGATATACTCCAGATATGATTCTTACAATCAAGTTGCCAAAAAACGACATAACTAATGGAGGGATGAATAAAAATACAACGATTCCAATTGATATCAGTAAGACACGAGGCTCATCAAATGAAATGACATGCTCTCCAGGGGAATTTTTAGCAGCCACTAGCATAACAACTATAGACATTATTAACGTAAGCAAGACCAGACAAAATCTTTTTAGCATTGTGATGACTCCTTTTTATAAAAATGCAAAAATGGATATCCCGTTTTTTTAAAATTTCCATATCCATTTTATGTGATTGAATGATGAATATGCAGTTCAATCACAGCCGCACACCACTATTTCTTATGAAGAACTAACAGATATCGGTTGGTAACTGACCTCATAAAATGTCGAATTAATAGTGGCTTATCAACATAAACACAATGGAGTATGCTTCATCTTTTTTAGTCGAGATAATAAAAACAGCTTCCTCCTTTTTTACCAAAAATTATAACATAACCTTTATCTAACGGAGTATCAAATCCTTGAAAATGAAATAATTTTGTATTCTAACTACCCGGTATTGAAATTATCACTTACTTCGCAACATCGTTAATTGCATAGATACGTTTTACTGTTAAGCATATCCCGATTTCATTTCACTCTCCCGCCTTCCATTTTCATGAATTGATGCCAAGTCATGAATTTATAAGGAGATTTTAATAACTCATTTCAATGAAAAAATAATGAGCCGGCTTTAGGATACACGTACCCATAGACTTTTCCTTCATTGGAATTACGGCACGTTCCCTATTGTTTTGATGTTGCTTTTGCTCGATCTGATTTTTTAAAAAAAGTTATTGACAATAAAAAAATAACCATGTTATTATAGAATATTTGATAATATACCCACATGTATGGTAATCTTAAGAAGGTACCATATATGGAGGTGTATGTAATGTTTCAAATTGGCGATAACATTGTTTATCCAATGCACGGAGCAGGTATAATTGAAGCCATAGAAGAAAAAGAATTTTTAGAGGAAAAACAGCAGTATTATGTCATAAAAATGTCAATCAGTAACATGACAGTTATGATTCCAGTGCGTAAACTACTGAGTTCAAGTATACGACCAGTTACTGATATACTTGCATTAAAACACATTATACACATTTTTCAGCATGGAGAATCAGATAGGTTGCTGCCTTGGAAACAAAGGTATCAAGTAAACACGAACAAAATAAAAACGGGTGATATACTAGAAGGCGCTGAAGTTGTACGTGATTTAATGCGTATGAAGAAAGAAAAAGCACTTAATACAAGTGAAAAAAAAATGCTGGATCATGCACATGAATTTTTGATTAGTGAACTGAAATTAATGAAAGGAATCACTGAAAATCAAATCAAAAGTTTTTGTTAAGATTAATTATTGATAATGTATTGTATTTCAAAAATATCCTGAATTTTTTGATAATATTATGAGTAAAATAAATCATTTCAAATACATTCAACTTCTTTAACTTACTTTTAGAACAGTAACCTCTATGTTATTTCTGCATTCTATTCCATTTTTATTATTTACATTTCTTCTGCGAACATTGAAGAAAAAAACGAAATAGTCACTTGATTTTTCAATCCTGATTCACACTGGCACGGACAAGGAGCCGTAGAGATGGAAGAGAGGTAGGGCTTTCATTGTTTTAGGTATATTTAAGTGATGATTTCCAGCAAAAATCAATCCATTTCCCCTTACTCTTTAAGAATTTTTCATATTCACTATGACAGTGAATCGTAAGTGTTCTAGATACACGAGTTTGTACCATCTAAATATATGATCAACAATAAAAATAGAGAAATCTTTAGAAATGAAACACATGCCAACGCAAGAATGGAGTAACGAGTGAAGGAAGCGAAAAAGGGTTACTTCTCTTGTGATAGCAGATGGATCAGCTGTTATTTTAACGATCAATAATAATCCGGCTTTTTTGAATTTCGCAATATGTTTTTGCCTCTTCGTTAAACAGCCCGAACTACGGCTACTAAGTATTTGGAACAGGAAAAGTGGTTATTTGAACATGGTTTGCAGGACTTGTCTTGTATTTAAATTAAAGGCAGGTTTGTGAAAAAATAAAATACAGGAAAGAAATATAAATATTTTATATACTTTCCGCATATTGTCAATCCAATATGTTATACTGTAAACAAACCTTTAAAGCGTTAAATCTTTTTCTATTACCTTTTACCATCACCCTACTCGACCGTTGAGTAGGGTTTTTTATGTATTTTACAGAGAACATAAAAAAACAGACTCTATATAAAGAGCCTGTTTGTATAAACGATTGAAGACTAAGCTTTTTGAACGTTAGCAGCTTGAGCTCCACGAGTACCTTGCTCAACGTCAAACGTTACTTTTTGACCTTCGTCTAGAGATTTGAATCCTTCGCTTTGGATAGCAGAGAAGTGTACGAATACATCGTCTCCGTTCTCACGTTCGATGAAGCCAAAACCTTTTTCTGCATTAAACCATTTTACTGTACCTTGTTCCATTTTTATTGCCTCCTAGTGTGTTACCACACAATATATACTATCCTTGCCCATAGTATCATCAAGACGAAAAGTCAATATTCATACTATCCTTTACACCGAACAAAAATAATTCTTCTTTATCATAACATGAATCGGAAATAATTGCAAATTAAAATTATCATTTTATTCATAGCGTTATTTTTCAAACATTGTCTCTCGGTTCAGAAGCGGTAAGCACAAATAGAATCTAAATCTCCATTGAATTTAAAACATATCTACGAGATCCATTAACAACTATGATTTGAAAACAGCGTGAAATGAATCGCAACTGTCTTCATACCTTTTTCATTGCTAAATAGTACTTCATTATTGAAATTGTTAACGATTTCTTTAAAAAGCGCAGCTGTTTCTTGTTCAAGTCTCCGATATTCTTTTAAAAGCAGTGCTGTTACTGCTAAAGCTTTGTTTCTTCAGATATTTTCAAACGATCTCTCATGGTATTCCCCATTTGCCGAATTCCCAAAGCCTTTTTAATGAAGAAACAGCTCAATAGTAATCAGGTTTTTTAACTCTCTTTATTTTGACAGCCCCAAATAACATGTTCCCGGGTCTAAATAAACCGATTCTCATTGGGAAGCAGGACGAGAGTTTGGCCAGATAAAGAGCCGGGTATAATTTTCATACGCCGATTGTATCCTGGCTGTCCTGCTAAAAGGTTTATTTGAACTGGAAATTAGTTTTGTATTTCCAATAATTTCTCATATGAATGGGAAAGATACTTATTATATGCGGTGTATGACGCCGGGACTTCAAAGATAATCGTTTACGATACTTAGAAGAACATCAGGGAAGGGGAAATTTTAAAAAAATGAATGAACAAAACCTAAGGACTTTGAGAAAACTGGTTACACCCTATGAAAAGTCTGATTTACAAAAAAGTATTTTTCAGATCATTAACACATTAGTACCATTTTTCCTGCTATGGTATTTGGCATATAAGAGCTTGACCATTTCTTATTTCCTTACATTAGCCATTTCTGTCGTTGCGGCAGGCTTTTTAGTAAGAACCTTCATCATCTTTCATGATTGCTGCCACTATTCGTTCTTTAAGAACAGAAGGGCGAATCGAATCCTTGGAACAATAACAGGCATTCTGACTCTGCATCCTTTTGATCATTGGGCACACGACCATTCTGTCCATCATGCGACAAGCAGCAATCTGGACAAACGAGGTACTGGCGATATTTGGGTGCTGACCGTTGAGGAATATAAGGAAGCCTCAACTAAGACAAAAATCATGTACCGTTTGTACAGAAATCCGTTTGTTATGTTTGTGATTGGGCCGCTTTACGTCTTCGGAATTACCAATCGTTTTAATCGTAAACGGGCAAAACGCAAAGAACGGATGAATACGTATGTAACGAATCTAGGGATTGTCGCTTTAGCAGCACTTTTATGTTTGACTATCGGCTGGCAAAACTTCCTGCTGGTTCAGGTGCCAATTTTTATGATATCTGGCTCTCTTGGAATTTGGATATTTTATATTCAGCATACGTTTGAGGATTCTTATTTTGAAGAAGATGAGCATTGGGAATATGTAAAAGCAGCAGTTGAAGGAAGCTCTTTTTATAAGCTTCCAAAAGTGATGCAATGGCTAACAGGCAATATCGGTTTCCATCATGTTCATCATTTAAGCCCGAGAGTCCCAAACTATAAGCTTGAAAAAGCACATAACAACACTGAACCATTGCAAAACGTTCCGACCATTACACTGGCAACAAGTCTGAAGTCGTTAAAGTTCCGCCTATGGGATGAAGAAGGCAAAAAATTTGTCGGTTTTAGCCACTTAAAAAAAGCTTCTAAAAGCCAAGTATCACCGCGGCTAGGAGCGGATTAACATAAACTCCCCATAAATCAATAATAATGGACAGTGTATCTCGCATTATTAAAGTGCAGACTCGCGCAACGGTTTTGCGTAGAAGTCAGCACTTTTTTAGTGCAAATATGCCTGTTGACTCCGCAATGCGGTGCATTTGTTACCGTGTTTTCCGCACAAAAAATATCTTCAAAGGTGGTTAAACCCTTGGTATTATTGGGATGCGGCCGAGGGGACTTGAACCTCCACGGGTTATTCACCCACTAGGATCTCAATAAAGTGAAACTGTGTTTTTTGTTACAAAGCTTAAATATCAGTGTTTTTTATTTTGATTATGAGGTTTTTTAATGATTTATTCTTATTGAGGAGTAAAAATGGAGTAGCGGTCTTTTTTTAAAAAAGTTGCCTTATTATTGATGTTTACTTAGTAACAGCCCTGCTCGAAGTAATCAGTTAAGGTGAAAAATTAAGATTAAACATGAAAAAAGCAGGCGCTTTTTACCTGCTTTTATGCCATGAGAGTATTATAGCTTTATCCTAAACTTAAAATTCTTTTTATTACATTAGGAATAACAAATGATCGTTTGATCTCTTTATTTACTTGAATAATGTCTTTTTGTGTTTTCCCATTCTCTTCCCAAGTAACTTCTACTGTATAATCATTATTCGTATTTGGTGGATCTCCCATTATCGCTACTGCTATTTCTTTTGCATTCTTAGGTTCATCTGTTGCATCACCTGATGCCTCAACAACACCATTTTCTTTAAACACAACCTCTTTTATTGAAAACTCAGAATCCCTTTTCCATGTAATATGAACCGCCCATAAGTCTTGCCTTGCAAGATCTATGTCTTTTTCAGGAGAATAGATAACACTCCATTTTCCATCTTTTGAATTCCCTTTCAAAATAGGAGGTTGGTGGGTGCCAGCATAAATAAACCATGCTAAAAAGACTATCAGTGCAACAGAAACAATAATTGTTAAAATAAACTTACTTTTTTTCATTTTTAACTCCAATCTTAATATGTAATAAATGGGATGTAAGATTATTTTACACTAATATAGAAGATTAATAGTTGTAAAAGATGTGCACTTAAAATTTTTAAGAACTCGTCTGCTACACGGGGTTTAAAGAAAGCAAACCCGCATGGTGTTGAAACGAGCTTAAAACGTTTCAAGCAGAAATACATTTTTGGAGGACAATCATTCCTCATAGACAAATGAGGAATGAAGCATATTTTAGAGCGCCATCATCCTAATTTATGGGATGGTTCAATTAAGTCTCAACAATCTTTTCTTAATAAAGAGATGACTGTTAACGATGTGGCGGATGAGATAGAATCAATTATGAAACAAAACCGTGAAGAGTTAATAAAAAAAGGAACTAAATTTAGTTATCAAGTTAGAGGAACATATGAGGGTCAACAATATGTTGTTGGCTTTCAAAAAGGAAGAGTAGGACAATTCTCCGGAAAAATAGGAGAGGTAAAATGTTTTATATTCAATCATTAATTCTTAGGCCAAATAAGAAGGTAAACTACCTTTCAATCTTAAAAAATAATATTGACGATTACTTTGTTCCACTTAGCAATATAGAGGGACTAAGGAACATAAAACCACAGTTAGACTCTTACTATTTATCCGGGGCGATTATTTTAAAATATGGTGAACAAGATTTGCTTGATATCACTATGTGGGACTTGGTTGACCAATTGTGGGCTTATTTTTTAAATCTAATTGAAGAAGCGATTGAAACAGGAAAAAGCGAAACTTATTTTCCAGATCAACCCCTTCTATTGAAAATGAAATCAATATCGAATGATATCTTGTTATTTGAAATTCACCAAAAACAAAAAGTATTATTACCAAAACTTGATTTTTTTGAAGCACTGTTAAAGAATGCAAAAAGTTTCTTTGAAACTATGAATTTTGTTTTAGAAGAAAACTGTGATTATGAGTACGAATTTAATAAGATCGATGAATTGCAAACCAAAATCAAATGTATGTGAGGTTAAATGTGAATTACTCTAGAGTGAAAAAATTCTTTGATGAGAATAAAGAATATTCAATTCTTACTGGAGGCGTCATCGATAAACAAATGAAAGAGATAGAAAAGGATCTCAGAGTAACCCTTCCAGAGAGATAACAAGAAGTTATAACTCTCGTGCTTTAGAATTAGTTTTGGAGATGAGAGTTTTTTTATTACTTTCTTTTTTAATATTTAATTTTGGAGAGAGGAGAAATCAAATGAATCCTTTGTTGTTAGATGTTCCTTTACAATTAGAAACAGAAAGACTCATTCTTCGAGCACCACACCAAACAGGAGACGGTAATATTGTAAACCAAGCAATTAGAGATTCCTTTGGTGAATTAAAAGCGTGGTTACCATTTGCTCAAGAACTTCCAACTGTTGAAGAGACAGAGATCAATGTAAGAAATACTCATATAGATTTTTTAAAGAGAGAGAGTTTTCGGTTCCTTATTTTTGATAGAGATTGCAATGACTTTATTGGAATAATTAGCCTTCAGAGAATTAACTGGACCATTCCTAAATGTGAAATTGGATACTGGATAAATTCTAAATTTAGCGGGAATGGATATATGACAGAAGCAGTAAAGAAATTAGCTGACTTTGGGTTAAACAATTTAAAATTTAGAAGAATTGAAATAAGGTGTGAATCAACAAATCTTAAAAGTCGAGCTATCCCAGAAAAACTGGGTTTTGTATTCGAAGGCATTTTAAGAAATGATGATTTATCCGCAGATGGCAACAATCTGACTGACACTTGCTTTTATTCCATAATAAAGTAGAAGTATAGACATTTAAGTGCGTTAGTAGAACAAGAAATGACTTACATATTTTATTTATCTAATGTGTTATGTCATCTAATTTATTTATTTTTAATTTTGGTTTGATAAATATCTCTTCTCCCTTTACTTTTTCATATTGATGTACTCTTTAACAAAAGCCAACACGATCATTTAGCCCTGTTCATCACCCCTTCTAATCTTTGTATTCATCACCTTGCATAATTCATCATTATCAGTGAAAATGTAGACTCTTTCCAGTCTGTTTCAGATTGTAAATATACTGATTCAGATTGCCTGCCACCTCTTGTCGAATTGTTGATTTACGCTGAATAGAAATAAGAGTGATGGACGATTCATCACTCTTTTACCTTGTTTTTTATAAATAAATCACTAAAAAACTAACAACAATAACCGCACAAACTTTATAGCCCAGCTCTTTTTTATTAAAAAGATAAAATAGTGACTGGATTCCGGAGCTAATTAAAAATGCATGAAAAACATACTCAAATGTAAAATGGAAACCCTGAAAAACAAACTGCATGAAAAGGGCTACTCCAGACAGATAAAACCAGCCATGGTCATTAAAGATGTTTTTCATTTCTGATTTGGCTTCATCAGCTGAAGATATAGAAACAGATTCAATTAACAATTCTCTTTTTAGAGTTAAAAAACCAGCTGCAAGAACCGATAATCCTAAAATTAGCAGAATAATTGCCTTAAGCATAAAATCCTTCCATTCTCATTAAATGTAATCTACTTCATCAACTCTAACAATTGTTTCGTTTATATATGGGGACACTGCAGTGAATAATTATGTATTTCAGTATAAAAAGATATCATCAAAGGGCTCGACTTACAACCAATTAGATTACATAATTTTAGACATAAACATGTTTCGCTATTAATAGAATAGATGATTACATAACAATTAAAGAGCGTTTAGGACATGGAAACAAGTGATATTTCCGAATAGCTACACCCCAAACAGAAGAAAATCGCTGATAAATCAGGTTACTTACTTTAGGTAAGTGGGCAGTTTGTGGTCAGTAGATCATTTAAAAATAAGCACAAAAAAATACCAAGGGCGTCAAAACCCTTGGTATCATTGATGCGGCCGAGAGGACTTGAACCTCCACGGGTTATTCACCCACTAGGCCCTCAACATAGTAAATCCGTATCATTGGTTATGAAAGCTTATTTTCATTACACTCCTTATATTCATTTTCCATCATTTCTATACGTTTATATTAATTATGGTTAAAAAATGGTGAGCCAAAATAATGAACATCTGTCCTAACTTTTTCTTCTTATCGATTAAGGATTTTAATCTCTTTCTTGTAAGATAAAATAGTGCTTTTCATTGCCAGACAGTTAATGCCATGTCATTGGTGCCACGTTCGCTAAAGTAACCATCTGTATTCACCTCAAATCAAATAAAGAATAGATATAAAATTTATCAACTCAATCTTGATCTTGATTACGGCCGTCTATATAAGGGAAAACTTTACCTTTAAGGTTACTGCATCATATATAATGTGTGTGTACACAAACAGACTAAACACACTTTATTAACAGAAAGGTTGTTAGGATGAAGGAATTTTTCTCTATTGGAGAAGTATCTAAGTTATTCAATGTAAACATACCTACTCTTAGGTATTATGATGAAATTGGTCTCTTGAAACCAGAATTTACAGACGAACATAATAACTACAGATATTATTCCACGCAACAATTTGAACGATTAAGTACAATTAAGTACCTGAGGACATTAGGTTTGCCAATAAATAAACTACTTGATTTTTATGATTCTCTTGAAGTAGATACTCTGATTCAGATGCTGAAAGACCAGCAAACTGAAATTGACCGAAAAAAGAGGGAATTGGCACGCATTGAGAGAAAGATCTCTCGTCGCATTAAACAAATGGAAGACGCAGTTAATATGCCGCTAGAAGAAATTTCAAAAATTAAACTTCCTGAACTGCGTGTGGCGTATTTACAACATGAATATATTCTTGGCCAAGATATTGAGTATCCGGTAACAGAATTGAGAACAAAGTTTAAGGTCCAAAAAGATATATTTTTAGGGAAAGTAGGATTATCCATTTCAGCAACAAATATAAAATCACATAAGTTTGACCGATATTCCAGTATATTTATGGTTCTGGAAGATGAAGATGAAATAATTTCATCTGAAATCACTTTCCCCTCAAGAGAATATCTGCAAATTAGATTTAAAGGGTCACATCCAGAATCAGCACAATACTACGAAATGTTACTTACATATATGAAAAAGCATCATTATGAATTGGCTGGCGACTCAATCGAAATAACGCTGATTGATTATGGGGTAACTAATAATCCAGACAATTATGTGACTGAAATACTTTTGCCAATCCAATAAATTTAATTAATGGCTGTTACATCCACTTGACCCTCAAGCAACTTGAGGGTTTATTTTTTTGAAAGGAACTATTATTGGAGGAGATAGCCTATGTTTGGAACAATTTTTAACACAGTTATGATAATTGTAGGAAGTTTAATTGGAGGTATATTCAAAAAAGGAATTAAAGATGAGTACCAAGAAATACTTATGCAGGCAATGGGATTCGCCGCAGTTGGACTAGGGATCAATGCCTTTACACAGCATTTGCCTTATAGTAAATACCCAATTCTATTTATTGTAAGTTTAGCTATTGGGGGATTGATTGGTCAGAGCATAAATCTAGAACTAAGATTTAACAATTTAGTCAACAAGTTCTCCAAAAGTAATTTAGCCGAAGGTTTATCAACTGCAATCTTATTATTTTGTATAGGTTCATTGTCAATATTAGGTCCTGTTAATGCTGCTCTGCATGAAGATTATACTTATCTTATAACAAACGGTATGTTAGATGGTATCACTTCCATTGTGCTCGCTTCCACATTTGGTTTTGGAATAGCAACATCTGCGGTTGTATTATTTACCTGGCAAGGCTCAATATACTTATTTGCAAAATTAATGGAAAGTGCATTAAATACAGATCTTATTAATGAAATAACAATTGTAGGAGGCATACTAATCCTTAGTTCAGGATTAAGTATTCTGGGAATTAAAAAATTTAAAACTTTGAACCTCCTGCCATCGCTGTTGATTCCGCCTATTGTAATTTTAATTATTCATGTATTTGGATTACAATTTTAAACCTATTATCTATTTATTATAAAAAATAATCGTTCTGGCCAGACCAGCTACAGTAAACTTAAATGAACAAATTGAAATACCTGTGCAGTATACTTGTCATGGTTCAGTATGAGTATCATACTTAAAGAGATCAGCCTGAAAAGGTTTGCTCTTTATCTTTTTAAAGTAGCCAGAAAAATATCTATACTTACCGGTATTGGGTGTCCCTACTCGTCAATGGTGCCATGTCATGAACTCCTAAAGGAGATTTAATAACTCACTCCAACAACAAAAAAAGAGACCAATATGTTTTAGTATCTTCATCTAAATCGAGTCCCTCAACCTAGTAAAAACGTATCATGGGTTACAAAAGCTTTTAACCACAGCATCTGATTATTTTATTTACACCTATTTTCATCATTTTTCATGAATTCTGGGCACCAATTGGGCACCTTACTGAGACCAATTAACACTACATTTCATCAGCATCTAGAATATACGACTCATTGCCCTCTCATAATGAAAATCTTCCAAATCTCTTTGATATTGTTCCCATTCTTGCTTTGTATACAGGTATCTCTCCGCATCTACTTCCTTCATTACGTTTCTTTCTGTGATATGTTCTTGGAAAAAATCAAGTATATGACTATATAAAAATTTTATCTTCTCAACTAACTCATTAACACTGGGTTCATCTAAAATGATTGAATGATGTGTTATATGATTTCGATAGTCATTAATAAGTATTATTGCCGTCTCAACATCTTCTGATATATTTATATCAAGTAAAAACTTAATTCTTTTAATCGCTTCATTCAAACTAATTGTATACAATTGTTTCTTTTTATTGACGTTGCCCAAATCAACGTCAAAAACGTTTCGCTTGTTATTAAATTCAAACGGGTTTTTCTTACCCTTACTTTCATTCTTTAACTTTTCTTTTGCTTCCATATATAAATTTATATCAGTAAATATTAATGATTCATTTTGCTTTGACAATATGTATTTCAATAAAATTTCTATTCCATGATTAAGAAATATAATCGCATCTTTTAAAAAGTGATAACTGCTTTCCTTATGATACTTCTCAAACTCTTCTATGTTAGTTTTAGCTTTCTTTAATGAATCTATGCCGTTTTCTAATAATGAGTATTCCATTTCACTTTCCTTCTTTTCGTATCTATTTTTTATAAAAAGCTTAATCAAAAAGATTAAGATTTTTATAATTATATTAGTAACCTATGCCCCTACCCTATCTGCGGCAACTTTGATCTCAGTATTATGATCACTTTGCAGATAAGTTATTGAAAATACACTACTTAAAATCACTGCAGCCAATAGAATCCGGCTGATTTTCATTAATAATCTCCCCTTTTTTAATTTTTCGTCTTGCTTCAATACTCATACGATAATATTCATTAGAGAGCATTAAATTTCCTTGTTCATGAAAATAATCAGCGACTTCAATCGAAAAATTTTCAACATCAGCAAACATTTTTCTCGAAGCCAGATATGAAAATGCATTCTTTATTAATTGAGTCTCACCATCAGAAAAAATAATCCCTCTAATATTTTGAATTTCGCTGAGTATTCCTTATCATCACTTTTATCGGCAATAAATCGCCCTTTCCTAAAGTATATCAAAGCAACATCATAACTTTGTTGTTTTGCTTCAACATAGGTTAAAGTGAATAAAGTCTTTGTCAGGACACTATGTTTTGATTTTTCAAAAATTTCTAACGCCAAGATTAAATGTTGTGAAGCCTTTTTATACTCCTTCAATTCATCATAACAAATTCCAATATTACATGTGTGACATTGCAATTAAATGATCTATGTTACTTTCCTTGACAACTTCTTAAGAATTCAAAAATTGTTCCAAGGCTCTTTCATATTCTAAAGAATCGATCAGGTTTCCTGCTACAATAAATTGACAACGCACAGTTTGGAAAGCGTACTCTTCATACTCTCTAAATATCTTGAGTGATTAAAAAAATAAAATAGTATTCCAACATGGCATAAGCATTATGGAGATCTTCCATTTCCTTAGATTCCATATAACTCAACATTATCTCGCGCCTAAATTCCAATAGCTTACAATATAACAAGGCATCTTGGTTTTCTTCCATGTTTAGCAATTCTTTCTCTACTTTTGCAACTTGGAGTTTGAGGTATTAGTCACTACTAATAAATGCTAAAATGTTTATCCGTATCTAATGCTGATGACTTACTCAAATAAGTGGGCAGTAGATCATTTAAAATTAAGCACAAAAAATACCAAGGGTCTACAACCCTTGGTATCATTGATGCGGCCGAGAGGACTTGAACCTCCACGGGTTATTCACCCACTAGGCCCTCAACCTAGCGCGTCTGCCATTCCGCCACGACCGCGTGATCATTAAATTGTTTGTGCTGGTTTATTAGGCTCTTAACCTAGTAAAGCCAATTTGCGTGCACTTTGTAAATAAAGTGCGGGTGAAGGGACTCGAACCCCCACGTCGTAAGACACTAGATCCTAAGTCTAGCGCGTCTGCCAATTCCGCCACACCCGCAAAAAGACAAATGGTGAGCCATGAAGGACTCGAACCTTCGACCCTCTGATTAAAAGTCAGATGCTCTACCAACTGAGCTAATGGCTCTTGCTATTAAATTTCAAAAATAAAAATGGCTGGGCTAGCTGGATTCGAACCAACGCATGACGGAGTCAAAGTCCGTTGCCTTACCGCTTGGCTATAGCCCAACGAAAATGGAATGACCCGTACGGGATTCGAACCCGTGTTACCGCCGTGAAAGGGCGGTGTCTTAACCGCTTGACCAACGGGCCGATGGTTGAGAACTTATATCGAAATCTGATGGCGGAGAAGGAGGGATTTGAACCCTCGCGCCGCTTACGCGACCTACACCCTTAGCAGGGGCGCCTCTTCAGCCACTTGAGTACTTCTCCAATATGGCTCCACAGGCAGGATTCGAACCTGCGACCGATCGGTTAACAGCCGATAGCTCTACCACTGAGCTACTGTGGAATAATGAGACAAGGATTATTATATCAGCCTTGATTTACAGTGTCAAGAGATGAATGTTTTTCATTTATCTCTCGCGACGACTTTTATAATGTACCATAGGCTTGCCATATTCGTCAACCTTTTTTACGAAAAAAATCTTTTTATTTTCCCGCGGCATTTTCCGCACCTGTATCTGTCAGGGTTCATGGCACGTTTCTTTATATACTGTTGGCCGCAGGCCGTACAGATATACCTATAAGTTTTTTTGTTTTCTGTTTTTTTCTTAAGGGGTGTACAGAACCTTGGCGCGTTGACCTGCTGCATCAGCACTCGAAAATCTCTGTCTCTATGCTTGTACCCCTTTCCTTCAAGGTGAAGATGATAATGGCAAAGCTCGTGCTTAATGATGCCGATCAGTTCTTCCCTGCCGTGTTCAATCAGGTATTTTCTGTTCAATTCAATGTTATGAGAGGTTAACAGGTACCTTCCGCCCGTCGTTTTAAGCCTGTCATTAAAAAGCGCCTGATGGCGGAACGGCTTGTTAAAATACGTTTCAGAAATATCCTCTGTCAGTTTTTGAAGCTCTTTGTTATCCATGGTGCACCTCACTTAAAAAACATTGAACGGGACAATTCACCGTTCGCATACAATATGGTAATACTGTCCCTCTTATGATAAAAGCTGAGGAGGAATGAGCCTATGCCAAATTGGCTTAAAAAACAGATGCAGAAAGCGTTCCTTGAAAAAGATAATTACCAAATCAAACTGCTGAATCAATGCTGGTATTTCTATAGGAAAAAACACTGCTCATAAGCAGTGCTTTTATTTTATCATAGACAGCGATACTCTGCCTTTTTGTACATCTACACCGTCAACCCAAACCGTCACAATGTCACCGACGGACACGACATCAAGAGGATGCTTGACGAATTGATTGCTGAGTTTTGAGATATGCACAAGCCCGTCTTGTTTGACTCCGATATCAACAAACGCTCCGAAGTCCACTACATTGCGCACGGTGCCCTGCAACTCCATTCCCTCTTTCAAATCTTCCAGCTGAAGGACGTCTGTTTTCAGCAAAGGCTTAGGCACCTCATCACGGGGATCGCGTTCCGGCCTTGTCAGCTGTTCACAAATATCTTTCAGAGTGATTTCGCCGATTCCAAGCTCTTTTGCCGTTTCAGAAAGCGCCAGCTGATTGATTTTGTCCCTCGATTCCGCCGTGCCGATTTGTTCTGTTGAAAGACCGAGCTTTTTCAATAGCGCTTTTGTTTCTTTATAGCTTTCCGGGTGGATGCCTGTTCTGTCCAAAGGCTCTGTCCCTTCCTGCACTCTTAAGAAACCGATGCATTGCTCATAAGTTTTCGCACCGAGTCTCGGGATGCCCTTCAGTTCTTTTCGATTC
This sequence comes from Bacillus sp. 0102A, assembly GCF_036765155.1. Taxonomy (NCBI): domain Bacteria; kingdom Bacillati; phylum Bacillota; class Bacilli; order Caryophanales; family Bacillaceae; genus Bacillus; species Bacillus sp. 0102A. The sequence goes on from NZ_JBAIZW010000009.1 coordinate 87,086, forward strand.
GAAAACTTCCCGATTTCCTCACGCTTTTTAACAACGTTGCCTGCTACAGACTTTGATAATCCCGCTACATATTGAAGCAGCGCGGCGGATGCTGTGTTGACGTTTACTCCCACCTGGTTTACGACTGTTTCGACGACGAACCGCAGAGATTCATTTAAACGTTTTTGGCTGACATCATGCTGATACTGTCCGACCCCCACAGATTTCGGATCGATCTTGACAAGTTCCGCGAGCGGATCTTGAAGTCTTCGCGCAATGGATACGGCACTGCGCTCTTCAACCTGAAGCTCAGGGAATTCTTCTCTGGCAAGCTCAGAAGCCGAATACACGCTTGCTCCCGCTTCATTGACGATCACATAATAAATTTTGCGCGGCATGTCCTTCAGTGCATTGACGATGAATTGCTCTGTTTCTCTGGACGCCGTGCCGTTTCCGATCGCCACCATCTCGACTTGATACTGCTCGAGAATCGCTTTGACTTTCTCATGGGCTTCTTTCGTTTTGTTGACTGGCGCATGCGGGTAGATGACATCAATTTTCAAGACTTTCCCTGTCTCATCTGACACAGCAAGCTTACAGCCCGTTCGGAAGGCTGGGTCAACACCGAGAACGGTTTTGCCTTTCATCGGCGGCTGAAGCAGAAGCTTTCTCAGGTTCTCAGAGAAAATATGAATCGCCTGTTCATCCGCTTTTTCTGACAGTTCTTTTCTGATTTCACGCTCGATCGCCGGCTGGATCAGCCGTTTATAGCTGTCTTCAATCGTCTCCTGCAAAATCTCTTTTACGGACGTTGTGCGGTTTTTGATAATCTGTTTTTCTAAATACGCCTTGATGTAATCTGCCGGCGGTTCGATTGATACCTTTAAAATGTCTTCTTTTTCGCCGCGGTTCATCGCCAGCACTCTGTGCGGAACGACTTTTGCGATTGGTTCTTCGTACTCATAATACATTTCATACACATTTTTTTCGTCTGTGTCCGCCGACTTTCCGGCTGCAGATTTCATGGTTCCTTTTTTAAAGGTTTCCTGGCGAATCCACTTCCTGAAACTTGGCTCGTCTGAGATTTGTTCCGCAATAATGTGCTTGGCGCCTTCAATCGCTTCTTCCCGTGTGAACACTTCTTTTTCTTTGCTGATATATTGGTCTGCGGCTTCTGCCAGACGGTTATCTTGCGGAAGTGTCAGGATATACTCGGCAAGCGGCTCGAGGCCTTTGCTTTTCGCGACTGTCGCCTTTGTTTTGCGTTTTTGTTTATACGGGCGGTAAAGGTCTTCCACTTCCTGAAGCTTCACCGATTGCTCGATTTTACGTTTCAAGTCATCTGTTAATTTATCCTGCTCTGCAATGAGCCGGATAACTTCTTCTTTTCGCTGATTCAAGTTTTGTATGTATTGCCAGCGTTCAGAAATTGTCTGAATCTGAACCTCATCCATTGAACCCGTTTGCTCTTTTCGGTATCGGGCGATAAACGGGACTGTGTTGCCGTCTTCAAGCAGGCGGATGACACTTTCAACGTGTTTTTGTGACAAACCGATTTCTTTCGCAATTTGCTGTTTTAAAAGGGCTGACGTTTCCATGTAACCATAGCCTCCAATTTTGTCGTTCTTTCTCTAGTGTATCAAAAACCGAAAGAAACACATAAAAAAAGACAGCTGGGCAGCCGTAACTTTCTTTGTTCTTCAACGCCCAGAAAATTCCGTTTGATTGCTGGCAGTTTCCACATATTGAGCGCACCATTACAAAAAAAGAAGCCGGATGTCCAGCTTCTTTTTCTGATCTCTTAGGACAGCTGTCCAAGAATATAGGTCAGATCATCTTTTCTCGATGTTGTGTACATTTTCAGTGAATTCGATATGTCTTCTACCGATTGGCCTTTTTTCAAATGGGAGCGGATATCGGGTACGTTTAGTCCATCGGTATGTATAATGAACTTTGAACCCTTTTCATAGGTGGCGGTGTGTGTTTTGTATTTTTGCGGCTTTCCTGATAAATAGCCTGAAATCGGCAGAGGATAAAAGCTGTCACCAGACGGGGAATGCAGAATAAACCGTACGTTTCCGACAGAGCAGTACGTAAACTGCCTTTGTTTAAAATTGATTTTCAGGATAGAAGCTGTAGCGCCTCTTTTGTGTTTCATCGCCTGATTACAGCGTTCAATAATGCTTTGTACGTCTTCATTCGCATAGTTTTCCGCTAAGGCTTTGATTGCTGCGGAAGATTCGTTGGCAAGCGATCCGCTTCCAAGTCCGTCAGCTACCGCGCAAATTAACTCCTTATCATCAGCTTTCATATAAAAGCTGTCGCCGCAAATCGATTTTCCTTCTTTATTCAGTTGGAATACAAGAGTTTGAATATGCTCGTTTTCTTCAACCTGGATCATTACATTAACTCCATCGAGGGATCTTCAGTCAAGGCCTCTCTGAGCTTCTTCACAGCTTTGCGCTGCAGACGCGAGACGTGCATTTGAGATATACCGAGAATGTCCCCAGTTTCTTTTTGGCTTTTGTTTTGAATATACGTAAGGTCTATGATTTGTTTTTCACGGTCTGAAAGGACATGAAACACGCTTTGCAGCATCATTTGCTGGTTGACCCGCTCATATCCATCCTCCTGTGATCCGACGATATCAAGAATCGTGACGGTGCTTCCTTCCGCATCCGCTTCAATGCTGTGGTCAACGGATAAGGCTTGATAGCTTTTGCCCATTTCCATCGTTTCAAGAACCTCTTCTTCCGAAACATCGAGGAATTCGGCAATCTCTTCTACTTTCGGCGACCTTTGTGTTTCAGTCGTCAGCTGATCAACCGCCATTTTGATTCTTGGGCCCAATTCTTTGATTCGTCTCGGTACGTGAACGCTCCACGTCTTATCTCTGAGGAAACGTTTAATCTCACCAATAATCGTCGGTATCGCAAAAGCTTCAAACGATTTGCCGACCACCGGATCGTATCGCTTAATCGCTCCCAGCAGCCCGATCATGCCGACCTGGCGAAGATCCTCGTGGAAGCTTTTGCCTTTTGAATATTTTTTCGCAAGCATATCAACAAGATTTGTATATACCTGCACAAGCGTTTCTTGCGCCTGTTCATCTTGATTTATTTGGTATTCGCTTATGAGCCGATCGACTTCATCCTTAGTTAGTTTCGTAGTTTTTGATGGTTGTGTCATGATCAACTCGCTCCCCATTTAAATACTTTGTCATCGCTACGGTGACGCCGGAGTTGTTTTGCACTCTGACTTCATCCATAAGCGTTTCCATTAAATATAGACCGAGCCCTCCTTCTGATAATTGATCAACTGTGTGCGAAGGTGTGTACGGCCCTAGATCCTGTTGCTTTTGGTCGAAATCAAAGCTGTCTCCTTCATCCGCCACAATGACCTCTAAACGGTCTTCAAACACACCGAATCGGATTGACACTTCACCATTTTTATCTTCTTTGTAAGCATGCTGAACCGCATTCGTACACGCTTCACTGATTGCGATTTTCAGATCTTCAATTTCATCATACGTATAGCCCATTCTGCTTGCGACGCCTGACAGCGTCAGCCTTATAATCCCTACATATTCAGGCTGGGCCGGCACTTTCATTTCGATGTAATCAGCATTATTCTTCATTGCACTCCACCTTCTGACTTTGCAGAAATATCAATGATGTCCTTCAAACCTGTAATCTCAAACAGACGAATCAGCCGGTCAGAAAGATTTTCAAGTTTCAGCGACCCGCCTTGTTTTTTCACTGTTTTAAAGATGCCTACAAAGACGCCGAGTCCGGTACTGTCCATGTAGCTGACATCTTTCAGGCAAATTTTTAAGTCAGCGCCTTGTTCTGCCAGAGGAACGAGCTTCTCTCTGAGCACCGGAGCTGAGTATACATCTATTTCTCCTGCAATGTTTACTTGTGTATCATTCACGTTTTGCTTCACATCAACATTTATATTCATTCTTATCACCTCAAATTATCCTTCAAATCATTAATTGTTGTATACCCCCGGCTGGCTGATGCTAAACCTTTCTTCGCAAAACAATTAACGTAAAATCATCGTGAAGCTGAAAGTCCTGCAATTTGAGGAGGCTGTCATAAATGTTTTTGACCATTTCCTGCGCAGAGGAACACATATGTTCCTCAATGAGTTTCTGCAGATCAGGACGCTCCAAGAAACCGTTTTCCGTTCTGCATTCTGTGACGCCGTCAGAAAATAAAACAATCATATCGCCCTTATCGAGATGCTGATCAAATTGTTTGTAGTCATAATCCTGGGAGATGCCAAGAACGAGCCCTTTGGCCTCTAAATCGTAAAACGTGTTGTCTTTTTGAGAATAATAGAATCCCGGTTCATGTCCCGCTGAAGCATATGTAAATTGATGCTTGTCCATATTGTAATTGGCATAAAGCATCGTAATAAACATGCTGGCGTCAACGTTTTGTTCGACAACCCTGTTTAAATTTTTCAGCACCTGAGAAGGATGTATGCCCGTTTCCGGCAAAGAGTCCATCGCGTATTTAATCATGGACATACAAAGAGCCGCCGGAATGCCTTTTCCGATCACATCCGCGATTGCGATATTAATGGATTCCTTGTCTTTGACAAAGTGGTAATAATCACCGCTCATCTGTTTAGCGGGCACACTGATGGCACCGATATCCAGCGCTTCTTCCTGCGGAATCTTTGTTCCGAGCAGCGTCTGCTGGACATTCGCCGCGATTTCAATTTCTGATTTAATTTCCTGCTGTATTCCCCTGAGGGTTTGATGCTCCTGATAAGCCATTCCATATCCAATCATGACTTCTATTAAAAAATCCAGCGAATGAAAAACATCTTCCGGGAGACTCGGATACAGCTCCTTCAGCACTTTTCGGTGAATGCTGATGATTTCTTCCGGAGGAATTTGATGCTCGATTGTTTTTCGGCTGAATTTTTGTGCTTGATATAAAGATGTTTCTGTTAATTCAGCTATATATCGACTAAGCAGCTGATGATACCGCTGCTCAATAACCTCCCTAAAATCCACTTTCTTACCTCCTACCGAAGCCATTTAATGGCTTGTATCTCTGTTCCTTCCCCCGATACGGAATTTAAACTGAATTCATCCATCAGCCTTTTAACACCAGGAAGTCCCGCTCCTAGTCCGCCAGACGTTGAAAATCCGTCTTCCATGACTTTACGGATATCAGGAATTCCCGGCCCTTGGTCTTCCGCTATGATTTTCAGGCCCTTTTTTCCTCTGTCAGCGACCTGTTCAATACCAATCTGGCCTTTGCCGGCATACAAATAAATGTTCCTGGCTAATTCTGAAATAGCCGTTGTAATTCTAGCCTGGTCTACCGTGCCGAAACCCAGTTCTTTTGCAACATTTCGCCCCAGTTGTCTGGCCGCCACAATATCCCATTCTGTCATGATTTTTACACAGGATTGGTCGTTCATTCGCTATTCCCCCAATTCCCGCTTCAATGTCTCAAGCCCCTGCTCTAAGTCGAGCGCAGTTTCGATTTCCTCAAGTGCGATTCCAAGTTCAATCAGCGTCACTGCCACAGCGGGCTGAATGCCGGTCAAGACCACTTTCGCCCCCATTAACTTAGACATTGTAATGACGTCGCCCAGCACTTTGGCGATAAATGAATCAATCATATCTACAGATGTCAGATCAATCACGACTCCGTTGGCACCTGTTTCGTATATTTTATTTAATAAGTCTTCTTGAAAGGTCAATGCTGTTTGGTCATCAAGTTCCCATTGAATGGACACTAATAAGCAATTATACAGTTTCAAGATCGGGATTTTCGGATGTCTCAAATGTTATTCCCCCAATGAAACGATTTTTCGATCCGTCATTTCCAATGCTGTTTGAATTCCTTTTTGCAGGGTATTCTTAGTAATAATCTGGGATAAATCAATGCCCAGGTTGACAATGGTCTGAGCAATTTCCGGACGGATGCCGGCGAGCAGGCATTTCGCACCGACAAGCCTTACCGCTTCAGACGCCTGAATAATATGATGGGCAACCATCGTGTCAACGACAGGAACACCTGTGATGTCAATCAGCACGACTTGTGACCGGTGTTTGACGACACCGTTAAGAAGATTTTCCATAATTCGTTTTGCACGTTCGGTATCTATTGTTCCGACCAGCGGCATCACGGTGATGTTTTCAAACACCGGGATAAGCGGCGCAGATAGCTCCTGCAGCGCAATTTTTTGCAAGGATACGGTTTTTTCCCACGAGATTGAGTATTGGTTGAAGATTTCTGTATTAATCGGGCTGAAAAAGCGGTCAAGCTGCCAGATTAATTCCGTACTCTCTTGATCTGGCAATCTCTTATCGTTCATCTTCGTGTAGAGACGCTTCCAGAATTCAGCAAGCGCCGTAGCCAGAAACTTCAAAGAAAGTCCAATTTGGACGGTTCTCAGCGCCAGTTCGCTGATCTGGCTTTCAGCCGCGCTGTCGTCCTTAACAGACTGCAGAAGAATGTCGATATATTCCTTAGATATATTTTCATACACTTGGTCAGTCAGCTGGTATGATTCTTGCTCGCTTAATTCTCTTAGTGTGTCAGTCCACAGTTGGAGCAGTTCATTTTGATTCTCGGCAATGAACTGGTATACAGTCTGATTCGACATCAAATTCGCTTACCTCCCGATAAAAAACAACATATTTTTTGTTATTACACTATTATATCGTTTATGTTTTTTGAAAACAAAAAAAGTTGCTCGATTTGAGCAACCTGCACATATGTCTAAAAATCAATGAGTGCCAAACTGATTTGTAAGGCTTCATCAACCTTATCCATCATTTCATCATCCAGATGAGTAATCTTATCCGTTAACCTTTGCTTGTCAATCGTCCGAATTTGCTCCAGCAAAATAACGGAATCTCTTTCAAAACCGTAGCGTTTTGCATCAATTTCGACGTGGGTTGGTAATTTCGCCTTCTGTATTTGCGCTGTTATGGCTGCAACAATAGCAGTTGGGCTGAAGCGATTTCCGATGTCATTTTGGATCACTAAAACCGGGCGCACCCCGCCTTGTTCTGAGCCAACAACAGGAGATAAATCAGCAAAATAAACATCGCCGCGTTTCACAATCAAATGATTATCCTCCGCTGACTAAGCGCTCAACTGTCGTTTCAGCCTCGCACTCCGCAAAGTGAGCCTCAGAAGAAATATTCAGGTTGATTTTCGCCATTTCCATATAGCCGCGTCTCATCAAATCACGGTTGTGACGAGTTGTTCGTTCGCTGACATACGCTCTCACTGCTTGTGATATCAGTTCGTTTCTGCTTCGTTTCTCCCGCATCGCTACACCATCCAATTCAGCTACTAGGTTTTCGGGCAAGCTGATTTTCATTTCGGTTCTTGCGCTGGATTCAGACAAAAAACATACACCTCCACCAAACTTACGGATACGACTCTTTTATCCATCCAGTGATAATGATACCATTATTCACTCTTCAAGCAAAGCTGTTTTATGAATTCTCCATTATGAGATGAGCTATTTGCTTTTATTTTCCTGCACTAAAGGATTTCTTACTTCCATTATACTCCCATTTTCCAAAAACATACGGGGAACCCGGGAACTTATTGTACAAGACACCTCATAGTTAATGGTTTCGAGCCTGCCTGCAATTTCATCCATGGAAATATATTCATCTCCCTGCCGGCCTATTAATGTGGCTTTTGTGCCCGGCGGATATTCCTGATCCAGCTCCACCATAAATTGGTCCATGCAGATCCGGCCGGCGATCTTCAGCCGTTTTCCCTTTACAAGGATTTCGGTTCCTTCCAACTTTCGAAGCCAGCCATCCGCATAGCCGACAGGCACCGTCCCGATCCATGTATCTTTTTCCGCTGTGTATTCCGCTCCGTAGCTGACGCTCTCGCCTTTTCTGATCAGTTTGACATGCGACAGCGTTGAATGCAGAGTGAAAGCGGGGCGCAGCTCAAACGGTATTTCGTCCGTCATGTCGGCTGACGGACGGAGGCCGTACATGCCGATGCCGAATCTGACCGCGTTGAAAAAGCCTTTTTTCAGCCTGAGGCCGGCGGCGCTGTTCGCACAGTGCACCATCAGTTTCTTAAGCGGCAGCGGAGCAATCAGTTCTTTAAAGCGCTCAAACTGCTTTAAAAAATAGCCTCTTTCTTTTTCATCCGCTGTCGCAAAATGGGTAAATACCCCTTTGCATTTTAAACGAGGGTTACGGTCAAGAATCGCCATGACGTGATGAACTTCTTCTTCTGTTTTTACGCCAAGCCTGTTCATCCCCGTATCGACCTTTAAATGAAAATGAAGAGAACCTTTTTTCATATGGCGGGCGGCTTCCTGAAGCCATTCAACAGAATAAGCTGTTATTGTCACATCATATTCTGCCGCGATTGATACATACTCAGGGGGAACCGCGCCGAGCACCAAAATCGGCGCTTTCAGGCCCTTGTTGCGCAGTGAAATCGCTTCATCGAGAATAGCCACTGCCAAGCATGAAGCACCTGCGTCAAGCGCCGCTTTCGCTGTTTCTGCATCGCCATGCCCGTAGGCGTTTGCTTTCACAACTGCCATTAGGTGGACATGTTCGCCGATATGTTCTTTCATATTGCTGACATTTTCCTTTATCGCGGACAAGTCGATTTCCGCCCACGTATTTCTGTAAAAAGGTTTTGTGCTCATTATGACACTTCCTAGCTTTTATTCAATATCATTTACATATCATACTAAAATTAAAGGCCAAAGGGAAACGATGCAAGACGAAAAAAAGGCCAAATCATGTTTGGCCTTTGCCGGTTATTTAGATGATTGTCCCTGCATGCTTTTCGCGACTGTCACCATTTCCTCTTTCGTAAGATCTTTAGATGAGAGAAGGTAATCTACGCCATCATACGTCCATGATAATGATGCATCCGACAAGGCGCCGATGGTGTAGCCGAGATTCACCGGTTCGCCGTTCAGCCTAACTGAGGAGGAAGCCTTGGCAATTTGGGCTTTTTCCTGAATTAAGGTAAATGATTTTTCTCCTCCGTAGGTCATGATGATCCGCTTCCCGTCTTCAGTAGAGATATCTTTTTCTTCTAGCAGCTTTACGCCAAGCGGCAGTTCAAGCGGCGTTTTGACCGCGAATGTATCGGATGGCTTCGCGCTTGTGGCAACGTCCATTTGGGAAAGGGTCATATTTTTCTTCTCGTCAAAGGATTCTTTGTCGAAATGTTTATTGAATTCGAAGCTGCTGAATTCTACTTTCACCATAACTTTTCGATCAGTATCCATGACTTTGACAGATGACGGGCTCATATCTTTTTTGTTAAACGTGATTTCTTGCGTTGGCAGCATTTTGTTATGCTGATAGTTCGTTTTTGTTTCAAATACGTAGTTCTTTTCTTTCGCAGTGAAAACCGCATCTGAATCGTTTTGAACATCCTTTACGAGCGATTCAAACAGATAGACCTGGCTGCTGTTGTTCGGCCAGTCGCTTTGAAATCTGAAGCTCTTATTTAAAGACGGCGTGAGAACAAATACTCCGTTTTCATTTCGTAAAATGACTTGATTTTGGTCCTTTTTCGGATTTTCCAGATAAACCCTGTACAGAGATGGCTTTTTGTGCCAGATTTCCACATTGTATACTTGAGGCTCACTCCCTGTCTCGATGGTCATTTTCGCTTTTGCTTTGTACGAGGTATATTCTTTCGCCTTTTCATCTAACCCGGTCACAATATCTTGCTGTGTTTTTTGCCCGCAGGCAGAAAGAATAAGGACAGCAAGCAGTCCCGTTAAAAGCAAAACAAAGCTTTTTCTCACCTTTTTCAACCCCTTTTTCTCAATTGATGTAAAAGGAAGAAATCGCTTGTTTGACTTTAACGGTACGCTCGGTACACGTTAGGCAGAACGGATGCGTACCATAAAAGCCTCAAACAACTTGTCTCCCTTAATGCACTATCAAATATATGAGTGGGGTGCCCCTAATATGCAGACTAGCTTGACAACCTTTCAATCACCACCTGCGCGGCCGCGTATTCCTTTGTATGGGTGATTGATACGTGAACGGCGGCTTGGCTTAGTTTTGCGCAAATGATATAAGGCTTGCCATTTTGGTCTTTCTTAATTTCAATATCCTGAAAGCTAAGCTGTTTTCCTATACCGGTGCCAAACGCTTTCGAGAAAGCTTCTTTTGCCGCAAATCTGCCCGCGAGAAACTCAATTTTTCTTTTCTCTGAAAGCTCATCATATTGATCAAGCTCGCTTCGCGTCAAAATCCGCTCAGCAAATCGTTTCTGGCGGCCGGCCATAGAAGCGATCCGTTTAAGCTCGGTGATATCTAGTCCTATGCCGTATATCATGGGTGATAACCTCCTTTGCGTATGTACTATTTGAATGGTTTGTCTCATAAACGTGTTACTATAGAAATACCAAAATGAAGAAAAGGGGCTCGGAATGTTTATACGGACCGAAAATTTCCAAACGTTTATCAGGCTTTATCCCGTTGTCACCTTTATATTGGCTTTGCAAGCTGTTCTCTGGCTATTTTTTTCACTTCCTGTCCATTCAGTCGTGTTATGGAGAGATACCGTCACAGGCTATAATCTAGGCGTTGCAAACGGTGAATGGTGGCGGCTGATCACACCGGTTTTGCTGCACGCCGGTTTTACCCATCTGCTGTTTAATTCCATGTCGATCTTTTTATTTGCCCCGGCTTTGGAGCGTATGCTGGGAAAAGCGCGTTTCCTCCTTGTGTACGCCGGCTCCGGCATCATCGGCAATATCGGCACATATGTGACAGAGCCGCTTGATTACGTGCATGTCGGGGCTTCAGGCGCGATTTTCGGGCTGTTCGGCGTGTATCTGTTTATGGTTCTTTTTCACAAAGAACTGATCGGGCAGGAGCATTCCAAAATGATTGTCACACTGCTCGCATTTGCCGTTCTGATGTCGTTTATCAACTCCAATATTAACATGATGGCCCATCTGTTTGGGCTTTGCGGCGGGTTTCTTCTCTCCTTTTTATGTGTGCAAAAAAAAGAGCGGCGGTATTAACCGTCCGCTTTTTCATATGAGTACCAGTTCAAAATGAAGTCCGCATCCTCTTCACCTACATCCCTCACCGTTAATTCTTCCATATGGCTTGATGATTTTACCGCGGTAGAAATGGTATACAGACGGCCTTTCTTTTGAAAATAGGATTGGCTGAATTTGCAAATCTGCATTCTTCTTTTCAGCACAATCGCGGTTGTTCTGCCGATAAACCTTGACGTAAGCTGAAGACGCTCCCCGTTGATCGTCCATGCTGCATCCTTAAATGCGAGGTAGCCGAAGAACAATTCAATCGGCAGCAGCACGATCGACAGGTAGCCCCATGGCTGAAAGAAGATACATAATGGGATGATCAAAAAAAGTGAAAAAATGACGGAGCGGAATAAATATCGTTTCAGCGCGCGCCCCGGCAGACGTCGGACGTTTTCTTCCAGCGTGTATTCCGGCGTAAAGGCCTGAAGCATGTGTGGGAGCTTCTTTTTATGAATCATCGGAAAAAGAATCGTCAAAGCGCCTTCTTCTTTTTCCCGGTCGCCGCCGCCCGCGCTGACAATGGACACCGTCACATAGCCGAATAACTGGCGGATGATATTTTCTTTGATTTTAATGGCTTGTATTTTTCGGAGCGGAATCGTGACTTGATGTTTTTCGATAATCCCTCTTGAAATGACCAATTCCTGCTCTTTTTTTATAATTTGAAAGTTCGCGTATTTAAACATCATACCGGCGATGCTGAACATCCAGACGATAAATAAACCGATAAAAATGAGTACCGCATAAATACCGATGCTGGCGTGCTGAAGGAAGGAGAATTTATCGAAAAACCAATCCATCGGCAACACTTCATCAAGCTGAGAAATAAGCGCAAATACAGCGGAGATAATCACTCCGATTCCGCCGGAGGTAGAGGCGGCCATGAGCAACTCTTTCATGTTCATGCGATAGCGCTCTTGCGGCTCAACTTCCGGAGTCTGCTCCTGTTCTGCTTCCAGCAGCTCTTCATCGTGTTCGCTTTCGTGACTTTTTGCTTTTTTCTTAAAGACTGATTCTTTGATGCGTTCGGCTTCTTCAACAGAAATAGCAGACAGAACAGCTTCCGCCTCCTTGCCTCCGCCTGCCGTTTCAATTTGCAGCTTCACAAGCTTAAAGATTTGCTGGATCACGCCCGCGCTCGTATTCATCGTTTGAATCCGATCGATCGATATGTATCGCTTTTTCGTGACAAACAAGCCTTCTTCAATTCTGAATTCGTCATCTTCGATTCGATAGGTAAACCTTCTCCATTTGATGATGCTTGCGGCCACAAGCCAGATAAACAGCACACCAAGCGCAATAGCTCCGTAAAAACGGACCGTATGGTTTGAATTAACGATATACACAAAAAAGAATGGCAGAATGATATTTTTAATCGTTTGAATAATGGTATGGCATAAATTCAAAATGACTGCCGCCGGGTGCAGGCGTTTCGGTTCAGACATCATCTTCAGTCACCCTTGCCAGACGGGAAATAGAGTCTCTCAGTCGATCCGCTTCCTCCATCTCTAAAGCGGGGATCGAATGAACGGTCGCGGCCGTGGAAATTTTTACAGTTGCCAGGTTGTACTTTTTCAATAACGGCCCTTGTGACGTATCGACGTGCTGAACCCTGACCATCGGGACAATCACACGTGTCACCACAAAAATACCTGACTGAATATCGATTTCATGTTCATGGACTTCATAGCGCCACACTTTATGACGGATCTTTGGAATGATAAAGACCGTCACAATTGAACCCAGCAGCCAAATCCCGCCGAGCACGCCGCTGATCGAGTACGGCCAATGAAAATAATAGCTTAACACTGCAACTGCTATGACGATAAGCAAGCAGACAGCGGATATGATGATCTCTTGAAGTCGCCAAACCTTTAATCCGTCTGGACTGATTTGGTTTTTAGGCTGCTCTCTCAAAATACCTACCTCCCGTTTTTTCATCTTTACTTATACGTCTCTTATACAGAAAGGTTTCATTCTTAAGCATACAGAGAAAAACAGCTTCCGTCAGCTGAAAGTTTGCTGAATACCAAGTCGTAAACATAAAAAAACCCAAAACGACATGTTTTGGGCTTCTAATCGATAGAATTAGTAAGATTTTTTCTGGCGTCTGTCACCTGAAGAACGGCGATCGTTTGAACGCTTTTTGTCGTAGGAAGAACGGTTGTTGTTTTTCCCTTTTCCGCCGCGATAGCCGCCGCCTTGTCCATCTCTGCGTTTAGAAGAGCGCTGGTTCTTGTGGCGTTTGCCGACCATCGGCGCTTCGTCTGTTAAGCGAATCGGTGTGTTGTCCGGCTCTTTTGTAGACATCTTGATAGCCGCCGCAACCACTGTCACTGCATCATGATCTTCAAGCAGCTCAGCTGCCGCTGTCATGTAGAAGTTCAGGTTGTTTTCACTGATTGCCGTGCGAAGGCGTTCAACCGTAACCTGCTGCTGGCCTTCTAACGCTTCATCAAGTGTAGGCTCCTTCATGCGGTCCATTTTGCGTTTTGTTGTTTGTTCAATTGCGCGAAGCATGCTTTTCTCACGCGGTGTAATGAACGTCATCGCCATACCTGTTTTTCCTGCACGGCCTGTTCTTCCGATACGGTGAACATAGCTTTCAGGATCTTGAGGCACGTCGAAGTTGTACACGTGTGTAACACCAGAGATATCAAGTCCGCGAGCCGCAACATCAGTTGCAACAAGAACTTCGATTGCGCCTTCTTTAAATTTGCGAAGCGCAACCATACGTTTCGCCTGCGTTAAGTCACCGTGAATTCCTTCAGCCGCATATCCGCGAAGGTTAAGAGCTTCAGCCAGCTCATCAACACGGCGTTTTGTACGTCCGAAGACGATCGCAAGCTCAGGAGACTGAATGTCAAGAAGACGAGTCAGTGTATCGAATTTTTTACGCTCCTGCACTTCTAAATAGAACTGCTGAATGTTAGAAACCGTCATTTCTTTTGCTTTTACTTTCACGTGTTCCGGCTCAGTCATGAAGCGCTCCGCAATACGTTTGATCGGCGCTGGCATTGTAGCAGAAAACAGAAGTGTCTGATGCTCGCTCGGCACGTTTGAAAGAATAGATTCAATGTCGTCAATGAATCCCATGTTCAGCATTTCATCCGCTTCATCCATTACAACAGTGTTTACATTGTTTAAACGAATTGTGCGGCGGTTAATGTGATCAAGAAGACGTCCAGGTGTTCCCACAATGATATGCGGGTTTTTCTTTAAAGCCCGAATTTGTCGCCCAATATCCTGTCCGCCGTAAATAGGAAGAACCTTCGCACGCTTATCTTGTCCGATTTTATATAATTCTTCAGATACTTGAATGGCTAATTCACGGGTTGGCGCGATTACGATTGCTTGAATATCAGGAGACTCGGGGTTAATTTTTTCAACAAGGGGTATACCAAACGCAGCTGTTTTACCTGTACCTGTTTGCGCTTGTCCAATGACGTCTTTATTTGAAAGTCCGAGCGGTATCGTTTGTGCCTGAATCGGCGTTGCTTCTTCAAATCCCAGACGGTTAATTGCTTTCATGAGATCAGAACTTAAATTAAAATCTTGAAACGTTATAGTCAAATTATTCAAACTCCTTCTAATTGCTGTGTCAGTAATGTCGTGATTTACCACTAAAAACTGCCCTTTCCACAAAAAGGACAGGTCCATACGTATACAAAGCCCGAATTACTTCTAAGTTTTATCTTACCATTACACTATTTGTTTTTCAATAAAATGAGAAGCAGATTGGCTTCTCGAATATGCCGGCTGCTGTTTCATCCGCTCCCAAATGTCCGGCGGGAGAACTTCGGGCAGGCGAATGAAAATCCGGACAAATATTTTTCGTATCGCAAAATAACCTGTATTTATTGTATCATAGCCGCAGCCAGCCAGACATACATTATTTCAGGCCGGCATACATTAGTGTTTGCACATCATTCTATTTTATGATGCAATATGCGTTTTTTTCGCAGGATTTTTTTTTATGAAAGCGGGCTGTCTATTAAATCTTTAACGATTTCTTCAAGCTTCATACCTCTGGACGCTTTGAATAAAATCAAATCTCCTTTTGACGCGTTTTCCTTCACGGCTTGAAAGAGATGTTTTTTCTCGGTGAAGTGGCTGACGCGTTCTTTCTCAAAGTGGTTCAGTGCGCCTTCCGCAATAAAAGCGCCCAGCTTTCCGTACGTAAAGACGCGGTCGATTTTCTCAGGGCTGATTACTGCACCGCACTCTTTATGGAATGTTTCTTCAAGATCACCGAGTTCAAGCATATCGCCGAGCACAAGCATTTTTTTTCCGTAGCCTTCAAGGCTTTCTGTCAATTGAATGGCGGCCTTCATTGAAGTCGGGCTGGCATTGTAAGCGTCATTGATAATCGAAATGCCGCTGTCTGTTTTGATGAGTTCGAGCCTCATGCCAGTTACCTTTAGTCCGCTCAGTCCTTTTGCCGCATCATCAGCCGTGATGCCGAAATAAGCCCCCGCGGCGATCGCAGCCATAGCGTTCATGACATTATGCTTGCCGAGCACCGGAATAAAAAACGATTTTCCCATCCCTTTGATTGTAAAATGGGTTCCCGCTTCACTCTGGCTGACACCCTGAAGCTGATAATCATTTTGCGCTCCCGATCCGTACGTTTTCGTTTGGCAGCTGTATGCTTTTTGAAGGAGCGGTTCATCCCCGATATAAATCAGCACTCCGTCTTCTTTAAGCCCGTTAATGATTTCAAGCTTCGCCTCTGCAATGCCCTCTCTTGAGCCAAGGTCTTGCATGTGGGATTCGCCTATATTTGTAATCACAGCCGCATCCGGGTTTGCCAGGCGGCTCAGGAGGTCAATTTCTCCTTTAGCGCTCATTCCCATCTCCAATACGGCGATCTCCGTATCTTCAGGCATGGCTAAAACCGTCAGCGGCAAGCCGATGTGATTATTAAAGTTCCCTCCTGTTTTGTGGACACGGTACTGGGTTCCCAAGACGGCGTGAATCATATCTTTTGTTGTCGTTTTGCCATTGCTTCCGGTTACCCCGATGACACGCGTGCCAAGCTCCTGTAAATAAGCTTTTGCAAGTTGCTGAAGAGCGGAAAGGGTGTCGTCAACTAAGATGACGGCCTGTTTCTCGGGCGGATTTGGTTCTGACCGATCCCAAAGAACGGCCGCTACACCGGCGTCAAAAGCCTGCTGCACAAATGTGTGTCCGTTAAAATGTTCCCCTTTCAGCGGGATGAAAAGCTGATCTTGTTCCAGTTTCCTTGTATCAGTTGCCACTCCATGAATGACTGTTTGTTCGTATTGCGGATTTGTCAATGTGCCTTTGACCATCTCTGCAATATTTTTTATGGTTCGCTTAATCAAGTGCGGTCCCTCTCTTTCTTTTTGTATACGGGAAAAGACACTGCCCTCTTACCGGCAGTGTCCATCTTCATTAAAATGTATGCTTAATCAATTGTTTCTCAGCGTGGCGTTCTTTTGCAAGCTCCACAAGCTGTTCAATAAGGTCAGCGTATTCCACTCCCGCCTCTTTCCAGAGCAGCGGGAACATGCTGAAAGGAGTAAAGCCAGGCATTGTGTTAACTTCATTGATCAGAACTTCGCCGTCTGCGTTCAAGAAAAAGTCCGCTCTGACAAGTCCTGAACCATCGATCGCTTTAAACGCCTTAATTGCCATATTACTGATTTTTGCGTATTCCTCATCGGTCACGTTTGTCGGAATCACCAGATCAGTATCTCCATCCTCATATTTCGCTTTGTAATCGTAGAAATCTGTCTTCGGTGCGATTTCTCCCACAACAGAGCATTTAGGATCATCATTTCCAAGTACGCCGATTTCGATTTCTCGGCCATTAATTCCTTCTTCAACGACAACTTTACGGTCATATTGGAATGCAAGCTCGAACGCTTTTTGCAATTCTTCACGGTTTCGGCATTTACTGATTCCGACACTTGAGCCAAGGTTCGCCGGCTTCACAAAGCAAGGGTAGCCTAATTCCTGTTCGACCTGCTCACAGTTTTCTTCCGGAGAACGAGTCCAGTCTTTCTTAAGGAAAGCTGCGTATTTAGCCTGCGCTAGACCGGCTTGCGCGAATAAATGCTTCATCACGACTTTATCCATGCCTGCTGAGGAAGCGAGCACGCCGTTGCCGACATATGGAATATTTAACAGTTCGAGCATTCCTTGAATCGTACCGTCTTCTCCGTTCGGTCCGTGGAGGAGCGGGAATACGACGTCGATGGCTTCATTTTGCTCTGACGCTTCCTGCGGAAACATCTCCTGATTCAGGGCAGCTGGAGAAAAAGCACTGCCTCCTTGCTCAAATTGAAGCATTTTCACATTTGAAACAGGCTCGGTTAAACGGGCGCCTCTTACCCATTCGCCTTTTTCAGTTATATAAATCGGATGTATATCAAACTTCTCAGTATTAAGCGCTTTGATTACAGCCAGAGCCGTCTGCAGTGAAACATTATGTTCAGCCGACTTTCCTCCGTACACTAATCCTAGACTTGTTTTCAATGGATACTCCCCCCACTACAATTCATCTTTACTATCTTATCACTTTCACGAGAAAATGATCTAATTATTTTTGGGCATGCTGATGCTGAAAGCATTTGTATGTAATTCATTTTTATTTTATATTAAAATGGCATTGAAAAGGAGATGTGACATATGAAAAAAATCACAACAAACGAACAATTTAATGAACTGATTCAATCTGATAAAGAAATTATTGTGAAGTTTTATGCAGATTGGTGCCCAGACTGCACACGCATGAATATGTTCATCGGCGATATTTTGGAAGAGTACAATCAAAACGATTGGTATGAGCTGAATAAGGACGAGCTTCCTGAGCCGGCTGAAAAATACCAAGTAATGGGCATTCCCAGCTTACTTATCTTCAAAAACGGTGAAAAAATAGCTCACCTTCACAGCGCCAATGCCAAAACGCCTGAAGAAGTGACTGAATTTTTATCTGAACATATAAGCTAATTCGTTAAACAGCCTTATTTTATGTCGTCGGGCTCTACATGAACATGAACATGAGTGACATCGTGTTCATGTTTTATTTTGTCTTCTACTTCATCCGCCACTCCATGGCCTTCCTCTACTGTAAGCTTCGGATCAACCGTAATGACCATCTCAATATGAACTGTGCTGCCTAAATACCTCGCTTTCACATCTTTTAGACGATGTACATTCTCAATTCTGCCCACAGTCTGTTTGTAAGGCTCAAGATCTTTCAAATGAAAACCGTCTGTTAATGAATGTGAAGCGTCTTTAAAGATATCCCAAGCCGTCTTGCAGATGATGATACCGATGATAAAAGCCGTTACCGGATCGATCCACGGCAGCTGCAGCTGGGATGACATCACACCGATAAACGCACCCGCACTTACAAAGGCATCTGACCTGCTGTCCTTTGCTGCTGCCATCAAGGCAGAGCTTTTAATGGATGCCGCCAGCCTTTTGTTATATAAATAGATGCTATACATAAACACAGCACTGCCTAACGCCGTCCATGCCGCAATAAGACTTGGCGTTTCGGTTGTTCCGCCCGCAATCGCTCTCCCCCCGCCGATTAACACTTCAATGCCGACAACCATCATAATAAAAGACGCAACTAGGGACGAAATCGTTTCAGCCCGATAATGGCCATATGGATGATCGTTGTCAGCCGGCCTTTGAGAAATACGCAATCCAATGAGTACCGCTACTGACGCTACAATATCTGTTGCGTTATTTAATCCATCTGCTCTCAGCGCTTCGGAATGGTATAAAATCCCAACGACAAGCTTCAGAACAGCAAGGATGACGTATGCGAAAATATTGAGGAGCGCCCCTTTTTCTCCCTTTTTCAGATTTTTTGTCCGCTCCATTGAATACCAGCCTCCATTCTGTTACATAGTATGGTTCCAAAACATGAAAAATAGCAGCAGTATTCAATGGCGAGGGACATTTCGACAGCAAATTATTGCCCGGGAAACTTTTTGTCGATCTGTTAAATATTTGCAGATTTATGCAAGAATAGGACTGTTTTCACCTTTACAGGCTAATGGGGACAATGTATACTGAGTTCAATTGATAATGATTATCAATATCGTTTGATTGGAGGTTGGTGACACAATGACACCTCAGTCTGGAGAAATCAGAAAAAAACAGCTCATTCATCTGTTAATACAGAATGGAATATACAAGAAGTCAACACGTCATTTATATGAATTGTCGTTAACAGAGTTAGAAAGTGAATACAAACATGTCAGGAGGACGCCGGAGCATGCCGAAGCGTAAAGTAAAAACCTACCAACAGCTCATCCAGGAAAACAAAGAGGCGATTATGGGCAACCCAAAGCTGATGAATATCATTTATGACAGAATCGACCGCAAGCATCAAAAAAATCTGCAGGAGCAAAACAATACATAAAAAGAGCCGGGAAGGCTCTTTTTTTTCATCACTCAAACGCTTCTGAGGCCAGCTTTTGGATGACCGCATCATCCATCGGCGGATTATGGAGACCGGCGCGCGCATCACGATAATAGCGCTGAAGCGGGTTGGTTCGTTCTAGGCTTTTGGCGCCGACAATTCTCATCGCTTTATCGACAACAGACAGCGCAGCATTTGTGACGATATGTTTCGCCGCACCGAGCTCGCTTCTCAAGTGAGGGCGGCGCTCCGGATCGTCATACAATTGGGCAATATGGAAAAGAAAATGTCTGGCAGTAGTCAGTTCAAGCTCCATTTCGCCTGTTCTTTGCTGGACGGCCGGAACATCCTTGATCGGCCCCTTCAAACTGTTTGGAGAATACTCGGCTGCAAATCGCACCGCATAGTCTCGTGCTGCTTGAGCAATGCCAAGATAAATCGCCGGTATGTGAAGAAGCCATCCATTCGGTTTTGCCCCTCGAGGACCTTGAAGCACTTCCACCAGTTTCTCCTCATCAAGCATGACCTCATTCAGTACTAGGTCATGGCTCCCAGTCGCTCGCATCGCCATCATATCCCACGTTTCTTCAATTGATAAACCCGGGTCATCTTTATGAATGAGAAACACGCCTGTTGTTTGTTTTTCTTCAATCCAAGCCGTCACCAAAAAGTAATCCAGTGCTTGCGACATCGTCGTAAAGGTTTTTCTTCCGTTCACTGCCCATTTGCCATCTTTTTTAACGGCGATTGTACCGGGACGCCCTCCTCTTGTCGGGCTTCCGGTGTTCGTTTCTGTTGCCGCCCTGTTGATGACAGCCCCGTTTTTAACTTCCTTTGAAATAAACGCAAACACATCTTTATCCCAGCTGTTTCCTTCTCCGAGCTCTCCTATTACGCTCAAATGCCAGCCGATGCTCAATGCTGCAGGTGCGTCTCCCCGTGCCAGCCGTTCTTGAAACAGGAGCATATCGTAAACAGAAATGCCCCCTCCTCCATGAGATGCCGGCAATGTTAAGGCCGTATACCCGGCATCACGCAATTTTTGTATCTTTTCTACAGGAAAACGTCCCTGTTCGTCATCTTCAGCGGCCGTTTGCTGAAATTCATCCGCAATCCGTCCGATTTTCTCCATCCATTGCCGCTGTTGCTCGTTTTGTATAAATAATGACATCCGGCAGCCCCCCAAGGTTTTAATTCCGATAAATTTAATATGTATTATAGATTTCCTGCCATCATTCCGCAACTGTTAACCTATATTTCCGGTATAGAAAAACACGCCGTTCCCTCTAGGGAACAGCGTGTTTAGACAGGATTTGCATCTCGGTCTTGTTTCATGCCGAGATAAATCAGCATATATGTCAGGTAACCCATTGTCATCACCAGGCCGCCGAAGAAAAAGCTCGAGAAAATCGGCTCTTCAAAAGCGGTTACTGCCGCTAGCACAATCCAGCTTGCATACAGATAGATGATAAAATAACGGATGCCCGTCTTCATTTTATATATCATGTACAGCCCCACGAGAGAAAACAATCCAAGCGCGAGTCTGAAATAAACAAGATGTTCAAATTGAAAAGTGAATGACACAAATGAGAATCCAAGCAGCAATACAATCGGTAACGCGGTAATAAAGTTCCTCAATCGAGACACCTCCGTCAGTACCTTTAGTATAAACCAAAATATCAGCTGATATTGATTTGCGTGATCTTTTTCACAAAAGTGTCATTCCTTGCCTTTATACCCGGACATCCCGTTTACAGAAGCACCACCAGCCAACAGCAATGAAAAATATGGCATGTATGACGATAATTCCCACAGAAAACAATGGCGTCATGCCTGAAAACAGCACGGTCTGGCCGCTGCTGTATTGGGTAAAGTCAGTGTTCGCAAAAAGTAAAAAGCTGCCCCATTTGTTTTCAAACAGCTTCATGAGCTGGACAAGTGTACTCGCTCCATATAAAACGACAAAAGAAACGACGACAGCTACCGCACTGTTGCGGAACAGCGAAGAACAAAGCAGCCCGAACAATCCCATCATTACGGCTTCAAGCCAGTTTGACCCGATCAGCTCCAAAGTGTTGATCAGCAATGCCTGTGATTCTGAAGTCACGGATGTGCCAAAAAAGATAAGACCGAATAATAATGCCAGAATGTAGTATGCCAAATACAAATAAAAGCTGGCCATCACAATTGTGATTAATTTTGACCAAAAAACCTTTTGGCGTTTAACCGGACGAATGAGCAGAAATTTGATCGTCTTTTTATCAAACTCCATCGAAACAATTGTCGCTGCAATCACGATCGTTAACGCCTGCAGCAGGATGTTCAGGCTCGGTGTATACGAAAAATAGCCGATGAAGTTTTCATCTGTCCCGGCACTGATGACAATCCGTTTAATGATCAAAGCTATGAAAAATTGAAAGACCGCCATCAAGATAAGAGATACCAATGTGACCTTCCGATTAAAAAGTTTCATATGTTCATTCCAAACTAATTTAGACAAGCTCTTCTCCCTCCTCTTGATGGGCAGTTGTCGCTTTTATGAATTCATCTTCCAGTGATTGCGTGTAAGGCATAACGGAAAATACATCCAGGTCTTGTCCGACAAGTGAGCGGTTCAGCTCCGGAATGTTTTCTTTTGCTACCTCAACAACAATCGCCCCGTCTTGCCGCTCAGCTTGATATTGATTGCTTGTCAGCCAATGGAGCGCTTTTTCTTCCGGCTGCACTTCAATGATTGCTTTTTCTGTTGTTTGATCTGTTCCATATAAGCTGACTTCCGCTTTGATCTCGCCTTTTTGAATGATGATGACACGATCACACAGATCTTCAACCTCGCGCAATAAATGGGTGGCGAATAGGACTGCTGTCCCTTCCTTTTCCGCGAGCTCTTTAATATGATCGCGAAAATCCTTCATGCCCGCGGGGTCGAGACCGTTTGTCGGCTCATCTAAAATAAGAAGCTTCGGCCCGTGAAGAATCGCCTGCGCAATGCCAAGTCGCTGGCGCATGCCAAGGGAATAGGTTTTGACCTTATCATGAATCGCTGACGTCAGCCCGACACGTTCCACCACTTCATCAAGCCGTTCATCCGTTATTTTTTTGTGCATATTCGCAAAGTGCTTGAGGTTTTCCCAGCCTGTCAGGTACGGATAGAACTCTGGGTTTTCGACGATCGCCCCCACAGCTTCCATCGCTTGTTCAAACTCTGTATCATGCTGGAATCCGCTGATTGTCACACTTCCGCTGTTTTGTTTTAACAGCCCGACGATGATACGGATGAGTGTTGTTTTCCCTGAACCATTCGGGCCGAGCAGGCCGATGATTTCTCCCTCCATTACGTCCATGCTGATCTGTTTTAAAATCTGTTTAGACCCGATCTTTTTATCGAGGCCTTTAATATGTAAAATCGGCTCAGCCATAAAGCCTTCCTCCTTTTTCGGCAAAAAATAAACAGTGCCCAACAATTAGGCACTGTTTGTATTATAGCATTTGTTGCTTCCAAATGTTTGGTTAAACCGATAGAGTCGACGTTTGCTCAGGCTGTTTGTTCTTCTCTGTTTCTGTCACAATGACAGCGCAGGCCGCGTCTCCTGTTGTATTTACAACTGTACGAAGCATATCAAGCAGGCGGTCAATTCCAAGGATCAATCCGATTCCCTCAACAGGCAGACCGACAGATTGAAGCACCATAGCAAGCATAATCAAACCGACTCCCGGAACACCAGCGGTTCCGACACTTGCTAATACAGCCGTCAGTACAACCATCAGCAGCTGCGTGAGTGTCAGATCATGCCCGAATACCTGCGCAATGAAGACGGTGGCTACCCCTTGCATGATGGCTGTTCCGTCCATATTAATTGTAGCGCCCAGCGGCTGGACAAAGCTGCTGATCGGCTCAGGCACCTTTAGTTTTCTCTGTGCCACATCCATGGAAACTGGCAGAGTCGCATTGCTGCTGGAAGTACTGAACGCGACGACCATAACCTCTGAGAAATCTTTAAAGAACGTAATCGGATTTCTTTTGGCGATAAGCGCTACCGTAGATCCGTAGGTTACGACTGCATGTATCAATAATGCAATGGTTACTACAAGCATGTACAAGCCCATCGCTTTCATTGCACTGAACCCTTGGCTTCCCACGGCTGTCGCAATCAAACCGAATGTGCCATACGGAGCAAACTTCATGACCAGATTCACTAGGTACATCATCAATTCATTTCCTTGCTCAACAACTTTGAGAAGCATATCCGCTTTTTTACCGAGCATTGTAATCCCAAGCCCGACAAAAATGGCAAAAGCGATAATCTGCAGCATATTTCCTTCGGTCATCGCTTGAACAGGATTGGTCGGAATAATGTTTAACAGGGTGTCCGCAATACTTGGTGCTTTTTCAGCAGTGAATTCGGCAGACGATGTATCATATGTTCCAAACTCTCCCGGTTTGATGACAAGAGCTAAAATGATGGCAATGGTAATCGCCACTGCAGTCGTGACGAGAAAATAAGAAATCGCCTTTACACCGATTCTGCCAAGCTTCTTAGGATCGCCCAGTCCAGCTACTCCCAGTGTCAGTGAGAAAAAGACAATCGGAACGACAAGCATTTTGATAAGGTTTAAAAAGATCGTACCAAGCGGACCGAATACAAACTTATTCAAATTTTCAAATAATTCAGGCGATGTCAGGTTAAGAATAATTCCCGTCACCGCACCCAGCACCAATGCAATGATTATCTTTGTAGCCAGCTTCATCTGCATTCCTCCCTTTTTTTAAAAAAAGCCCGCGAGAGACTCCCGTGGGCTTTGGCTATTACATCAAACCACTGGATTCTCTCTTCACGCTGATGAGGTTAGCTGACGGGTTCGGACGAAGAGATGTCCGTTTTTCTGACGAAAAATTAACCCCAAAAGATCGGGTCCCCCACTCCTTAGTTAAAAGGATTAAGCGTGTGGCTTACTATTGTATGATAGTTTATTTATACAGAAAAGAACCAATTTTGTAAACTATTTTTTGTTACTTTTCTCTTGGAATCTTTTAGGTCCATCTTCCTTATTGGTCACATCAAGGATATCAAGGAGAAACACAAAGATCGGAATCCCGATAATTAAACCCCAAATGCCCAAAAAGTGCTCAGAGAAAATGAGTACTATGAAAGTGAAAAAGATCGGCAGTTCTGTTTTCGCAGACATCAGCTTCGGATTTAAGAAATAGGTTTCGATCGCATGTATGGCGAATATGACAAGCACAATGTAGAGCACATACATTCCGCCGCCTGTGCTGTAAGCGATAATACTGAGCGGAATCAAAGAAATGACAACGCCTGCTACAGGAATTAATCCAAGGAAAAACACCATAATAGAAAGCCCAAACAGCTGCGGGAAATGCATAATCCAAAGCGCGATAAACGTCAAAACACAGTTGACGAGCGCAATGATAAATTGAGCCTCAAGCACTTTGCCGAACGTTCTTGCAAATTTCCTTCCGAAGAAAGCAATTTCCTCATAAAAGACCGCCAGTTTGCTCGTTTTAAATTTCCCCATAAATTCTGAAAGCCGTTTTTTCTCAAATAAGAAAAACATGCTGAGAACGAGCGCCATTACGACCTGCAAGCCAAATGTGCTGATATCGGCCAGATACGTATACACCACATTGAAACCCTCTTTGACATATGAACTGATATTAATATCTCCGAAAACACTGGTGATCTCATCAAAGAAAGGGATGGTGTCCGGGTGATACGCAATATGTTTAATCTGCTTAGCCAGCTGCTGAATCTGCGCCGCGACGATCGGATAAAAAACAAATCCCCCAACTGTAAGCAGAACAGCCAGCAACACGTAAAGAAACGTAATGACAACCCGCTGGCTCACGCGGAAGAATCGACTTGCGAACTGCCGTACGACAAACTCCAAACGATCCATTAGAAAGGTGAAAATGAAGGTAAGCAATATTAAGTTGATCATGCTCTTAAATAGATATAACACACCAGTTAACACGACAAAGACGGAAAAACGCCTTACTCCCGGGTGCTGAAAAAATTTAACTAAAGCGGCCATTTATACACCCCTGTTAGGACAAACGTCCTTAATTCAATATAGTATCCATCTGTAAATTATATAACAAAAAAATGCTGAGGTCTCTGTCATTCCCTTAATAATTCTTAAACAATTAAAAAAACGGCCCCATGGATGAGCCGCTCATTTCTTAAACTGCTGTTTTCATTTTTTTCATGTCTTCAACAGCCTCTATGCTTTTTGCTTCATCGAATTCATTTTCGCTTTTTGCAACAATGATCGTGGCGATTCCGTTTCCGATCAGGTTCACAATCGCTCTTCCTTCACTCATGAAACGGTCAACCCCAAGCAGAAGTGCAAGACCCTCCAGCGGAATGACCTGAAGCGCTGACAGTGTTGAGGCAAGGACGATAAACCCGCTTCCCGTCACACCGGCCGCTCCCTTCGATGTCAGCATCAGAACGAGGATAATTGTAATTTGCTGGCCAATGCTGAGGTCCACTCCAAACACCTGTGCCAGAAAAACCGTCGCCATTGATAAATAAATCGATGTGCCGTCAAGGTTAAACGAATAGCCCGTCGGAATGACAAGCCCGACAACGGATTTTGAACAGCCGTAACGCTCCATTTTATCCATCATACGCGGAAGCACCGATTCTGAAGAGCTTGTGCCAAGCACGATCAGAAGCTCATCTTTAATAAAGCGCAGGTAATTCCACAGACTGAATCCGTAAAGCTTGCAGATGATATTTAAAGCTACAAATACGAACAGGAACATCGTAATATAAACAGACATCATTAAACTTGCCAGAGGCTTTATGGAATCGAGACCGAAGTGCCCGATCGTATACGCCATCGCCCCGAATGCCCCGATTGGCGCCGCACGCATGATATAGCCGATGATTTTGAAAAAGACGTGAGAAATCTTGTCGAAGAAATCAATGACGCTTTTCCCTTTTTCACCTAATGCCGCAAGACCGACTCCGAAAAGAATCGAAAAGAATAAGACCTGCAAAATGTCCCCTTTTGCGAAGGCATCAACCATGTTGGACGGAACAATGTGTGTGACAAATTCAATCCAGTCGATTCCCTGACCGCCATTTTGCGTGTATTGTGATACATCACCCTTTTCAAGCTTGCTGTAATCAAGACCCGATCCCGGCTTTATCATATTAACGACGAACAAACCGATAATGAGTGCGAGAGTTGTGACAACCTCGAAATAAATAAACGCTTTTCCCCCTACTTTTCCAACCTTCTTCATATCGCCCATTTTTGCAATCCCGAGAACGATAGTGAAAAAAATGATTGGGGCGATCACCATTTTAACAGCGTTGATAAATGTATCGCCAAGCGGTTTCATTTCTTTGCCGATATCAGGCCAGACCAGCCCGACAATGACCCCGATGATGACCGCAGTTATGACCTGAACTGTTAAATTTTTAAACAGTTTCATATTCTGCATCCCCCTGTCCTATTCGCCTTTGTGTCTTTCTTACTAGAATGATAGCGTTTTCATATAAGATGGGGAAGTTTATGATCATAACGGACATTTTGGTCTTTTTGGTCTCAGGTTTATCCTTTAAACACGTAGCGGTTGACAGGACGGCCAATTCCGCCGTATTGAACGTCCAGCTTAATGGTTCCGTTTTTTTCTAGATAATCAAGGTATCGCCTGGCTGTCACTCTGGCGATACCGAGCGCCTTGGCGACCTCTTCTGCAGAAAGAGATGAGGTTTGGCGCTTCAAAAAAGCAGTGACTTCATTCATCGTAAAATGATTCAATCCTTTTGGCAGATCCTGTACGGCCTGCTGCGGAATATTCAGGATCGCATCGAGCTGTTCCTGGGACAGTGTATCGCTCGCTTCTATTTTTTGTTT
The DNA here is from genome assembly GCF_036765155.1 of Bacillus sp. 0102A. Taxonomy (NCBI): domain Bacteria; kingdom Bacillati; phylum Bacillota; class Bacilli; order Caryophanales; family Bacillaceae; genus Bacillus; species Bacillus sp. 0102A. The sequence goes on from NZ_JBAIZW010000009.1 coordinate 114,432, forward strand.
ATATTGCTTGTACTTTTCAAGTGCCTGTCTCATTCGCTCAAGCTTAAATGGTTTTAAGATATAGTCAGCCGCTCCATTTTGCAGCATAAGGGAGATCGTTTCTTTGTCTTTTGCAGCGGAAACGACAATGATATCCACTTCAAGCTTTTGCTTTCTGATCTCCTGCAACGTTTTGATCCCGTCTTTTTTCGGCATGTACACATCGAGAATGACGAGGTCGGGCTGTTTTTCTTTAATTAGCTTGATGCCTTCTTCTCCGTTTCCCGCTGTTGCACAGACAATAAAGCCGCTGACAGTTGTGATGAAATCCTTGTTTACCTCTTGAACCATCGGATCATCTTCAATGAGCAGAACCTTCCATTCTTTAAGAGCCATGCTGCGCTTCCTCCCCCTTCATTGGAAAAACGATAGAAAAAGCTGTTCCTTGCCCTGCGTGTGAATCCACTTCTATCGTGCCCGATCCTTTGTCTGTTATTTGTTTGACTAGATACAGGCCATAGCCTGTGCCGCCTGTTTTATTCACTGTAAATCCTTTGTCGTAAAGGTGCGGCATATGTGCCGATTCAATCCCGCGGCCGTTATCTTCTATTAAAATTGCCAGGATATCATCCGTTTGTTCGATGCTGATGTCAATCCGTTTGTCATTAGATTGAACCGTTTCAAATGAACCGAAGGCATTTTCAATCAGGTTGCCAAGAAGCACAACGATATCATGCTGATCAACATGCTCAGGAAATTGCTGAAGGCTGCTGTTTTCATCAATATGAACAGCAATGCCCAGCTCCCTTCCTCTTCTGATTTTACTTAATAGAAGGCCAGCCGCAGCGTCATTTTGAATCGAGCGATGCAGAAATTCAGTCACATTTTCCTGCTCAGTTGACGCCCGGAATGCAAGCTGCAAGGCTTTTTCAGATTTCCCCAGCTGGATGAGACCGGCGATCGTATGCAGCTTATTCATATGCTCATGGTTTTGGACGCGAAGCGCCTCTACAAAGTTTTTGACGCCGGTCAACTCCTCCGCCATCTTAGCCGCTTCCGTTCTGTCCTGAAAAATCGCGACGGCGCCAATGACTTTTTTCTTCATGACGATCGGAATTCTGCTGCTCATAATCACCTTTCCGCTGACGCGAATTTCTTCATTATAAACCGCTTTGTTCCGCTCCACGATTTCGGGCAGGCGCGAATCCTTAAGAACCTCCCAGATCACCTTTCCGACCAGATCGCCCTGCACCTCAAAGATCTGTTTCGCTTTTTCATTGAAAATCGTAATGATAAGCCGGTTGTCGATGGCAATCACGCCTTCGTTCATGGAGTGAAACGTCGCTGTCCGTTCTTCATACATTCGGACAATCTCATGAGGCTCAAGCTGAAACATTTGTTTTTTGATATGGCGGGCCAGCAGAAAGGAACCTGCAAGGCCGAAGCCGAGTGTCAGTACAACGATGAATGCGATATCGTGTTTTAACTGAAGCAATATGTCGGTAATCCCCGGCAGTGTTTTCCCGACAAGCACCACGCCGCTCTGGTTCAGCTCGTGATCCTTCACCGGATAAAAAGCGCGGACCGCCGTGCCGATCTCGCCCTTTGCTTCTGAGAAATAAATATGCTCCGCAAACGCCGCCTCTTCGTCTGCACCCTTGGATTTCTTGCCGATACTTGTACTGACAGGATGCGTGTAGCGAATGTGATTCATATCCATGACGACAATATAGTCTGCTTCATTAATCATCCTGATCTCTTCAACCGCATGGCGAACAGCTTCTGTTTGTTTTTTTCGCGCCAAGGCCTCTTTCACTTCTGTCATCTCCGACACCGTCCGGGCCGTATTCATCAAACGTTTTTTCAGCTCCCGCTCCTCTGTATGCTGGATATTGCCGATGAGCACAATGCCGCCGATCAAAAAGGAGAAAATGACGAGTATATAGGATAAGATCGTGATTTTCCAACGGATTGAGAGCTTCTTTTTGTTCATCAGCTTCTCCTTTCAGGTCTTTACGAATGGCATGGCCCCCATTATCCTTAAAACATAGGGGAGGGCTTTTCATGAAGAGTTTGTTTGCATGTCTCGCACTGATGATCGCCGGAATTGCAACCGCTTTATTTATCGGATTCCATGATCGTTCCGGCAGTGAAGAGATCGTTTATGATGACGATCAGGAAGGCTTACAGGATCAAATCGTGTTTACATTCAGCCATGTGGTTGCCGAAAACACGCCGAAAGGGCTGGCCGCCAATAAATTCGCCGAGCTGGTAAACGAGAAATCAGGCGGAAAAATAAAAATTGAAGTGTTTCCGAATGGAAGCCTGTATTCGGACATTGAAGAAATTGAAGCATTGCAAAACGGCGATGTTCAATTTATCGCCCCCTCCACATCGAAGCTCGGCATGCTCTCGCCTGAATGGGGCGTGCTGGATCTGCCGTATGCATTTACAAATTACGAAGCCGTCAAAAAAGGACTGCACGGCAGCATCGGCACACAGCTGTTTGATTCGCTAAAGAAAAACCAATTAAAAGGACTCGCCTATTGGACGAACGGCTTTAAGCAAATCACGACAAATCAAGGGCCGGTCAAAACCCCGGATGATTTAAAAGGACAAGATCTCCGCATTATGCAAAGCGATGTGATAGAAGATCAGTTCAAGCTGCTTGGCGCAAAGCCCCATCAGGAATCCTTCAATTCTACCTTTCAGCTGTTAGAAAACAATACAGTCGATGGCGAAGAAAATACCATTTCAAACATCTATTCTAAAAAATTTTATAATGTTCAGGACCATTTGACAATAAGCAGCCACGGTTATCTCGGCTATGCTGTCATGACGGATGAGCATTTTTGGAACGCGCAAACACCGGAAACACGGCGCATTTTGACAGAAGCGATGAAGGAAACGACAGAGTGGAATGAAATGCATGCCGAACAAATGAACAAGGAGCAGCTGGAAGTCATCAAAATGAGTTCTTCTATTCACATCTACGAGCTGTCAGATAAAGAGAAAAAAGAATGGATGAAGCGCCTTGATCCTGTTTACCGGCAGTACGAGCCTATCTTCGGCCGGAAGCTGATTCAGGAGCTTTTAGAGCTGCGAAAGGATTCGTAATCTCTATCTCGATACGCTGTTTTTCGTTTATCTTTCAATTGATCGGAAATATAAAAAGGGATAAACGAAAAAAGGAGATGGAAACATGTTTAAGCACACGAAAATGCTGCAGCATCCTGCTAAACCAGATCGTCCAGATCCATTATTCGCGAAAAAAATGCAAGAAATTTTAGGCGGGCAATTTGGAGAAATTTCTGTTGCCATGCAGTACTTATTTCAAGGCTGGAATACAAGAGGAAATGAAAAATACAAGGATTTGCTGATGGATACGGCAACTGAGGAACTCGGGCATGTTGAAATGATCGCCACAATGATCGCCAGACTTCTTGAGGATGCCCCGCTCGATCAGCAGGAAAAAGCCGCTGAAGATCCGGTCATCGGCTCCATTCTGGGCGGCATGAACCCTCACCATGCGATTGTATCAGGACTTGGCGCCATGCCGGAAAACAGTACAGGCGTCCCTTGGAGCGGCGGCTATATCGTTGCAAGCGGAAACCTGCTGGCAGACTTCCGCGCCAATCTGAATGCGGAATCACAAGGCCGTCTGCAGGTCGCACGCCTGTTTGAAATGACAGATGACAAAGGCGTTAAAGATATGCTCAGCTTCCTGCTGGCGCGTGACACGATGCACCAAAATCAATGGCTCGCCGCCATTAAAGAATTAGAAGCACAAGAAGGCCCGATTGTGCCGGGAACATTCCCGAAAGCACTCGAAAAGCAAGAGTTCTCGCATCAGCTTATTAATTTCTCTGAAGGCGAAGAAAGCGCCGAGCAAACTTGGCTGAACGAAAAAGCGCCGGACGGAGAAGCCTTTGAATATGTAAAAGAAGCGAAAGCGTTTGGAGAAAAACCGGAATTAAAACCAGCACCGCCTTTTGTTCATGATACGCTTCCGGGACGCGAGTAAAGATACAATCATAAAAAGGATAGATCATCATCAACCGTGATCTATCCTTTTTTGCGCGTTTTCTGCCACTCAAGCATCTCAAGACGATTGCCAAATGGATCTAAAACATAGAATCTGTCCGCTCCCGGAAGTTTATTGTCCTCAACAATTCCAATTCCATTTAATTTCAAATGTTCTTTTAAGCCTTCTATATTCATAACCTCAAAGGCGGGGTGTGCTTTTTTAGCGGGAACAAAAGGTTCTTCTATCCCGATATGCAATTGTCTATTCCCAAAAGTGAACCAGACCCCGCCTCGGGCTTTTAACTCATCAGGTTTTTCAATTTCCCGAAAGCCTAATATGCCGACGTAAAATTGTCTTGCAGCAGTTTCACAGCCTTTAGGAGCCGCAAGCTGAATATGATCAATTCCCTTAAAATGAAAAGTCATCTAAATCAATCCCACTGATTCCCCAATTGAATTCCATTTTCTTCATTCTAATTCAATCAAAATAACAGGAGAATATCTACATTGTTATAATGAGTGATAAAATCAGCTTATCATCTTTTTTAAAACGACTTCCCTTAACTAAGCTTTTGTCACGGTCCATCCAGGCTCGTATTCAATTTCCCGGTTGCCAAACATGCAAGCGGCCTCCTCTGCATCAGCCTGAGTAAACGTCACTTCTATTGAATATAACGTAGCCTTTTGCCCGATTTCTTCATAGATAACGTCGTGTTCGTTCTCCATAAAAGCTTCATAAACTTCTCTGTCCTCCCAAACGCTGATGATCTCTGCGGTAAGCGGCCTGTCTGCTGATGTTCGCCAGCCGCCGGCCTGTTTGACAAAGCCGGCCACATGTGACAATGCCCCCCACTGTGACTGCGCTTTTGAAAATGCTTCGGCGTTTGCAGCATCTACTTCACATACAATCTTTTTGATTAGCATGGCAATTCCTCTATGATGACTGTTTTCGCCTGTGTATGCTCGACACAGAGATTCACCGTTCTGACGTAAGAGCGCGTGCGGTGAACCGTTCCTTTCGTGATGAGCAGGCTGTCATTCGCATTGAGTACCGCAGTTTCTTTGTCCTTAAAATCAATCAGCAGCTCACCTTCAAGAACAATGAACAATTCATCTGAGTCTGGGTGATGGTGCCAGTCATATTCTCCCGTAAACACTGCGAGGCGCACGCAATGGTCATTGACCTCTGAAATTGAAAAATTGGCGTGTTTTTCTTTGACTTCATTGGCGATGGCGAGCATGTTTTGGATCTCGGACATTAGTGAAAACCCCTTTTTCACTTATTGTATCGCAGCACCGTTTTAGATCAAGTTATTTCCAAAATAAAAAAGCGATCCAGCTGTTTCGCCGGATCGCTTTTTATCTTCTACAGGTTGTCTGCCTTCATGCTTTTGATTAGTCGTTGTTGCGGGCGTTTCCGCCTTTTGAGCCAATTTCTTGGTAGAATTCTTTATCATGATTTTTGCTTGTTGCCTCTCCGCCTTTACGGCCGATTTCTTGATAGAATTCTTTGTCATGATTTTCGCTAGTGGCTTCTCCGCCTTTTTCGCCAATTTCTTGATAGAATTCTTTGTCATGGTTTTGGCTAGTGGCTTCTCCGCCTTTTTCACCGATTTCTTGGTAGAATTCTTTGTCATGGTTTTCGCTAGTGGCTTCTCCGCCTTTTTGACCAATCTCTTGATAGAATTCTTTATCATGGTTTTTGCTTGTTGTTTCTCCGCCTTTTCTACCTGCTTCTTCTCTGCTCATTTTGTTATCGTCTGCCATTTTGAATTCCTCCTTTAATTGGTGTTGGTTGTTGTATTCCCGCTATCCATCCTTTTAAACAAACAAAACACATTGGGTGTGTTTCCACTAAAAAAAGCAGGCGGAGCGCGGTGTCCGTCTGCTTTTTTTGTTATTCCATCTCTCGTTCTTTTTCTTTCAGCCGCTCAAGAATGCGGCGCTTTTTATACAACATCATGCCCGTTTCGGTAATGTCGTTTAATGTCGAGCGATTGGCAGACGCGCCAAAGACCATTCCCGCGACCGGCACCAGTTGAAAAAGCTTTTTCCAGCCAAACGTGTCGCGATAGCCTAAAACAACTTCACGCCAGCCTTGGATTTGAGAAGCGACATTCTTATATGTACGATCTTGATCGTAGTCTTTTAATTCATTCAAAATCGATTTTTTGCCGACAACATCAGCCGAAGTCAGCTGCATACATTTTACGATGAAGACCCGCTCCTTTTTCTCCTTTGGGTCAAAGCCGTAAGCAACCGCGATATCCTGCAACGTTTTTAACGACAGGCCAAGCACGGCCGGAATGTCTGCCGCCAGCGTAAACACGCCGCCCACACCGGTTGTCGCGCCTTGAACAGTTGCGGCGTTAATTCTGTTTTTGCCCATTCCTTCCGCAATTTCATCCATGATAGGAAGAGGGGCTTGTTGTACGTCTTCAAGTGATTCGATGGTCTCCTCCGGCAGTTTCTTTTGAAACATCTTGATAATCTGTTTTTCAGATGTCAGATACTGCCCTCCTGTTTGGACAAAGCTGCCGAGCTCATCCAAGAGCTTGCCGATCTTTTTCTGGATGAATTCCGGTGTCAGCTTGTCCAGCAGCTGAAACGGGAGACGGCTGAGTTTTTCCCAAAACCAGACTTTTTGCTGATCTTTTTCCCATTTCTCTATTTCTTTTAATTGCTGATGCAAGTCTTCTTTTCGTTCTGTTGTCACCCAACCCGCACTTCCCTTCTGTTTTTTCTACTGTATAGTATACCTTCATTTTCCGGAAACGTTTTTATTTTTCACCTGCGGGTACCATTTTTATAAAAGGAAAAGGAGTGATGGACATGCCTTGGTCGATGAAGGATTATCCCGCTTCATTGAAAAATCTTGAGAACCCGGTGAAGAAAAAAGCGATTGACATTGCAAATGCGATGATCGATGAGGGCTACGAGGACGGCCGCGCAATTCCGATTGCGACAAGCAAGGCAAAGGAATGGGCGGAAAACGCCTCGAAAAAAGAAATTGATGATTTCCTCAAGAATGGTGATGAGACAGAACACGATGAAGATCCAAGCAGCGGCAAAGGTTCTGAGCTCATGGATAAAGCAGAACTTGTCATCAAGCATAAAAACGGCTGGGCGGTCAAAGCCGAGGATGCTAAACGTGTATCTGAGATCAAGGGTACAAAGAAAGAAGCAATTGAACGGGCAAAGGAGATCGCAGCGCATAAAGGCACTGAAGTGATTGTTCATTTAGCTGATGGCAGCGTGCAGAGAAAGATCAAAACAGGATCATAAAGCGATATGCTATTCGGTGTTTCGGGTTTGGCATGAGCGGTTATTGATTGATAAATCATTTATGAGGGGTGAGCATGATGCTTAGCTTTTTGGTTTCATTAGTTGTAGCTATCCTAATCGGCTTAATCGGAAGCGCCATTGTGGGGAACCGGATGCCGGGAGGAATTTTCGGCTCTATGATTGCCGGGCTGGCCGGCGCTTGGATCGGACACGGACTCTTTGGCACTTGGGGACCTAGCCTCGGCGGCTTTGCCATTATCCCGGCAATTATCGGGGCCGCTATCCTTGTGTTCTTACTGAGCCTCATATTCCGCGGGCTGCGGAAGGAAGCCTAGACTCATTTTGATACAGGAGGCATCGTTTCGAACTGAAACGATGTCTTTTTATGTGGGACCTTATTTGAATCTTTACATATCATGTGACATAACAGGGGAAAATTTGAAAGTGAATGAACGTTTTGGTTGACAAGAAACCGGGATGGTCATATGATGTAGATAAAATAATTTGCATTAAGGAAACTCTTTGTTGTATGGCTAAAAACAATCAGAATTCAGGTGAGACATGATGAACAAGGACATCACGGCACAATCTCCCCGTTCCAAAGCAGTCCAAGAGGCGCTTGACGGGAAAATCAAAGGGTTCAGAGGGCTGCTCCCTTTTCTGGGCCCTGCATTTATAGCAGCCATCGCCTATATTGACCCCGGCAACTTCGCAACGAATATATCAGCAGGTTCTAAATACGGGTATATGCTGCTATGGGTGATTTTATTTTCTAATATTATGGCGCTTTTAATTCAATCACTCTCCGCTAAACTCGGCATCGCGACAGGCAAAAACCTGCCCGAGATTGCCCGCGAAGAATTCCCTAAGCCTGTTTCCATCGGTTTATGGATTCAGGGCGAGCTGGTCATTATCGCAACTGATCTGGCGGAATTTATCGGAGCGGCACTGGGACTGTATTTGCTGTTCGGCATCCCGATGCTCGAAGCGTCTATTATAGCGGCGATCGGCTCTTTCGCGATATTAGAGCTTCAGCGCCGCGGATATCGCTCACTTGAAGCCGGCATTACCGGCATGCTGTTTGTGGTGGTGATCGCCTTTGCGCTGCAGACCTTTTTCGCCAAGCCTGATGCCGTGTCAGTGATGAAGGGCCTTTTTGTTCCGGCATTTCAAGGCACTGATAGTGTGCTTCTCGCAGCGGGTATTCTCGGCGCAACCGTTATGCCGCACGCCATTTATTTACACTCAGCCCTTACACAGCGGCGGGTGGTTGGCAAAACTGATGCTGAGCGAAAAAAAATCTTCAGATTTGAATTTATTGATATTTTAATAGCAATGCTGATCGCGGGTGCGATTAATGCGAGCATGCTGATTGTGGCTGCCGCATTATTCTTCAAAAACGGGCTGTTTGTCGAGGATCTCGATGTCGCCTTTCAGCAATTCGGACATCTTGTCAGCCCAATGTCAGCCGTTTTATTCGGGATCGGACTGCTCGTTGCCGGACTGTCCAGTTCGTCAGTCGGCACGCTTTCAGGTGACGTGATTATGCAGGGATTTATCAACTACCGCATTCCGCTGTATGTGCGGCGTTTTATCACAATCATTCCGCCGATCTTGATTATCGCATCAGGCGTCAACCCAACAACAGCTCTCGTCATGAGCCAGGTCGTGCTGTCCTTCGGGATCGCCTTCGCCTTAATCCCGCTTATTATGTTTACAAGCAATAAACGGATTATGGGAGCCCTGATCAACGCCAAATGGGTCACAGTGGTGTCTTGGCTGATCGCTGTATTGATCGTCGCTTTGAACGTATTTTTAATTGTTGATACATTTCGTTAGAAAAAACCGGCTGTTAAGCCGGTTTTTGATATTGCCCAAAAGCTCATTGATACCCTTTTTGCCAGAAATTTGTTATGATAGAAGAAAAAATCGGAGTTTTGATGATGTCATTATTTATTCTGTTTTATTTGTGGATTGTTCCTATTGTAATCGGCATTTTATGTTCTGCTGTTGCCTATAAATCCAAGGGGAAAATGAGAGTCGCGCCCGGCATCGCCATGATCGTGTTCAGTATCATTTCCTTGGTCACCGCGTTTACGGCCGGACACACCAATTTCCACGTGTTTATCGGCGGAATGTTTTTATTCGGAACGTTATTGATTGGTTCTGCTTTTCCTTTCTTTTTTGGGCTTAAGAAGAAAGAGAAATAAACTTATAGAGACATGAACGCTGTAAGATTTGATAAAAATAAACATATGAAACATACAAGGACAAATGCGCTGATCTTTTTGTTTTGAAAGAAGATGCATTTGTCCTTTTGTCCGTTTTGAGCCTGACGAACATCGTGACACGCTGTATAGATCATTCCTAGAGATCCCAATAAGTACACCGCTAATTTTATGGATTCAAACATGCTTTCCTCCTATCATTCAATATAATGCTATGATAACTTACAATCCATTTATTTCCAACACCTAAAAAAACAGGGGTCTCACGAGACCCCTGTTTTTTTAGAATAACCGTTTTAAACTTTTCTTCAGTGACGGCATTTCAATTTTTTGGTTTTCGAAGAAATTTTTCAGCATGTATTTGCTGAAGCCTTTTGCCTGCCCGTAGGTGATTTTGCCAGGCAGCGGCGGTTCGTTTCCGATCATGACGTCCACTACGACCGGCTGGTCAGCGTGCAGCGCCTCATGGAAAGCAGGCGCAAGTTCTTCCGCTCTGGTCACCTTGATGCCCTTCGCTCCGCAGCTTTCTGCAAATGCGGCATAGTCGACATTTTGAAGCTTGGTGACATAGTCGATATTGCCTTTGACCTGCTGCTCATACTCAATCATGCCGAGATTTTCGTTGTTTAAAATGACAACGGTAATGGGGAGCTTATATTTAACAGCGGTCGGAAGATCCTGCATGACCATGGAGAAGCCTCCATCACCGCAGACGGCGATCGCTTGGCGCTCTGGTTCTGACAAGCTTGCGGCGATTGCTCCCGGCAGGCCGCAGCCCATTGTCGCAAGCCAGCTGGAAACGACGAAATCCTGGTTTGCTTTCATTTTGAAATGACGAGCCATCCAGACTGTCACAGTGCCGACATCTACAGAAAGCACTGCATCATCGGCTGCCGCTTCCTCAAGCCGCGCCACGACCTGCTGGGGTTTGAGCGGTGTTGCCGCCTCTGTCTCATCTTTTTCAATTTCGTTCCACCAATGCTGCATATGTTCAGTGCAAGCTTCCAGAAACCTTCTGTCTTCCTTCATTTCAATAAACTCCGTCAATTCGCGCAGGCCGTGAGCCGCATCACAAACAAGACCCACTGTCACCGGATAGCGTTTTCCGATTTTCGCCGGATCTGAATCAAGCTGGATCGCCGGCGTGTCATCAGGCAAATAGTCGCGATATGGGAATGAAGTTCCGAGCATGATTAATAAATCACATTCCTCCATTGCCTCGTAAGCCGGCTTTGTGCCGATCTGCCCGAGGTTGCCGAGAAAATGCGGGTGCTTATCGGGAACAACGCCTTTTGCGGGGAGCGTGACAACGATCGGAGCCGCGGCTTTGTCCGCAAATTCCAGCAGCTCACGTTTCGCCTTTTTCATTCCCTGCCCCGCCAAAATAATCGGCTTCTTGGCGTTATTTATATATTGCGCGCAAGTGATGAGCTGTTCTTTTTTCGGTTCAAGGTTCCCTTCAATATACACTGGTGACGTGTATACGGGCTCACGTTTGATTTTCTCCGCGAACAAATCATCTGACACGCTCAATACCGCAACGCCTTTTTTGCTACAGGCGGTGCGGATCGCCTGATTCAAGAGATCTGGCAGTGATTCCGCGCTATGTACCTCTCTGTTGAATACTGCCACGTCTTCAAACATTTGCTCAAGCTTGATCTCCTGAAAATAATCCCGTCCGACTTCGCCTGATGAAACCTGTCCTGCAATCGCCAGCACAGGGGCGCCGTCCGCTTTTGCATCATATAAACCATTTAATAAGTGCACCGCCCCCGGCCCTGCGATCGACAGGCAGACACCGATTTTGCCGGTGAGTTTTGCTTCAGCCGCGGCCGCCAGCGCAGCCACCTCTTCATGGCGGGTTTGAATGAATTTCAATTGATTTCTTTCGTGTCTTAATTCTTCAATAAACTCATTGATACTGTCTCCGGGGATGCCGTATACATGATCAACTCCCCATTGTTCAAGCAGTTCTGTCATTGCTTGTCCTGCAGTTTTGTGTGCCATGCCGTATCCTCCTTTTTCCTATTTTCAATACCACAGGAGAGCTTCTTTAAAACCCGGAGACCTTTATCACTTGCCCAGTCTTCTTTTCAACAGGCCAATCGCCGCAAGCATGCCGCTGTCCTTGAGAGTGACGGTTGCGTCTAAAGAGCCGCTCATAAAATCTTTGATTTGCCTTTTTCGGTTCGGCACTATAAATAGCGGCAAACGCTGCGGAGAAAACCACTTCAAATCCGCTGTCTCCATGCCGCTCGTTATCGCTTGTCCGCCTGTTATGTATCCGGCAAACACATGCTGTTCATCTTGAAACTTCGGCCTTTGGTAGACACCTATTTTCGCAGAAAGCGCTGCGCTGTATCCCGTTTCTTCCAACACCTCCCGCACTGCCGCTGCCTCAGCCGTTTCCCCGGGATCGACCCTGCCGCCCGGCAGATCCCATAAAGGGACGTCCTTTCGTTTCACCAGCAGAATCTGATGTTTTTCGTTCGATACAATGACAAATGAACCTTGCGTATACATTGCCAATTCTCCTTTTCACGCGAAAAAGACCAAGGTCGTTTTCCCCTTGGTCATAGTTGCTTTCCTTTTTAAAATGATACGGCAGTGCGGCATTCATTATGTCCTTTATTTCACAACAGCGGACTCTGAGAAAGAAGGCCGATTGGCTGTAAAGGATGGTATGCTAGCCCGTTTTTTCAATCATCACGTTAGCAATAACCAGCTGCCAAGACATCGTCGGCAACCAATGATGTTTCATTAATATTCCAGCGATGATGCGCCGTCGGCCGGCATTGTGCCGTGAACGTACGGAGGCGCCGGCTTGAGAACTGGTTTTTGGCCCATAGCCTCAGGCTCCCCAACATATTCGAAATTTCCTTTTCCATCCATACTAGTCCCTGACGCCCAGCGACCGCTTTGGCTTTCAGTTCCTTTAGAGCAGTCCATGAATGAATAGGAAACTTCTTGTTTTTCGTACTCACGGTTAAATGTACTTGGGACAACCACGCCTTCACGTTCCTCCAATTCTTGAATGGCCGCCAGCCATTGATTTTGATGCATCGTGTCCCTTGCAATCAGGAAGGACAGCATATCCCTCACACCTTTATCATCTGTCATTTCATATAGACGGACAGCTTGCAGCCTGCCTTGCGATTCAGCATTAAGGTTTGCACGGAAATCGGCGAGCAGATTTCCGCTTGCAATCGTATATCGGGCTGTCCAAGGGTATCCCACACTATCATCTGGTTTAGCCCCCAAACCTCCTACGATGGCATGCTGAGGATTCATCCCTCCCATTACAGCTCCAATGACAGGATCTTTAGCCATTTGCTCTTGTTCTTCAATTGGCGCTTTATCAAGCAGCTGAGCTATCATCGTTGCCAGCATTTCCACATGGGCAATTTCTTCTGTGCCGATATCAAGAAGCATGTCACGGTACTTTTGATCAGCTCTGCAGTTCCAGCCTTGAAATAAATACTGCATCATGACAGAAATTTCACCGAACTGTCCGCCTAATATTTCTTGCAATTTTTTCGCGTAAACGGGGTCTGGCCGGTCAGGTTTGGCATTATATTGTAACTCTTTCACATGGAAAAACATCTATATCCCTCCAATTCATCTATACGCTTTAGGATGGCTCTGTTTCCTGTTTTCATGTATAAGCCCTAAAAAAATACAACACTCTGTATGAGTGTTGTATCCAAATGAATGGAGAACGATAGAGACATCATTCTTCACGTGCTATCCCCTGTCTACCTTTCTTTTTCTGCGTCGTACGGCAACCCAAATGAACACTGCCGCAATCACCATAATGAGTGCCAGCACACCAATATACAGCCATTTCTGGCCATTATCTTGTGATGACTGCTCTTCACTGGAACTGTTTGCTTCTGATTTGAGCTGCTGGTGGTTTGTAAACACCTGCTGGCTGTTTGTTTCATTAACGACGGTTGCCGAGTCATCGGTGCTGTTGAGATAGTTGATGATTTCTTTCGTGACGGCCGCGCCTTTTCCTTTTGACGGTGCAAAGACAGCCATTGTGTAGCGTGTATCCCAAAGAGATGCTTGGGTAAATGCCACTTGTTTTGTTGTCTCATTCACCATTTCAAAACCTGATACATCAAACGAGCCGTTCTTCGCTTGCGGCACAAGCAGTTCTGATGATTTCTCCTTCAGAAGAGAAAATTGATTGATGCCCCCTAAGAAAATGAGGTTCCGTCCTTTGGCATCATTTGCTGTTACGTCAGAGGATTTCTTCACCGTATATGAATGCTGCGCTTCGCTGCCAAAGGACTCGGTTACGAGAGAAAGCTCCTCAAGCTTCGATTGGTTTACGGTGTCAGGAATCACGATCAGCGTTGCCTGTTCCTGATTTCCGGCGTAAGGAAGCGGCCACTCTTGAAAATCCGCTGACGGAGACATGCCTTTGACGGTGTAAGACAATGTACTGTTTTTATCGATAAAGACCCACTTTTCTTCGTCAGCGGTGTTGCAAGGATTGTTTTCCTTTAACCCAGTTGTGACGAACTGAATATCAATGTAGCGGTTTTTTTGCAGCAGCTTAGGATCCACTTTTACCATGGCATGATAGAATCCGTTTTTATCTTCTTTCCCTAAATCATCAAGCCGGACCGAGTGCGGCTGGCCGTTGATCATGACTTTCAGTTCTGCAGCCTGAGCAGCCGATTCGTTTTCGGCCGTTGAAGCTTGAATCGTTTCGGACTTTTTCAGCTTAAGCGACAGCTTCGCTGATTGGTTTTCATCTAAAACCGCCGATGCAGGATAAAAATAATGTGCTGAAGATGTTTTGTCAGCTCCAATTGTGATATCATCCGCTCCAAAATTCTTGAGGGTCAGCCTATTGCTTTCTTTTTTTTCAGCCTGCTTAAGCTTGCTGATTGAGAGTGTATCGCCGCTGAGCTGGCCTGTATAAGTCTGATCCGTAATGACACTGATTTTTTCAGTGAGCACGTCATCGGATGCGGCTTGCGCAAACAGAACCGGCTGCTGCTTGCTCTCTGCTTTCAGCACCCGCTCTGCAAGCAGAAGTTTTTCTCCTTTTGCCTGTAAGCCGGCTTGTGTCATCAGCTTTTTCACCTTTCCGTTCCAATGCTTGTCCACTCCGATGAAAATCGTCGGCTTGTCGATTTTCTTCAGTTCAGATTCCGTGACATACGAAATGGTGACACTGCTGTCGGCCGTTTTCAAATAGCCTTCTGTTTTCACTGCTGCTTCAATTTCCGCCGAACTTGGGTCGTCCGGAATGACGATGGCGGTTTCCTCGGCTGTATTTCCCGATTGGGCGAAAGGATATGGATAATGGTCCAGCGTCGTTCCCTTTGCTTCACTGCTGTCCGCCAGCGTCAGGCGGCTGTCCGGATAAATTTTGATCCAGTTGCCGGACGTATCCTGTCTGACGCAGACGCCCTCTTTCATTACGCCGTAAAATTTCAGCGATACGTTGTGATAGCCCTGGGCAGACTGGCTTTTATTCAGGTTAAGCTTCAATGTTTTCCGTTTGGTATCACCATTGAGCTTTACCGTTTTGACCGGTTCATCGTCAATGACAGCCGTTAACGATGATGGAGAAATTAAAAGATTTGAAGCCTCGTATTCAATCACCAATTGCTGATTGCCAGAAGAGGCGCCTGCCGGAATCTGATACGTCAGCTCCGCGCTGTCTTTTGATCCGTACAGTGTCATCAGGTCGCTTGTCAGCACCTGCTGTTTGGCTTGTTCTTGGCTGCTTTTTCCGAGAAGCGAACCGCTGACCTGCACCTCTTTGGCTAAAGCCGCTTGTCCGGTCATCGCCAGAAGCATGAAGCTTGTGAGAAAAATCATTATTTGTTTCAAAAAGGTCACCCGCTTTTATGTTGATTGTATCGTTCTGTTTTGTACCATTTGACCTCCTGCTTGAATAAACGGTGCTTGATTTCTACGAATAAAGAATAGATAACGAGCACAATCCATGCCTGCGAGTATGTAAAGTACATGAGAAATACGATAAAAAAGTTTTGCCTGTTCATTTCTGTTTTTTCAATGCTCAACGTAATCATGACCTCTGTCATAAATAAGAAGAACGCCAAGATCCAGAGGACCATTGCCAAAAACCCGACCGATAAATGCAAATCATAAAACAAATTGACGACAAATATCGTATTTGACATGATCACGCCAAAGAAAAACAGGAAATACGTAAAGAAAAAATAAAACAAATCAAAGATAATCCGTTTTCGTTTCAGTTTGAAAAACTGCGCCAAAAATTTCAGTACGACATATTGATTGCCGCGTGCCCATCTGGTGCGCTGGCGCCACCACACCTTCCACGTTTCCGGCTCCTGCTCCCAAGTGATGGCGGCAGGGAAAAAGCGGATGTGATAGCCGAGATTATACACCCGGATGGTCAGCTCGGTATCCTCAGCAAGCGCTTTGTCATCCCAGCCCCCGAGCTTTTCGATAATGCTTCTGCGGATCGCGAAGTTGGTGCCCGGGATCGTGGCGATTTTGAACCACTTCCATCTGCCTCCTTGGGCCATCCACTGAAAACAGATCGTTTCGATATTAATAAACTTCGTCAGCAGCGTTTTTGCCGCATTAATGACGCGGAATTTCCCAACCACGGCGCCTGCCTTTTCGTCATTCATCAGGCCGAGAACGAGGTAATACACGGCCATTTTCTCAGGCGTGTTGTCGGCGTCATATACACAGATCACATCGCCGTTCGATTCGGCAAAACCAGAGTTAAGCGCGGAGGATTTGCCTTTTCCTGCGTTTGGCGGCTTCGTGATCACCATTTTGATGAAATCGTATGTCTCGGAAAATTCATTGACGATATCACCCGTCCGGTCTGATGAATTGTCATTAACGACGATGATCTCCAGCCGGTCCTTCGGATAATAAAGGTTGACCATCGCCTTCAGCGTCTGCCGAATCACAACCTCTTCGTTATGCGCCGGGATAAGGACACTGACCTTTGGCAGCTCCTTCATGTTTTTCCTCCACTTCGGGATATTCCGTTCGAAGGTCATATAGTGGCGGAACCCGCCCTGCATGAGAAACATGTGGTAGAGAAGCATGACCCAAATTAAACTTAGTGAGATAAAGAACAGCGTATTACCCAAGGCTTCTTCTCTCCTTAAAAATTCGTTTTTTCAATGTGGCTCTCAAGTAAAACGTATAACTGACAAACATGACGACAAATAAGAGCACGATCGCGGAGAGAATCCATAACGCCTTTTCCAGAGGAGTTTGCCGATGATGATCGAAAAACTCGTCAATGGCGCTTACGCCGTTTTTCACCTGAATCGTTCCGTCACCGCTTGTATGAATTTCAACTTTGTCTGTTTTGACGGTTTGTTTCGTTTTCTTTAAATCCAGCCATTCACTGTCTGGAATGCGTTCCATCTGATCAACCAGCTCCGGCAGATATTTCATTCCAAGATACGGGTGATAAAACCCACCGGCTACTCCGCCTTCAAAATCAATCATCTGGGCGATGTGCTCTTCCATATCGCCGAGCGGGTTTTGTTTTGATGTATCGACAAAGCCGATCGTTTCCGGATACAGCGTCATTCCATCCAGCATCGAAGGAGTTGTCACATACGGAGACGCACCGGATGTTTTCCACGTTGTGCCGCTGAGCTGGACCTGCCCGAAAATGCTTGTAAAATACTGCGAGGCGATTTGATAGCCATATTCGGACATCGTGTAATGCGGCGCTTCAAACGCCAGCGGGTAGAGACCCGATGATGTCAAATCCTCAATCGCACGCGTCAGTTTTTGCTTTGTATACGTTTCTTCCTTTTCCCGAAATGGTGTCAAATAGCTGTTATAAGCTTGTTCGTTCGGAAAGTCCCGTTCTTTTTCCAGAATGGACGGGGTGGCTTCGGCATTTCCAGATGTAATCGGCTGATCCGCCTTTGCATCCCAGAATTCAAAGCCCTCGCCTGTTTCACTGTAGCGATAGGCGTGTGTATAGCCGTGAACAATGATACTGCCGCCCATGCTTTGCAGCTTTTTCAGCACCTTGACCATCTCCGGTTTATCAGACAAATACACTTTGTCGCCAGTTTCCGGATTCAAGTAAACCGGAATCACTGCCAGGATAAAAGGAACATGCCTCTTATGCAGATATGTACCGGCTTGAAGCAGCAATTTTTCATCAGACATCGGGCTGATATCCTCGAGACGCAAATACAATAACGTTGTCCCCGCTTCCTCTCCGAAAGCTTCTCTGAGCTGTTTCGCCACGATCAAATTGTCATTTAACAAATTCGTTAATCCAATGTACACATTCGCTTTTTTTGTTTTCCATATAAAAGAATGCGTTTTGCCGTCATCAGCTTTAAAGGTATAAAGCGACTTTCCTTTCAGGCCTGATACGCTCAGCACGTTAAGCCCGCTCTCCAGAGACACATCGGCCTTTTCCGACCTGCTGTGAACCTGATATACATGTTCTTTGCTGATTAATGAAAGCCCGGAAAATTGGTTGATTTGGCCTGCGTTATAGCCGATGGCGACAACAGGTGTTTTGACGCTGCTGATCAGAGACACCAGTTTTTTGCCGAGCTTTCTTTTCGTTTGGCCGTAATACATCACATGGTCTTTGCCTTTGAAATCGGACGCTTCCACATCCGAATCTTTTTTGACTGTCACATGGGATGTAAAGTGGCCCGCAAGCAAATCGAGCATTTTGACTTGAGATGACTCTTTGCCGTCCAAGGTTGAATAGATGATGAGAATCCCGGCATCCCGCTCCTTCGCTTGTGCGGAAACGGGAAAAGACGCAATAGCTGAAAGCAGAAGCATTGTAATGCAGAGCAGCGTGATTCCTTTATAGTTCATTCATCATCATCTCGTTTTCCAGTTCTTCTAAAAAGTGATCGGCTGTTTTGATATCTTTGCGGTAAGGCAAATGGCAGACGTGGAACGTGAGCGACACATACTTCCCATTTGCCAGCTGATACGTGTCCAATTGTTTTTTCAGCTTTGTCAGAACGGCCGGCATATGTTCAGCGGGCGTGTGCGTCAGCACAATCCCGATACGCTCGTCAGAGGGGCGGAACTTCTTATCCGTTTCCCGGACGCTTGTCTTAATTTGCTGACTGACATATTGGAAAAGGCGGTCCGTTTCTTTTTCACCGTACAAAGACTTAAACTCTTTGAAGTAATGCATATGAAGCAGCAAAAACACGAAAGAATTTCCGTAGCGTTCCGCCCGCTTGATTTCTTCTGAAAGTTCCAGCTTCATCCTCTGCTTGTTATCAAATCCGGTCACTCTGTCAACAGCGACAAAGCTTTTGATTTCGGCTTGAAGCCGTGCAACTGAATGCCTTAGCTCTGCGGCAATATCATGAATTCTTCCCGATATAAAAGAAAACAACAAAAGCGCGATTCCCCACACGACAAGTATTCGCAACCCTTCCTCAGCCGGAAACAGCGCAGCCTGTCCAGTCTGAAAAAACATCATTAAGGTGCCGAGAACAAAGAGGACGATTAAGGTTACCGCCAATGCGTAAATCGGCCCGAACCATATGCCTGCGGCGATGACGACAAACGTGATGCAAAGGATCAGAGCGCCTTCCGATTGCTGGGCTGACACATAATAAATAAACAGAGACAGGGCTGCAACGAGCCCTGAAAAATAAGCAAATAATTTTTGTGATTTATTGAATGATATTTTCATTAAAAAGCTTCCTTTCGGCTAACAGCGGCAGCAGATTGTCAAAAGAATGCGTCTGAGCGCCGCTCATATAGCCTCCATAATACGATTTCACCGGATCAAGAATTTCAAAGTCATTCATTCTGTCATATATGGCTTTGGTGACTGAACTGTCTTCATATTGTTTTGTTAAAAACAATACGGCTAATGCGTATACGGATGGCGACTCATAGTTGACGGCAGGCTCCTTCGTATCTGCCGAATATCGTCCGTACAGCTTTCCGTGTGTCTGAAATTCCTGCTTGATCCAGTCCGCTAAAACAGCGGCTTTTTCATCCCCTTCCGGCAAATGCCAAGCAGCGTACAGCTGATCTATCAGATTGATCTCACTATCATATGTGTATTCCTTTGTCTCCGAGCTGTATACCTTTGGCAGAAAGCCATTTTTTAAAGGAGCCGAATAGAGAACATTGGCATTCCGCTGTTCTGTTTCCTCGTCTATAATTCCATTCTTCTTTAAGACAGCTAACGCATCGGGCATGACGTATGAAAGCGTCACATCCTTTGAAGCGGCCTGTGAGTCGTAAAAGTCTGTAAATAACCCGTTGTTCATATTGTATGTCTTCAAAGCCGTGCCGATATCCCGGGCCGTTTGCGCGTAGTCGCTGCGGCCCCATTTGGCGGCGGCTTGGTCAAGGGACAGCATAATTCTCATATCATCTATCAGCGCATTCGTTCCGCTCGCTTGGCCGTTTTGAATCTTCCACGTCACCAAGTGATTGCTCATCAGAAATGAATCAGCCAGATGCTGATATTGCTCCTGAAAATGCGGGGCGTCATTTTTGCTGACTAAAAACGCCATCCACAGGCCGAGTGATTCTGATAAATAAGAAGGCTGGTCTGAAAAATCGGTTTTGATCAGCCCTTGGCCATTCATTAGATTGTGATAAATGAAATACTCCGCCGGCTGAAGCGGGCTGGCGTTCACTTCTGACACCGACTGATTTTGGACCTTATTTCCAGCTTCAACACACCCTGCGGAAAGTCCGATAGATAAGAAGAATAAGATGACAGCTATTAACAAATGCCTCACAGGCAAATCCCCCTTTGTCGCCTGAAGCGAATCAGACGCTCACAAATATATAGACGAAAGTATGACTGCCATGTTACAAATTACATTTACTATAAAAGAAAAAAATGCGGATTGCTAGCTTTTTTTTCCCTTTTTGAACATTTAAAAAACAGGACCTAAGTCTAATAGAAAAACCTGTGCGATATGCACAGGTTTTTCTATTATTTGTCCAAACCGAGTTTCTTCAGCTGTTCTGCCAGCGCGTTGTTAATCGGCTCATCTTTATTATTTTGTTTTTTCATATAAGAGGAAACGTCCCGTTTGGAAGCGCGCCCTTTATCTTTGTTTTTTCGTTTTTCGAATACGGACAGCTTCTCACGGTGACCGCAGACACACGCGAAGGTCTGGCCCTCGCCTTGGCCGCGAAGCTCCATTTTTTTATGGCAGTTCGGGCAGCGCGCGTTTGTTTTTCGGGCAACTGTTTTTCTGCTTCCGCATTCACGGTCTTGGCACACAAGCATCGTGCCGCGTTTGCCGTTTACTTTCAGCATCATTTTGCCGCATTCCGGACATGCGGTTCCCGTGATGTTGTCGTGTCTGAAAGTCTGGCTGCTGTTTTTGATTTCTTTTACTGTTTGGTTAGCGTAAGCCTTCATGTCTTTAATAAAGACAGCCGATTTCAATTTCCCGGCGGCGATAGCTGACAGCTTTTGCTCCCATTCCCCTGTTAAGGCAGGTGATTTCAAATCCTCCGGAACAAGCTGCAGGAGCTGTTTTCCTTTAGAAGTAATAAAAATATCTTTGTCTTTTTTCTCTATTAAAAAGCTGTTGAACAGTTTTTCAATAATATCGGCCCGTGTTGCCACCGTGCCGAGGCCGCCTGTTTCACCAAGCGTTTTGACGAGGTCTTTTTCTTCTCCCTGCATAAAGGCGCTTGGGTTTTCCATCGCTGACAGCAGGGTCCCTTCGTTAAAGCGGGCGGGCGGCTTCGTTTGGCCGCTTGTTTCAGTTAAGGCGCGCACGGCAAGAGTATCGCCTTTTTGAAGTGCAGGGAGTGTCTGATCTCTGTCATCCTCCTGCTCGTCATCTTCATCCGCCATATCATAAACGGCTTTCCACCCTTGCGACTGAATGGTTTTGCCTTTCGCCGTAAAGGTTTCTCCGCCGATTTCTGCGATGACCTTTGTTTCCTCATATTCGAATGCCGGCATTAACACAGCAAGGAAACGCTTCGCAATCAGGTCATACAGCTTTCGTTCTTTATCGCTTAGACTGCCGAGAACGAGCGGCTCCTCGGTCGGGATAATCGCGTGGTGGTCTGACACCTTCGCGTCATTGACGTAGCCTTTATGGGATTTGATGCCGCGTTTTTTAATTTGATTGACATATTGGGCATACGGTCTTACTTCCATGCCTTCCAAGCGGTCTTTTAACGTCGGAACGATATCTCCGGACAAAAATCTTGAGTCTGTCCGCGGGTATGTGACGAGCTTATGCTGCTCATACAGCTTTTGCAGCACAGAAAGCGTTTCTTTGGCGGAAAATCCGAAGCGTTTGTGGGCGTCGCGCTGCAGCTCCGTTAAATCATAAAGCGCAGGCGCGAAGCTTTTTTTCGCTGTTTTTTTCAGCTCAGCGATGACCGCTTGCTTTCCTTCGATGTCTTTTAGCAAACGGCTTGTTACGTCTTGATTGAACGTTCTCGTCTGCTTTGTTTTTTTATCCTGCCAGGTTAGCGTTATGCCATCAACCGCGGCGCGGATGCCATAATACGGAACCGGCGTAAACGCTTGAATGTCGTCTTCACGCTTTGCAATCATCGCAAGCGTCGGTGTCTGCACACGGCCGCAGGAGAGCTGAGCATTGAATTTTGTGGTGAGCGCACGGGTCGCGTTAATTCCCACAATCCAATCCGCTTCCGCTCTGGCGACGGCAGAATGATACAGATTTTCATATTCTTTGCCGTTGCGCAGCTTTTGAAAGCCTTCCTTGATCGCTTTATCTGTCACAGATGAAATCCACAGCCGCTTGATCGGCTTTTTGACATTCGCTTTTTCAATGATCCAGCGCGCAACAAGCTCCCCTTCCCGGCCTGCATCAGTCGCGATGACAATCTGATTGACGTCTTTACGGATAAGCTGGGATTTGACCGCATTGAACTGTTTTCCGGTTTTTTTGATCACCACAAGCTTTAGGGGCTCAGGGATAATCGGCAGATCCTCTAGCCGCCATGATTGAAATTCTTTTCCATAGCCTTCCGGATCAGCAAGTGTTACCAAATGGCCTAAAGCCCATGTAACAATATATTGATCGCCTTCGAGATAACCGTTTCCTTTTTTATGGCACTTCAGCACCCGGGCCAAATCCCGGCCGACTGAAGGTTTTTCAGCTAATACAACTGTTTTTGACATGCTTGATCACTTCTCTTTCTTTCACGCTCATCCTTTTATTATAACAGACTTGAACAAGCACTCTCTAACCGCGCCCGTTTTTCGTGTCGATTTCCGAGAAAATAACGTGAGTGACGGTTTGCGCGTATGGCGATGTTTTGTTTATAAAATCTTCTACCGCTTCAAGGCTTTCAGCGTTGATTTTCAGCATATAGCAGGCCGCGCCGGCAATCCGGTAGCAAAATTCGATATTCGGCAAAGTTTGAATATAGCTTTTGAATCGCTCGTAATCCGCGTTTTTGACAGTTGCTTCCACAATGCAGGAAACGGGAAGCCCTAGTTTTTTCTGATCGACCTCCAGTGTGTATTGCTTGATGATGCCGAACGATTCAAGCTGCCTCACCCGTTCTGTCACGGATGGCGGCGACAGCCTAATTTTCCTGCCTAATTCCCTCATCGACAAACGGCTGTCCTTCTTCAGCTCCTCAATGATATTCAGATCAACCTGGTCAAGTTTCATTTCAACATCCTTCTTTTATGATTTTGTTCACATTATCTCGGGTATTTTTGTAAATGACAAGTACAGTTCCCGAGAAAAAGCATTTAAAAATGAATGTTTTTCGAACATTCTCTGAAAGCCGCCATATGGCTCTCCGGATTGTTTATCATATAGTATGAAAACGTGTCCACAAGGAGGGCGATTTATGCTGCAAACACCGATCGGAAGACTTCGCACGATGGGTTTTATTGAAGGAATGTCACTCTTAATCCTGCTGTTCATCGCCATGCCGCTGAAATATTGGGCAGGCCTTCCGCTTGCGGTGACAATTGTCGGTTCGGTTCACGGCGGATTGTTCATTTTGTATTTGCTTGTCTTGGCGTATGCGGCCTTCTCTGTCAAATGGCCGCTGAAATGGTCAGCCGCCGGCTTTATCGCCGCTTTTGTCCCATTCGGAAACTTTTTGTACGACCGCGGGTTAAGGAAATATAAATAATTTTAGGCTGGATCTTTATGATCCAGCCTTTCTTATTACAACCACTTTGTCAGCCATGCGATATAGTAGGCGCCCGGAATAAACATCAGCTGGGCGAGGATTGTCCCCGCCACCCTTGATGTGACCATCGTGACAGAGGTCCATTTTAAATACGTATAGCTTCGTTTTCCCTTTGCCACATCATCAGCAAGGACGGAAACCTTAGGATCAACAAAAATCGCCAGCAGCATTGTCGCAATTCCGTTGATTAAGCCCGATGCCATGACGGCTGTCGTGCTGCGCTCCGGCGCCAGAAGTCCTGCATACAAAGCCGAAAGCACGCCGATCGTATATATGGATGTGATCAGCATGTTGATGACAAACAATCGCTTCGGTATCAAGCGGATATGAAATCCTTTTACATAGGAAAGAGACGGCAGACGCAAATAGGAAAGGGCATTTTTGAATCCTTGCTTCGAGAAACCCTTTTGGAACACTTGTAAAACAGAGCCGCCGCCGCTCGCCAAGTGAATAATCGCCCGTGAAAATAAAGCGACAAAAGACGGGAGCAGGATAATGCCCAGAAGGGTGCCGACTGTCGATCCGAATATCAAGAAGCGGAACTGC
The DNA here is from genome assembly GCF_036765155.1 of Bacillus sp. 0102A. Classification (NCBI taxonomy): domain Bacteria; kingdom Bacillati; phylum Bacillota; class Bacilli; order Caryophanales; family Bacillaceae; genus Bacillus; species Bacillus sp. 0102A. Next base: position 138,674 of record NZ_JBAIZW010000009.1, read on the forward strand.
CCGGCGACAATCGCCAGTGCGTTTTTTCCCGCATCATCAATTAAATGTCCGGTAAAGGGCTGCTGCACCATGTTCGACATTCTGGACACGATGACCATGACATTAAACAGGGAAAGCGCGGAGGCAATAAATCCAACGCGGGCTCCGGAAAGCCTGGTAGCGTAGGCTAAAGTTTCTATCGAGTGAATCAGTAATAAAAAACAGAAAATAAAAAGCACTTGTGTTGTCATGACATGCACGTTATTCTTCCTCCAATTTCATCCTAGAGATAAGACTGGAAAGAAGACGAGCAGGTTTCAATGCGATGTGCTTTTTACAATAAAAAAACCGCCGGCGTACGCCGAGCGGTTTGTCTTATTCTTTTCTATAGGCAAATAAAGATTATATGATCCGCCAAATCGGGCGGTTAGATTCATGAAGCATTGTTCCGTAGAATCATTCTGGAAAGTAAACACCATGGAATTTTCTTGAACACAAGACAACGAAAGCCCTACCTCTCAATCGTCACTGCGGCTCCGAAGCCGCGCCGGTGTGAATTGTAAAACAAAAAAGTCTTTTTTCCATCTCATCGTTAGGGGCGATTTGTTATGAAGGAAAAGAATAAGGGCAGCTGGTTTGCTGCTTGCGAAGCGGTAAAGCTTCTCTCTCAAACAGAAAAAAGAAGTTTACTTTCTTTTTTATTTGCTTATTATTCTTGCTTAGCAATTCATGATAACATATCGCCCCTGCAATTACAACCTTTTTATAATTCGAGTGAAACTGGCGTCTTCTCTCCGGCATTCATTAATCTAATAGCCTCCGGTTCAATTTCAAGAATCACCAGGTTCGGGTCATCTTTGCCGTCAAACCAGCGCTCTAATTTGGGATTCCAAATTTTATCCTTCAGTTCTGCCGAATTGTTGATCTTTGCTTTCCCGGAAACCTCGACATACGCGTCGCCAAAGCCTTCACAATCATAACCTAATAAAATATGGACATTGGGGTTGTTCTCAATTTCTTCGGCTTTATGTGTTTCCTTGCTTGTGGGTGTGTAAATCTTCAGCCCATCATGGAAAAAAGTCATGTAGCGGGAATGCGGCTTGCCCTTTTGAACCGTTGCGAGCGAGCCTACTTTGTGATGATCTAGAACATCAAGCACCTTTTGTTTAATGTCTTGCTGATTCATCGTGAATCACTCCTTTTTAACGTCTCCGCTGTTACTTTTCCACATCCGGGGAAGATTTAAACAAGAAAATGCGCCTTTATTTTAAACTTTCCATTCACGCTTCAGCAGGCTGTAATAGACAAGGTCATGATACCTGCCTTCAATGAATAAGCCATCCCGTGCCGTTCCTTCCTCTTGAAAGCCGAGCCGCTTAGGGACCGCTCTGCTTTTTTGGTTTCCGACAGCCGCACAGAGAGCAATGCGATTCAGCTCAAGCTCATCAAAAGCGTACGTGATGAGTGTTCGGCAAGCAGCGGTAACGATGCCTTTGCCTTCATATTCTTTGGCAATCCAGTATCCGATTTCCGCTTTTCGATTTACTTGATCAAGGTTATGCAGGCCGATCATGCCGCATAGGCTGCCGTCGTATAGAAGCCCCGCTTCGAGGCTGTTCAGGTCAGCATATTCCCGCCGCCAATCTGGAATGATCGTTTCTTTGTACGTTTCAACGCTGCTTGGGTTTTCCGCCCAAAATAGCCACTGGCCGAGCCGCTGCTGATTTTCGATAACGAGTTCGGCAAGCCGCTCCGCATCCTTTGGCTCCAATAATCGGATGGTGATGTGCTCATTTACCTTGCAGGTGAACATTCCCTCGCCCTCTTTCCTTTTTTACCCATTATAACGGTGATTCCGTTTTTTTTAAATGCAAAAAAGGATGGGCTGTTTAAGCCTCATCCTTATATCCTTGGATCGGTAAAGATATCATGTTTATCTGTACTCGTCGAAGACATTTCCGTCACGACGGCACCTTCTTCCCCGGCTTGGAACCAATGCTTCGTGTTCGGCGGAATCGTGTATTGCCCGCCCGGTTCAAGCTCAATTTCGCGCCAGACTGTATAGTGTTCTCTGTCCTCCTGCGGCGGGAGAACCTTTGGAAGCTGCGTTTTTTCTCCTTCTACGTAAAGATACACTTTTCCGTAGCGGCAACGGAATGTCTCCTGCTTGCCTTCTTGGACGTCGACCGGCGGATGGCGGTGTTCCGGACAAGTCTGTTCAGGAAACAGCATCAGTTCTTTTGAGCAATAACGGTCTGTATTGACGTAGACGAAGAGCTGGAGCCCGACTTTTCTTTCTTTTCCTAAGCCGTAGTCCATTAGCTGGATTTGGTCTACTTCCTCATCCGTTAATACAATACCGGCTTTTTGATAATAGCTGTTTACTTCCTCTTTCGTGATGCTCATGTGTCTCACTCCCTCTTACGTCGTCACAAAATCTCCGCCGTTGACATGCAGCGTCTGGCCTGTCATGTAAGATGACTCATCTGAAGCCAGCAGCACATAACAGCCGACATGCTCAACAGGCTGACCCGGACGGCCCATCGGCGTATTTTGCCCAAATTGAGCGACTTTATCTTCAGAGAACGTAGACGGAATTAACGGTGTCCAGATTGGACCCGGTGCGACTGCATTGACGCGAATGCCGTCTTTGACAAGCGCCTGCGCCATTGTTCTTGTAAAGGCATTGATCGCCCCTTTTGTCGCTGTATAATCAATCAGCGACGGGTTCCCCCGATACGGGTTGATGGATGTCGTATTGATGATGGCACTGCCCGGTTTCAGGTAATCAATTGCTTTTTTAGTCAAATAAAATTGAGAATAAAAGTTTGTTTTGAATGTGCGGTGAAGCTGTTCGCTCGTAATGTCTTTGATGCTATCCTTCGGATGCTGTTCACCGGCATTGTTTACAAGGATGTCAAGGCCGCCTAGTTCTTTGACCGTTTTTTCAACCGCTTCATTGCAGAAATCCTCTTCTCCCACGTCACCAGCGATCAGCAGGCATTTTACGCCTTCTTGTTCTACACGTTTCTTTGTCTCTTCGGCGTCCCCATGCTCGTCCTTATATACAATGGCGATGTCAGCACCTTCCTTGGCGTAAGCAACGGATACCGCGCGCCCGATCCCGCTGTCGCCGCCTGTAATGAGCGCTGTTTTTCCTTTTAATTTATCCGCTCCTTTATAATCCTCGTACTCATACACCGGACTTGGATTCATTTCACTTTCAATTCCCGGCTGGCGATTTTGGGTTTGAGCCGGCAGTTCTTTTGGATAATTGGCCATGATGATTTTCCTCCTTTGTTTTCATGTCTATTTGTTTTGTACCTCAGACAGCCTTTGGATAAACATGGATTGGCATCTTCACATTGCTTTATCAGAAAAATGTTTCACATGAAACGCAAGGAGGAAATAACTTGCAAAGGAGGTTGCTGAATGATGAACATGCTTTCTAAAACATTCAGCAGGCCAAAGGGCGTAATCGGTATGATTGCCGGGTACATCATGGCTGCTGAAAATCAGACACTGAATCAGTGGACAAGAGATCAGCTGGGAATCACACGGGGGGACAGTATTTTAGAAGTCGGATTCGGACCGGGATACTGCATGCAGCAGATGCTGAAACGTGAAAAGGACGTTCAGCTCCATGGGATTGATGTGTCAGAGGCGATGCTGAAGCTGGCCGCCCGCAGAGTAAAATCGAAAGGTGTGCGCTTAATGCAGGGAAGCATCGAGACATTTCCTCTCACCGCCTCGTTTTATGATAAAGTAATTTCTGTTAACAACTACACCATTTGGAATGACCAGACAAAAGGCGTGAAACAGATTTATCGGGCGCTAAAGCCCGGGGGCAGAGCAGCGATTACGATGCAGCCGCGGGAAGCGGACGCCAGCCCTGAGAGAACAAAATCATTTGCAAAACAGATGATTGCTGACTTCAAAGCAGCCGGCTTCGAAGACATTGAGTTACAATTTAAACACATTAAGCCTGAGCTTTCTGTCTGTGCAACAGCAAAGAAGCCCGCCACATAATGAAGTGACGGGCTTTCTATTACGAATGCACGGCGTGCTTGCGCAAGACGTCTTTTTTCACCTTGCCGAGGTTATTTTTCGGCAGTTCGTTAACGAACTCAACTTCGGGTATTTTGTAAGCGGACAGGCGTTCTTTACAATATGTGATGACTTCCTCTTCCGTTAGACGCTGGCCGCCGTTTGTCACAATAAACGCTTTTGGTTTTTCCCCGTACAGCGGGTCTGGTATACCGACCACCGCTGTTTCAAGGATTCCCGGGACCTGCTGGATGACTTCTTCAACCTGATCCGGATAGACGTTATCGCCTCCGTAAATAATGACATCCTTGTAGCGTCCAGTAATGAAAATAAAACCATCTTCATCTACATAGCCTGAATCTCCGGTTTTGAACCAGCCGTTTTGCAGCACTTTCGCTGTCGCTTCAGGATTGTCTTCATAGCCTTTAAATAAAAATGGAGTGTGAACAACGATTTCGCCGATTTCCCCTTGAGGGAGTTCTTCTCCCGTCTGAGGATCTTCCACTTTGACTTTAACACCTTCCACAGGTTTCCCCGCAGATGCGGCTTTATCCATTCCCATTTCAGGCATCCATGTGCTGATTCCCCAAGCCTCAGTGCTTCCATAGCCGTGGGCGAGCGGGATGCCGATATCAAGATAGCGGCGAATCAGGCTGCTCGGCACTTTAGTTCCGCCAGTCATTAAAATAACAAGCGAAGATAGGTCGGTTTGGTGTGTTTCCCATGCTTCAAGCAAATACGTGTAAAACACGGGAAGAGCCATCACGGTTTGAATCTTTTCTTCTTCAATGATTTTCAGCATATCAACAGGATCTTGATCCTTCGTAAAAATAAAGGTTGTTCCTGCAAAAGTTCCCAGCATGATGCAAATGAGCGCACTCGTATGATAAATCGGATGGCACGCGAGAAAACGCAGGCCCTTCATACGTGTTGTTGAACTTTTGGCCCCTGTTACGTATCTATATATGCCGCCATGTGTGATCATGCATCTTTTCGGGTTTCCGGTTGTGCCGGACGTAAACATCAGCAGCGCTGTATCATCAGGGGAAACCATTTCAGTTTCAGGCAAATGATCAGGACCGGCAAACAGAGCTTCAAATTCAGCAGACGTTTCGTAAGCTGTTCCAGTTGCTATCGTTACAGACAATGAGGACAGTTCAGGAAGAACTTCTTCCAGTTTCTCTTTAAACTCCGCTCCGTAAAACAGCGCTTTCGGTTCACTAGCTTTTAAAATGCCTGTCATTTCATATGGTTTGAGCTGCCAGCTGACAGGTACGACAACAGCGCCTATTTCAAGCGCGGCGAACATAATAGTTGAGGCGGGATGTCCGTTTTTGCAAAGCAATGCAACACGGTCGCCTTTTTGAATTCCTTTTTGCAGCAGGGCATTCGCCAGCTGATTAATCCGTTTGCGGTAACCTGCATATGTCAGTGTATGGCCTCCGCTTTTTACAGCCTCTATTTCTTCGCTATTCGGCATGTCATGCAGAATCAGATGCTGTAATGTTTCCATATTGTCATCTCCTATATTCTCTTGAATCTTCAATAATTTGTTAGGTTTTCTTCCTCACCTCACCCATTTTAACCCAAAAAAGATAACTTGTAAAACTATTTCATTTTGGAACTATTCCATTAATGAATGATAAAATAGTCCCGCATTTTATCATTTTGTACACCATCCACATAAAAACACACGCCAATTTTTTGACGTGTGCCATGCGGGATTACAGTATGTTTTTTTCTTTCATCCATGTGAAAAATATGCGGTTTAATCGTTGATACAGTCCTTGTTCTCCGTCTTCCTGAAACCCCGCCATGCTTTCTCCGCTTTCGATAATGGCGGAGCTGATCGCGCTTAAAATCTCCGAGCCTTCAGCAGGTAATGAGCCAGGCGCCATCATCACGAGAATGCGTGTCATGCTGAGGGTATTTCCGTCCATGCCATTCACTTCATAAGAGGTGCTGAGATCATACATTTTGAAAAAAGGCAGGACGATTTCATCATTTTTGAGATGATAAAGCGCCATGTTCGTCCCCGGAATTCCCAATCCCCCTTGTTTCTCCCGCTCCGCCAAGCAAACCGCGGCTTTTTTCGGATCACGGATCAAGCCATCCTCCTTCAGCTGTTGAAAAAGCTCTGACAGAAGCTTGCTATGATCCGAGTTTATTTTGAGTTGATTAAGTGTAAAGTGGCGCAGAACATCTTGAATGACGGCCATGTACCGCCCCATGCTTTCCGATGCTGCCAGCATGTCAGGCACGTCAGCTTGCTGCGCCTCTTCCTTAGACGTTCTTTTTTTCTCAAGAATGAGCGGAATTTTCCGTTTGATATACTGTTTTACCTGATTTGTGTCTTCCTCATTTAAAAGCGGACTAACCATAATATAATCGATGTTTTCGTAAGGAATCGGAACGGTGGAAACAATCATATCGTAAGCTTGAACTTTCCTGCCCTTCAGCTCGATCAAGGATGACATATCAAACGATTCAATTTCCGGCAGCTCTTTCTTCAGTCTGGAAGCAAGCATTTTCGAAGAGCCGATCCCGCTTGAGCAGACGACAAGCGCTTTCACTTTGGCTTCTTCTTTTTTGATTTCAAGGGCCGAGCCGAAGTGAAGGACGATAAAAGCGATCTCATCATCAGAAAAGGACATGCCCGGAAAATACTTTTCCACGCCTTCTTCGATCGCCATATAAAGCAGAAAATAATCGCGTTTGATCTGTTCCTTCATCGGATTGTATATCTCGATATTTTCTTTTATGCGGCTGACAGCCGGCTCCAAATGGGCAATCAGTCCTTCATATAAAGAATAGTTTTTCGTAAGATCCATTCTGATTTTGTCTGAAATAAAAGCAATGAGCCGCTTTGTATGCAGGGCTGTTTCCAGTTCGATTTCCTGCGCTTTGTATTCTGTTTTGTACTTTCGATTAGCGCTTCGAAGGTGGATTGTAATATAGCCCACCTCCGCCTCCGGAATCGTCACGCCGAAGGCATGTTCAAGTTCGCCCGCGATCTCAAGAGCTGAGCTGTATTCCTTCGCATTCTTCAGTTCCTCAAGCTCATTTTGCTCCATGGCAATGGTTTCCCCAAGCTTAATCCGCTCGATTGCATACGTCAGATGGACGACGAGTGCTATATAAGAGCTGTCGGACAATGAAAAAGCGATTTCTTCTTTCAGCTGAAATAGGATACGCTCCATTTTTAACAGCTCGCCTTTGCTGACTACGCCGAACATTTTCTCTGAAGAATCAGCTTTACCTTTGATGTTTAATTCAACCGCTTCCAAAAACATTTGGATGTCGAGGCGGTTCACAATCAGGTTGCCGACAATTTTACGTTTCGCATTCTCCGGCCCTATGAGCTGAATGCCAATGCCTCTTTTACGAATCAGTGTCAATCTAAAGGGAGAAATCCATTTCTCCAGCTCGTCTAAATCGTAGCTGACCGTGGCATTCGTCACCTGCAGGTCATGGGCAAGCGTGTACAGCTTGACGGGCTCCTGAGACTCTAATAGCGAACAGAGAATGAGCAGCTTTCGTTCATCCGCGCTGTATTCATGCTGTTCATATGTTAAGTCGGTAAGCAGCTTTTGTTTATTCTCGGGACTTCCCACTGCCTTCAACCCTTTACCAGGCTGTTTATCGAGCGTAAGCCCGACGGGTTCCATCAGCGGCTTAATTGATTTGAGCTCCCTGTGAATGGTTCTCGTGCTGACTTCCATCAGCTCAGCAAGCTCGGTTACGGTTACATACCGGTTTTGTAATAATAAGTGCTTTAAAAGCTTTTGTTCTCTGGCAGTCATATACATCAAAAAGGCCTCCTAGACAGTCGTGATGTGCGGATGAAGTCGCAAGGAGATACAGGAGAGGAATAAGAGAGGTTTTCTTTATAATATAAAACGCTTTCAAACGAGATTCAATCACTTATAAATGGGAATTTGGCATCAAGCGGTGTGACAATATTGAAAAAGCACCAGCTGCTAAGCTGATGCTTTTTGTTAAGGTATATCGCAACCCTGTGCGGCTGTAAAAATACGGAACCACTGATCCTGATCAAGCTTGTATGCCAGCGTATTTACCGCGAAGGAAATCCGTTCGCAAAATCCCTATTTTCTGGGTATAAACTGGATTTTTAGTTCATTCGGTTTCAGATTCCCTTTTTCCTTCGCTCTTGTTAAAAGAGTTTTTAATTTGATTGAAATTGCTTTTTCGCTTTCTCAACAACATAGTGGCTGCCGCCGCGGTCCTGCACATTTTGGATCATCATAGCGACAAGCAGGTCTTTGTTTTCGTAATCGTAGCCGACGAACCAGCCATTTTCCGTGCCATCTTTATCATCTTTTGATGTTTTCAGCTCGGCTGTTCCTGTTTTTCCGGCAACGGAGATTCCTTTCACGACCGGCTGATACGCTGATCCGCGCGCGTCTTCCACAACGCCTTTCAAACCTTTCGTAATGTCTGCCGCTCCTTCCTTCGTGACCACTTGCTTGTGCCAGACATCAGCTGTTTGTGAGTCTTTTTTGATCAGCGTCGGTTTGACGAGATCTCCGTTGTCGACAAATGGCGTGTAAGCAGCTGCCAAGTGAAGCGGAGACATTTGCATTTGCCCTTGTCCGTATCCTGTATCCGCAAGCAAAATGTCTGAATCGAGCTTGTCATTTGCGATAGACGATTGTTGGATCGGGAATTCATATGGAATGTCCTCTGAAAAGCCGAACGTTTTTAAGCCTTTTGTAAAGTTGTCTGCTCCCAAATCAAGCGCGTTCTGTGCGAAATAAATATTATCCGATGTAATGAGGGCATTTTCCAGTTCGACTTGCTGAAGGCGCTCAGACACACGTGTCACTGAATAGCCGCCCCAGCTCGAATCCTTTTGCCACTCTTTACCTTTGATTGTTTTCTTCTCATCCGCTTTTAGGGTGCCGTTTTTGATTCCAATGGCAGCCGCAATCGGTTTAATTGTTGAACCCGGTGCGTATGTCTTGTTGAATTTCGCTGAAAACGGATTGTTCTTATCTTCGTTTAGTTTTTTCCATTCCTTATCGCTCCAGCCGAAAATAAATCCGTTTGGATCGTAAGAAGGCGCGCTGACAAGCGCGAGTGTTTCGCCTGTCTTCGGCTGAAGCGCAACTGCCGCCCCGCTGTCGTCCTTCAATTCATCATATAGCTTCGTTTGCGTCTTGATATCGATGGTGAGGTGAAGATCCTCGCCGTCCTTCGCTTTCTTTTCAGCGATGACTTCTCCGGTTTGCGGAACGTAGATTTTCCATCCAGTTGCGCCTCTTAGTTTGTCTTCATACACATTTTCAAGTCCGGTGATGCCGATGTTAGACGTATCGCTGTATGCTCCGTCTTTCTTTTTCTTCAGCTCTTCCGCAGTAATGGCGCGGACATAGCCTGTCAAATGGGCTGTCTTTTCGCCATACGGATAATAGCGGGAGCTGACATTCGTTCTCGTTACACCTTTTAATGAAGTCGCCTCAGACACTAACTTTTCTTGGTCCGGCTTGACCTTTTTGACCGGCACAAACGAATCGTCTTTCACCCAGCCTTGATCCAGCTTTTTCTTGATGTCTTCTTCAGTCAAATCAAGTTTTTTCGCGAGTTCTTTTATGACTTTTTCTTTTTTGTCGCCAATCTCTCCGGGAACAATTCCGATTTCCGGCACATCTGTATTGATGGCTAAACCTTTCCCGTTTTTATCGTAGATTTGGCCGCGTTTTGGTTCAACGCTGGCGATTTGCACTGTTTTGTCATCAGCCAGCTGCTTGAAAATAAACGATGGGTTCCAATCTATATTCCATGACTCCTCGTCATCATTTTTTTCTTTTTTCAGCACTGCGGTATTTTTGAAGCTGACTTTGCCCGCATTTGTGTCCATGCTGACTTTATACGGGATGTGCTTCATCGTCTTGTTATCTTTGTCGCCCTCATCCACTTCTCCCGCAGTGACTTTCAGATTTTTCACGCCTGCCTGTTCATAGATGGTTTTATACCTGCTGACGAAATCTTTTTTGGAGATTTCTTTTTTGACATCTTTGGCCAGGCTCTGATACATGTCATCGAATTGCTGATCGTTCCACTGTTTCACGAATGCTTCCATGCGATCCTCTGGTGAATCTGTCTTGGAGCATCCGATTAACCCAATCAATCCGACGCATAGAAATACTAGTAGAATACACTTTTTTAACATGACTTTCCCCTGCCTTCCACTTGTTATTTTCTCTTATATGAATTGGTGCGCGCAAGATTTTTTTGAAAATGAAGGAAAAGGTTCACCGATTTTGCAGAAATCTCCTGTCGTTTGCTGTAGACTATTTGAAAAGAAGGAAAGAAGGGATGACATGGTCAGAGAGGCAGCGATACTTCACATTAAAGAGGGGCTTGAACAAGAGTTTGAGGAGGCGTTCCGGCAAGCGGCGCCGATTATTTCCGGCATGAAGGGCTATATCACGCACTCGTTATCAAAATGTATGGAAGAAACACATAAATATCTGCTGCTTGTGGAGTGGGAAACACTCGAGGACCACACGGAAGGCTTTCGCGGTTCTTCAGAGTATCAAGAGTGGAAAGCCTTGCTTCATCGGTTCTATACCCCGTTCCCGACGGTCGAGCATTTTCAGGATGTGTAATAGACTTATATAATATGAAGAGTAAAACCGATGAGAGAGACAGACCATACGAAAACGGCGGTATAAATATTAAACGCACCTGAGCCGTCGTTTTCTTTTTTACGCTCTTCAAGCCCCTGCATAAACATGACTGCACCAAGAAATACAAGCATGACCGATTGGATAACAGAGGTGTGTTCCGTATAGTTAAAAGCAACGAGCGCCAGAATAATAATAATAACCGCAAAAGACATTTTAAAAATCCGAAACAAAAGGACCATCCTTCCTTATATACGAAATATTGAACGTTATGGCTATATTTGCCTACGTCCTCCATTATTCTAGCGCACTTTTTTTGTCTGTAGAACAGGAGACAGGGAATTTTAAGTTTCTTTTAATGTTTCAATCACATATAAAAAAACGCGCTCTG
>NZ_JBAIZW010000010.1:0-109160 GCF_036765155.1 Bacillus sp. 0102A
AGGTATAAGGCCTTAAGCCTTATACCTTTTTTAGTTTTAAGTCCGATGCAATCGCTGAAGCGAGGGTTGATCTCAAAGAAATATCTTCGAAAGACAAACCTAGCTGAACCGCGGTTTGCGCAATTTCCGGACGGATTCCCGACAAAGTTGATGAAACGCCGATTAAGCGCAGCGCCTCAATCAGACTGAACAGCTGGTGGGCAACCATTGTATCAATAACAGCTACCCCCGATAAATCAATATACAGCTGCGTCACCTTTTTCTCCGCACATTGATGCAGGGTGTTTTCCATAATCAGTTTTGCGCGGACAGTATCAATATCTCCGATTAAAGGCAGGAGCCCGACGCTGTGAAACAGCACGATGACCGGCGCGCTCAATTCAGTAATCATGTCTTTTTGAGCCTGAAGCTGGAGGCTTGTGTTTTTGTACATTTCTTCTATAAAAATATGAATGACAAGATCGAACGCTTTTATTAGGGAGTGATACAGTTCTTCGGCCTCTTCGCCTTTCACAGTGTCCTGATTGATATGGACAAATTCTTTCACATAGGAAACATATAAATCTCTCACTCTGACAAACTCTCGGATAATATAGTGGATAGGAGTCTTTAAATGCTCTTGATCCTGTGTTACTTCAAAAGCCCATTCTTTCAGTATAGGCAGGTACACCTCTTCATCATCTACAAAAATACGGTTTATCTTATAGTTGAAGGCAAGATTCTGGCTCTTTAATTTCTGAATGACATCAGGGTCTGCTGATGCATATATGGAGTTTGGATCAGTCTCCTCAATGGTTTCATACCACATTGAACTGATGGTTTCCGCATGCTGAGAAAGATATTCGTATAATTTCATGTTTTTTGCCATGTATGATCACCTCTTTTAAATGTAATGTTTTTGCGAATAACGTTTTTGCAGGTTAACCAGCCTGAAAAACAGTCCAACTGCTCCGGCGGCGAGTCCTGCAATTAACCCGATCCAATAGCCGAATGCACCAAGGCTTGTAAATGTACCGATAGTATAACCGACAGGTAGGCCAATGACCCAGTAAGAAACAAAAGCGGCCGCAAGCGTATAATTCACATCTTTATACCCTCTGAGCGCCCCCTGGATCGGTGCGGCCACAGCATCGGAAAGCTGAAAAAACAGCGCATAAATTAAAAAGTGCTGTGTCAGCCGGAGTACATCGGGGTCAGACGTGTACAAGCCGGCAATTTGCTCTCTGAATAAAAGGATACAGGCTGCAGTCAATAAAGAAAAGCCGATCGCCATCATGATGCCGATCAAGCTATATGAGCGTGCATCCTTAAAACGGGTTGCGCCGGCTTCAAAGCCGACAACAATCGTTAAAGCCATGGACACGCTGAGCGGCAGCATATATAAAAGCGAAGCAAAGTTCATGGCTGCCTGGTGGGACGCGATGGTCACTGTATGGAAATGGCTCATCAGAAGCGTGACAGCTGCGAAGATGCTTGTTTCAAAAAACACGGCGAATCCAATAGGCAGACCGATTTTGAGCAGATTTTTGCATGCTTTCCAAGAGAATGTATACATAGTAAGGAAAACTCCATATTCGGAAAACGGCGCGGTTTTATGAATAATGAAGAAGCTGATGATGCAGATACACCAATATGTAAGCGCGGACGCTAGTCCGGCGCCGGCGCCCCCAAGTGCCGGCAGCCCGAATTTCCCGAAGATGAATATGTAATTCAATACAAAATTGATCGGAAGAGAACTGAGTGTAATCATCATTGTGACTCTTGTTTTCCCTAATGAGTCAATGAATGATCTCAAAACGGTGTAAACAAATAAAGGGAGAATCCCCAGCGATAAAAAGCCTAAAAAATGTTTGGCAACCTCATGCACTTGAGCCTCAAGGTGTAATCGGCCAAGAATAAGGTCAACTGCAGCATACCCAATCGCTAAAACGGCGATGCTAAGAAGCGCAGCCACATATACAGCCTGTAAAACAGTAAAAGGAATCTTCTGTTTTTTTTCAGCGCCTAATAACTGAGCGACAATCGGAGTGACCGCCATTAAAATACCTGCAAGTCCTGTATAAACAGGGGTCCAAAAACTTGAGCCAATGGCGACGCCGGCTAAATCAGCGGGGCTGACTTTCCCTGACATCACCGTATCTAAAAAAGTCATAAGAGAAAGCCCCGCCTGGGTAATGAATATCGGAATGAAAATGTGCAAAAGCTGTTTGGTCTTTTGCCGGGCGTTTAGAGTTTCTTTCATACATTGATCTCCGTTTCTTTTTCATAACGAGAGAAATTATAACATTTTATGTATAAAAAGCAATGAACGCCGGACCTATTCTTTTTTTGTCGGCTTCGTTTTTCTAAACATTTGGGCATAAATAAAAGAAAGCGAAATCACGCCTAAAAAGGTGCAAATATACTGAATGATTCTTTCGATTTCCATTCTTTACATCCCTCCTTTACCAATAGAATGTGCATCAATAAGATAAGCATGCGTGAAATGGTGGAAATTTGAAAAGGAGATGAAGGTCTATGCGTTATGAACACATGCCGGAAAATGCATTTAAGGGAAAAATACAAGTATACTTAGAGGAAATATTAGTTGAAGCGTCGCTCATTTTGAAAACACTTCACGAAAAAGATCAGTGCCTTCTTTGTGAATTGGATGAATTGGGACACATTTTTCAGGATATGCAGGGCATCGCATCATCCTTTTATTTGCAATCATACATTGAGCAATTTACGCCGGCATTTATCGAGCTGGCCAAGGCGATTAAAGCCTTATCGGAACATAAGCATGGTGCTTTAATTGTCATTGAAAGAGCGGACCCGGTTGAACATTTTATTCAAAAAGGAACTTCCCTTTATGCAGAGATCAGCGCTTCCTTAATTGAGAGTATCTTTTATCCCGGAAATCCTCTTCATGACGGCGCTTTATTAGTGAGGGAAAACAAACTTGTGTCAGCAGCTAATGTGCTCCCGCTGACAACAAAGGAAGTGGATGTCCATCTGGGAACCAGGCACCGCGCGGCTCTTGGAATGTCGGGGTATACGGATGCGCTTGTGCTCGTTGTTTCAGAAGAGACAGGGAAGATGTCGTTTGCCAAAGACGGTGTATTATATCCGTTAATTTCGCCAAGAACGTAAAATAAATAAAAGGGCCTGATGATGCATCGTATCGTGAGTCAATAGGACTGAATTCGGACCTTTTTTAAAGCATTCACTTCAAGCTGAATGCTTTTTTCTTGAAGGTAGAAAATATAAACTGGTAGAAAAGTTATATATGATTAATATTAATCAGGTTAAACACTTTACCTGATTTTGTATTTGTAGTAACGTATAAAAAATATGATACACATTTTAAAGGAAGGGTGTTGCCGCATGGCTAATGTATTAATGATCGGTTTTCCCGGTGAAGGGCATATAAATCCGTCTATCGGTGTAATGAAGGAGCTGAAATCCCGGGGAGAACATATCACTTACTATGCAGTGAATGAATACAAAGAAAAAATTGCGGCGCTTGATGTTGAGTTTCGTGAGTACCATGATTTTCGGGAAGATTACTTCGGAAAAAACGCAACCGGAGATGAAGGAAGAGATTTCACAGAAATGAGCTGCGCCTTTTTGAAAGGCAGTATTGATATCGTCACTCATATTTATAATGAAGTCAAACATGAATCGTATGACTATGTCATATATGATCACCATCTTCTCGCCGGTAAAATCATTGCCAACCTGCTGAAGCTGCCAAAATTTTCATTGTGTACAACCTTTGCAATGAATGAGGAATTTGCTAAGCAAATGATGGGAGCGTACATGAAAGAGCCACTTGAAGATTCTCCTCATTATGAATCTTATCAGCAGCTTGCAGAAACATTAAATGCTGATTTTCAAGCAGAGATCAAGAAGCCATTTGACGTTTTTTTAGCAGATGGGGACTTGACAATTGTCTTCACATCAACGGAATTTCAGCCACTGGCTGAGCAATTTGGCGATCGTTATGAATTTGTCGGTCCTTCAATTACGGAAAGAGCCGGAAACAATGATTTCCCATTTTATCAGATTGACAATGAAAACGTGCTGTTAATTTCAATGGGAACCATTTTTAACAACCAAAAGCAGTTTTTTAATCAATGCCTTGAGGTATGTAAAGACTTTGACGGTAAAGTCGTGCTTTCCATCGGCAAGCATATTAAAACAAGTGAGTTAAACGACATTCCGAAGAATTTCATTGTACGCCCGTATGTCCCTCAGCTTGAGGTCCTGAAAAGAGCCAGTTTATTTGTGACTCACGGCGGAATGAACAGCACAAGTGAAGGTTTGTATTTTGAAACCCCGCTCGTTGTTATTCCGATGGGAGGAGACCAGCCTGTCGTCGCAAATCAAGTGGAAAAAGTCGGCGCAGGAAAAGTGCTGAAAAAAGAACAATTATCTGAAAACCTTCTGAAAGAAACGATTCAAGAAGTGATGAATAATCCTGTGTTTGCTGAAAAGGCAAAAGAAATTGGACAATCACTCAAAGCGGCAGGCGGTTCTAAAAAAGCGGCCGACAGTATTCTGGAATTTGTGAAACACAAAACGCAATCAGCTAACGCATAGTATAAAAAATCTGTTCTTATTAAAAGAACAGGCTTTTTATTTTTTCCTGAGAATGCAGAGGAAGGGATTTGACAAGCCGATAGAGAATTGATAGGAAAAACAGACAAGAAAGGAGGAAAATCTGCTCCATTCACCAATAGAAAACCATCATTTATACCCCTCGCTTAAATAGTTCCTTAGACTTTCGAAAAGCAGATGCAACTAAAGTAAAATATTAGGTGTTTGTTTGAAAGTGTAAAGGTCGAACGATGCTGAAATTGCTACCAATTGTTTGAAAAGGGTTTAACTTGTTTAACTTGCTGAAAAAGTGACGATAAAACTGATGTATGCCATTTTTGGAAAGAAAATACTAGCTGTTTTTTGCGCATAAACAGTTTAGGAGGTTGAATGAATGAAAAAGAAGATTGTAGCCGGCTTGGCTGTTTCCGCAGTTGTTGGGTCATCGATGGCCGCAGCACCCGCGGAAGCAAAAACGATTAAAGTGAAAAACGGTGACTCTCTTTGGAAACTTTCCCGCCAGTACGATACGACAATATCAGCTCTGAAATCCGAAAACAAATTGAAATCAACGGTGATTTATGCCGGACAAAGCCTTAAGATTCCTAAGAGCAGCAAGAAAAGCGCGACATCCCCATCAAACTCAAGCAAAACGTCAACATACACAGTTGCATATGGTGATTCGTTATGGATGATTGCTAAAAATCATAAAATGAGTGTTTCTGAGCTTAAAAGTGTAAACAGCCTGACAAGTGACCTGATTCGTCCCGGAGAAAAGCTTAAGATCAGAGGGACAAGCAGTTCAAGCGGCTCAAATGGATCGAAAAAAAACAGCGGTTCCAATTCTTCAGGCTCGTCAAAAAGTACATATACAGTTAAGCTTGGTGACTCACTGTGGAAAATCGCTAACAGCTTACATATGACAGTAGCTGAATTGAAAACATTAAATGGCTTAACATCAGATACGCTGTACCCTAAACAGGTACTCAAAATAAAAGGGAGCAGCTCGCCCAAGAGCGGAAACAGCGGTTCCAAGAAACCGTCAAATTCCAATTCTTCAAAAACAGCTACATACAAGGTGAAAGCAGGCGATTCGCTGTGGAAAATCGCGAATCAGCTCGGAGTTACGGTGCAAAGCATCCGTGAAAAAAACCATTTATCATCTGATGTCTTGCAAATCGGACAGGTTCTGACGATTTCGGGAACATCAAAATCTAACAATTCAAATCATACAGCGCCAAAAGACAACTCGGGATCAAACATTCAAATAGGGTCGAAGATTGACAGAATGATAACAGAAGCGAAAAAATATGTCGGGGTGCCATACCGATGGGGCGGAAACACGCCTGCCGGTTTTGATTGCAGCGGTTATATTTATTACCTCATTAATAAAGTATCATCGGTATCAAGATTAAGTACGGCAGGGTATTGGAATGTGATGCAACAAGTCAGCCAGCCGTCAGTAGGGGATTTTGTCTTCTTTACCACATATAAATCCGGTCCTTCTCATATGGGGATTTATCTGGGCGGCGGAGACTTTATTCATGCAAGCTCATCGGGCGTCGACATTTCCAATCTCAGCAATTCATATTGGAAACAGCGCTACTTGGGCGCAAGAAGCTATTTTTAAAAATGAGTATGACAAAAAGCCTTTTTATAGGCTTTTTTGTTTAGATCAGACAATGATTGACCACACTGTTAGAAAAAACAAGGGGGAGACAGTATGCACCGTCTCTTGCTGTTTATGATGCTGACGGCACTGGGAGTTGCGGGATGCGGACAAAAAAATCCTCAGGACCCTCCTAAGCGGGTGCCGGAAAAAGAAGTGATTGAAACGTCAGCGTTTGGTCATCATGTCCAGCTGGTTAATCGAGAAGGCAAAGCAGTCGGTTTTATAGAAATCAAAGAATCAGATGACGAAGGACTCGATATTCACATTTCCGCAAACAGCCTGCGCCCCGGCGCTTCACTCGGTTTTCATATTCATGAGAAAGGTTCATGTGTCAGGCCAGATTTTGAATCAGCGGGAGGCCACTTTAATCCGCTGAACAAAGAACACGGCTTCAACAATCCGATGGGGTATCATGCCGGAGATCTGCCGAACCTTGAAGTCGGTGCCGATGGAAAAGTAGATGTCATTATGAATGCGCCGGACACCTCACTGAAAAATGGAAGTAAGCTAAATATTCTCGATCATGATGGGAGTGCATTTATTATTCATGAACATGCCGACGATTATTTGACGAATCCAAGCGGAAATTCAGGTGCGCGTATCGTCTGCGGAGCCCTTTCCGGCCATAACGAGAAACAGTAAAATCATCCAAGCCCTTTTGTATTGAGCATACAGGGGCTTTTTTAGTATACTCGTTAATGGAATATGAATAGGAAAGGGAACCTGACTATGACAACTCAATTACAGCACTTAACATTGCCGGAAGAGATACAAAAAAAGCTTTTACTATATAAAGACCAGCCGATTTCTCCAGAGTTTCAGTCGCTCATCGGGACGTCAGGCTATGAGGCGGAGGATGAAGCCATTTTATTCGACGCCATCATTGCATTAGCCATGGGGAAAAATGTCTTGCTGAAAGGGCCTACAGGCTCAGGGAAAACAAAGCTGGCAGAAACATTGTCCAGCTATTTTCAAAAACCGATGCACAGTGTCAACTGTTCAGTGGACTTGGACGCTGAAGCCTTAGTCGGGTATAAAACGATTGAAAATCAATCTGGCCAGGCAACGATCGAGTTTGTTTCTGGGCCTGTCACAAAAGCCATGAAAGAAGGCCATTTTCTGTATATAGATGAAATCAATATGGCAAAGCCCGAAACACTGCCCATATTAAACGGTGTATTAGATTACAGAAAAATGATGACAAATCCGTTTACGGGCGAGGTCATACGGGCTAAAGGCGGCTTCGGAGTCATTGCAGCCATCAATGAAGGCTATGTTGGAACTGTTCCGCTGAATGAAGCTTTGAAAAACCGTTTTGTCATCATTGACGTTCCTTATATTAAAGGCGACCTGCTGAAACAAGTGCTCACGTCTCAGTCAGCCCTGAAAGATGAGAAGTTGATTGACCGGTTTATCACGCTTTCCTCTGACCTGATCGTCCAGGCCAATAACGGACAGGTATCTGAAGAAGCTGCATCCATCAGAGCGTTAATTGATACATGTGATTTAGCCGCTTATATTCCGCCGCGTCGCGCCATTGAACGGGGAATTGTAGAGAAGCTTGATGATGACCGGGAAAAGGCGGCCGTCCGAAATATCGCAGAAACTCTGTTTGAATGAGGGAGCTGCGATGAAATTTATCAAATTTAACGACAGCACAATTGATTCGTTTTTATTTATGATGCTCACTGATTTGGCCAAAACACTCACCAAGAGTGAAGCGGTAGAAGTGGAGTATGGCGTCCAGTCGTATTACAATCCATTTGAAAAGAAAATTTATATGAGTCATTTTTGGAAAGACAGGGCAGCTGAGGACATGGAAGCGGGTCTGAAAAGCGACGTCTACCTGCGTTCGGTCGGAACGAGATATAGCTCGCTGCAAGAGTTTGCGAATTTTTTGGATGATATTCATCGGCATCTGACGTTCAAAAGCTTTGCTAAGCAGCTGTTTATGCTGCTTGAGGACATCAGAATTGAAGAATGCATCAAACACGAGCGTCCGGGTACGAAACATGTATTTGCAAAGCGAAAAGATATGTACAGAAAACACTTCTCCACCCAGCTGACCTTGAATTTGGAACGAAGCATTTTTACGGATGCCCTCTTTTGCGCGATCTATGTCAAGCTAACGGCGGAATCACCGCTCGAAACCCTTCCGTTCATGCGTGAAGATATCGATCTGATGCGCCCGTTTATTGAACAGCAGCTCCTGCGCGTGTATGAAGCAGATTCGACACGGCAGGTTATGAAAATTGTTGAAAACCTCATGGACGGGCTTGAAGAGGTGCTCGATAAAGACATGTTGAACACCTACTTCTTTTTGCCTGAGCTTGATTACGCAATAGCTGCAGAACAACCGTTATTTGCGGAAGAGAAAAAAGCGCCTAAGCTGAGTGATGACATCACGCTTCCGAAAAAGTCAAACGGTGATGAGGATATTCATGAAGAAGAAATGCCGACGTGGCACCGGGAAACAGAAGCCCCATCTAAAAGCTTCCTTCAATTTGATATTGAACATGGCGCTAAATCAGATTTAGGAAAAGATGCTTCAAGAGAAGGCGACGATGGAGATCAAGCCCTTGGATCTGTCCAAGGATCAGCCAGACAAACAAAACGGAAAGACTATTCCCAGCTGGAAGCGCTGGAGTCCCAGCAAGACCAGCCGAACGGAGCGGGCATGGCTGACGGCAAAGAAAATAAATACGCATTTCCGATTTACAAAGAACCGCTGCCGGCAACCAGTGAAGAAGGGATTTCTTATAAACAGCAGGCAAAAACGATTGAATCGTATCAAAAGCGTTTGAAACAAATGATTCAAAAAACGCTGGAGCATAAAAAAACATTGCCGAGAACAGACCTTCATGCCGGAAGGCTAAATAATAAGCTTCTCCGTTACTTTACTGAGCGAAATCCGCGTCTTTTCTACAAAAAGCAAGAACCTTCTTCAGAAATTGACGCAGTTTTCACGTTGTTGGTCGACTGTTCAGCCAGCATGTTCGACAAAATGGACGAGACAAAGCGGGGAATCGTGCTGTTTCACGAAGCGTTAAAATCCGTAGCGGTTCCGCATCAGATTGTCGGTTTTTGGGAGGACACAAATGATGCGTCTGAAACAAGCCAGCCAAACTATTTCAATACGGTTATTCCGTTTCAAACATCATTAAGACAAGAGGCAGGGCCGGCAATTTTGCAGCTTGAGCCTGAGGAAGATAACCGTGACGGCTATGCGATCCGGCAGATGACGAAAAAAATGCTGCAGCGCAGCGAGTCTCAAAAGTTCTTGATTGTTTTCTCAGATGGAGAGCCGGCCGCGTTTGGCTATGAACAAAACGGAATTGTCGATACTAGTGAAGCGGTGATTGAAGCGCGAAAAAGAGGGATAGAAGTCATAAATGTTTTTCTCTCCAACACAGAAATAGAAGAATCACAAATGAAGACCATTCAGGATATGTACGGAAAATTCAGTATATTTGTCCCCGATGTCGACCAGCTCCCGGATGTTCTGTATCCGCTGCTGAAAAAACTGCTCCATAAAAGCATAGGATAGCTCTTGATCCTATGCTTTTTGGTGTTTCTTTTTTTAAATGATTAAATTTTTGGTTTTTTATAAAGGATTTTTACTATTTTGTGAACAATCAAGGTAGAATCAAATTGCAAACAGTGGTAAAATATCGTTGGAAGCGTTTTTATTACATAATTTTGGACACAGCGTTCGAAAGTTATTTTAAGATAGTGAATCAATCACTTGATTATCTAAGTTGGGGGTAATATTCAAATGTTTCAAAATAGTATGAAACAACGAATGAATTGGGAAGATTTTTACGGTCCGAACCTCGGCTATGCGCTGGAGCTTTACGATCAGTATACCCAGGATCCGAACAGCATTGATCCGGATCTAAAGGAAATGTTCGACGAGCTTGGTGCTCCGCCAAACGATATAAAAGAGGCCTCGGGAACAGAAGAAAAGGGACGTGTTACAGCCGATCTGATTCAAAAGATCGCAGCCGCAGTCAGACTTGCAGAAGATATCCGAACCTATGGCCATTTAAACGCTTCCGTCAATCCGCTCAGAAAGGATGGGAAAAAGAGTGAACTCTTTCCATTATCTGATTACGGGCTAACAGAAGAGGAAATAAAAGCAATACCTGCGTTAGTGATTTGCAAAGACGCTCCTAAAAACATTACGAACGGTTTAGAAGCCATTCAATATTTACGAAATACGTATAAAAGAACCATCTCATTTGAATTTGACCATGTGCATGCCTTCAAAGAGCGCGAGTGGCTGACAAAGATGATTGAATCCGGTGAGCTGTTCCAGAAGAACTCAGCTGAAAAGCTGTCGGCTGTGCTGGAAAGACTGACAGAAGTAGAGGGTTTCGAGCAGTTTTTGCACCGCACATTCGTCGGACAGAAGCGCTTTTCCATTGAGGGTTTGGACGCTCTTGTTCCAGTGCTGGATGACATTATTGCACAATCTGTCAAATCAGGAACGACGAGTGTCAACATCGGGATGGCGCACAGGGGGCGCCTGAATGTCTTGGCACATGTGCTCGGTAAACCGTATGAAATCATTTTCTCCGAATTCCAGCATGCGCCGAACAAAGATCTTGTCCCGTCTGAGGGGTCAATCGGAATCAGCTACGGATGGACAGGCGATGTCAAATACCATCTGGGGGCGAATCGGGAGCTTCAAGACGCTGCAACAAAATCAGCGCGCATTACGTTAGCAAACAACCCGAGCCACTTGGAATTTATCAATCCGATTGTTGAAGGCAGCACAAGAGCGGCACAGGAAACGAGAACACAAAGCGGATACCCGGTGCAGGACGAAACAAAATCGCTTGCCATTTTAATTCATGGAGACGCAGCATTCCCTGGGGAAGGAATTGTCGCTGAAACATTGAATTTAAGCTCTTTAAAAGGGTATCAAGTAGGCGGTGCGATTCATATTATCGCCAATAACATGATCGGATTCACGACAGAAAGCGCTGAATCAAGATCAACAAAATATGCCAGTGACCTGGCGAAGGGCTATGAAATCCCAATTGTCCACGTTAATGCGGACGATCCTGAAGCCTGTCTTTCAGCTGTTAAGTTTGCGGTGGAATACCGAAAAACATTCAACAAGGACTTTCTGATTGACTTGATCGGGTACAGACGTTATGGGCACAACGAAATGGATGAGCCATCAACTACTCAGCCGATGCTGTATGATGCTGTCAGAAAACACCCGACTGTCAAACAAATTTTCGCCGAAAAGCTTGTGAATGAAGGCGTGCTTGACAATGATGTTGTACAAAACATCGAAAAATCAGTAACGAAGCGTATTGAGGATGCTTATCAGAAAGTGCCGGCTAAAAAGGAACAAACCGCCTGTGAGATTGAACTTCCAGAGCCTGTTTCAAACGGTTTTCCTGATGTGGACACATCCATTGATTTTGATGTGCTTCGCAAGCTGAATGGCGAATTGGTCAACTGGCCGGAGTCATTTAACGTTTTCGGCAAGCTTAAGCGCATTTTAGAAAGACGCGCCAAGGCGTTCGATGATGACAGAAAAGTGGAATGGTCTTTGGCTGAATCACTCGCGTTTGCTTCAATTTTGAAAGACGGAACACCGATTCGTTTAACAGGGCAGGATTCCGAGCGAGGAACGTTTGCCCAAAGAAACCTAGTGCTTCATGACAGTGAGACGGGTGAAGAGTTTGTGCCGCTTCATAACTTATCAGACTGTGGTACATCTTTTGCAGTTCATAACAGCCCGCTGTCTGAAGGATCGGTTCTCGGCTTTGAATACGGCTATAACGTGCATTCACCGGAGACGCTTGTATTATGGGAAGCGCAGTATGGAGATTTTGCCAACGCTGCTCAAGTGTATTTTGACCAATTCATTTCGGCCGGCCGCGCGAAATGGGGTCAAAAATCCGGATTAGTCATGCTGCTTCCGCACGGTTACGAAGGACAGGGGCCTGAGCACTCAAGCGGAAGAATCGAACGGTTCCTGCAGCTTGCCGCGGAAAACAACTGGACGGTTGCCAACCTGACAAGCGCCGGACAATATTTCCATATACTTAGAAGACAGGCTAAAATGCTGCTTCGTGAAGAAATCAGACCGCTCGTTATTATGACGCCGAAAAGCCTTCTTCGTAATCCGAATACAGTTTCCGAAGTGCAGGAGCTCAGCGAAAGCCGCTTCCAGCCTGTTTACGAACAGTCCGGACTTTCTCATGACTATGAAAAAGTAACCAGACTTGTATTATCCAGCGGTAAAGTGTCCATAGACATCAGCGACCATTTTAATAAGTTAGAAGACGGTAAAGAATGGCTTCACATTGCGAGAATTGAACAGCTGTATCCATTCCCGGCAAAAGGAGTCAAAGAATTACTTGCAAAACTTCCGAACCTGAAAGAAATCGTTTGGGTGCAGGAAGAACCGCAGAACATGGGGGCTTGGAGTTATATCAGCCCGTATTTGACAGAAATTGCACCAAAGGGAGTAAGCGTTCAATATATTGGACGAAGAAGACGATCCAGCCCTGCAGAGGGAGATCCGACAGTTCATAAAAAAGAACAGGAACGTATTGTATCTGATAGCTTGACTCGCAAAAACTAAGGGGGAAATGAAAAAATGGCGGAAATTAAGGTACCTGAATTAGCAGAATCAATCTCAGAAGGAACAATAGCCCAATGGTTAAAGCAGCCTGGTGATTATGTAGAACAGGGTGAATATCTGCTTGAACTAGAAACGGATAAAGTAAATGTTGAATTGACAGCAGAAGAATCGGGTGTACTTCAAGAGGTATTGAAAGATTCGGGTGATACCGTCCAGGTCGGAGAAATTATCGGTACGATTTCAGAAGGTGCGGGTGAAAGTTCTGCCCCTGCTCCTTCAGAGAAAGCTGAAAGCAAGGAAGAAGAGAAGCAGGCTGAACCGGCGGCGCAAGAGGTGAGCGAGGAAGCACAAACCGAAGCAAAGTCAAGAACGATCGCTTCTCCTTCAGCCCGTAAGCTGGCAAGAGAAAAAGGCATTGACCTGTCTCAGGTTCCAACGGGAGATCCGCTTGGAAGAGTGCGCAAGCAGGATGTCGAAGCGTACGAAAAACCGGCATCAAAACCGACTTCTCAGCAAAAACAGCAGCCTCAGGCTCAAAAAGCACAGCAAAGTTTTGACAAACCTGTCGATGTGCAAAAAATGTCACGCCGCAGACAAACGATTGCAAAACGCCTTGTAGAGGTACAGCAAACATCAGCAATGCTGACTACATTTAATGAAGTAGACATGACGGCTGTCATGAATCTCAGAAAACGCCGCAAAGATCAATTCTTTGAGCAAAATGAAGTGAAACTCGGCTTTATGTCTTTCTTCACCAAAGCGGTTGTCGCTGCGCTGAAAAAATATCCGCTGCTGAACGCGGAAATTCAAGGCGATGAGCTGCTCGTTAAGAAGTTCTATGATATCGGGATTGCTGTTGCGGCTAATGAAGGCCTTGTCGTTCCGGTTGTACGGGATGCGGACCGCCTGACATTTGCAGGAATCGAGAAAGAAATCGGCGAGCTTGCGAAAAAAGCAAGAAATAATAAATTGACCCTTAGCGAGCTTCAGGGCGGTTCCTTCACTATTACAAACGGTGGTACTTTCGGTTCACTGATGTCGACTCCGATTTTAAACAGCCCTCAAGTCGGTATACTGGGCATGCATAAGATTCAGCTGCGACCTGTCGCAATTGATGAAGAGCGTTTCGAAAACCGTCCGATGATGTATATCGCTTTATCTTACGATCACCGGATTGTAGACGGTAAAGAAGCGGTTGGTTTCCTAGTGACAATTAAAAATCTACTGGAAGATCCTGAACAGCTTTTATTAGAGGGATAATAAAAGAAGGTACATCACTTCATCGTGATGTACCTTTTTTGATCTGTATTTAAAGAGACAGATTGCTGCTAGATGCTGTTTGTTTCTTTTTCGCTTTTTTTGACCAGTACGTTGCAAGCATGGAACCTGAAAGGTTATGCCACACACTGAACATCGCGCTAGGTACGGCTGATAGCGGTGCGAAATGAGCCGTGGCAAGTGCCGCCCCAAGTCCTGAATTTTGCATGCCGACTTCGATTGCAATCGCTTTTTGAGATGGATAATCCATTTTTAACAGCTTTGCGCAAAGAAATCCAAGCGCATAACCGATACCGTTATGCAGAATGACAACTGAAAAAATGAGCAGCCCTGATTGAAGCAGATTTTCCCGGTTGCCGCTGACGACAGCTGAGACAATCGCAACGATGCCAATGACAGAAACAAGTGGAAGGGCATGTATGGTTTTTGCCACTTGTTTTCTGAAAAACATTTTGACGATCACGCCTGCAATGATCGGAAATAAAACAGCCTGCAAGATTGAAATAAACAAAGACCCCGGTGAGACAGGAAGCCACTCCTTGGCAAACAGCATAATCAAAACCGGTGTTAAAACAGGTGCCAACAAGGTGGAAATTGTTGTAACAGCAACAGAAAGGGCCGTATTTCCTTTTGCTAAAAAAGTCATGACATTAGAGGCTGTGCCGCCAGGACAGCAGCCGACAAGAATAACACCCACTGCGATTTCTGCTGGAAGATGCAGTCCAACTGCCAGGCCGAAAGCAATAAGTGGCATGATGGTATACTGTATAATCACCCCCACCATGACATGCCAAGGTTTTCTGAGCAGCTCTTTGAAATCATCGGCTTGCAGAGTAAGCCCCATTCCAAACATGATAATGCCAAGAAGAATCGTAATATAAGAACTGATCCATGTAAAAAAAGACGGGAAAGAAAATCCCAGCACGGCAAAAACAATGACCCATATGCCGAAGGTTTGTCCCGCGAAATGACTTACTTTTCTAATAATACCCATAAAAACACTCCTTACATATTGATCAAGAACTTCAGCAAAAATTCCGGACGGATTTTTAAGCATCCTCTAATTATAATTACTTTTCTGAATAATTCAATATCAGTAGTTAAAATGTCATTTTATAGATGACTATAAATATATTATGTAAACTAATGAAAATGTTCTTGACTATATAGGAAGATATTCTTACAATGAATCTTTATAATGGTTTGATAAAATTAGGAGTGATAGGGTGAAGGAAGCGAATCAATGGTCTTCGAAGCTCGGCTTTATTTTGGCCGCGGCAGGATCAGCTATCGGGCTTGGCGCGATATGGAAATTTCCATATGTAGCGGGAACCGGCGGAGGAGGCGCATTTTTACTTATTTTTATTTTATTTACGGTTTTAATCGGACTGCCTTTATTGTTTGGTGAATTCATCATAGGCAGAAAAACACAGAAAGATGCCGTTCAATCCTATAAAACACTTGCTCCGGGAACGAAGTGGCATTGGATCGGTTATTTAGGCATGGCGACGTGTTTTATTCTTTTATCTTTCTACAGCGTCGTCGGCGGGTGGATTTTAATTTATATTACAAAAGGCTTCACTGGCGGATTATCGCAAACATCTGGTTTTGATACGATATTTGCAAGTACAATTTCAAATCCTTATTTAGCTGTAGGAGGCCAGCTGCTCTTTATGGTGATCACCATTTTAGTTGTTGCCAAAGGGGTAAGCAGCGGAATTGAAAAAGCCAGCCAAGTGTTAATGCCGGCGCTTTTTATATTATTTGTCATATTAATGGTGCGTTCCGTTACACTTGATGGCGCCATGGAAGGGCTCAAGTTTTTCCTGATGCCCGACATAACAGCAATTGACGCTAATACGATTTTATATGCGATGGGCCAATCCTTTTTCTTATTAAGTGTCGGCGTATCTGTCATGGTAACGTATAGCTCTTATTTAGAGAAACAGGAAAATCTTGTGCAATCTGCTGTATCAGTAACGGTATTGAACATGCTTGTTGCTGTAATGGCCGGAATTGCGATTTTTCCAGCTGTATTTTCATTCGGCCTCAAACCAGACCAAGGGCCGGTTTTGTTATTTAACGTGCTGCCGACTGTGTTTAATCAAATGCCGTTCGGAATTATCTTTTTATTAGCATTTTTAATTCTATTTTTATTCGCGGCACTGACATCCGCTTTTTCAATGCTGGAAATTTTGGTCGCAGTGCTTTCTAAAGGCGATGTCAATAAGAGAAAACGATTCGCTTGGTTAGGCGGAATTGCTATTTTTATTGTCGGTGTGCCGTCTGCACTATCATACGGTGTATTAAGTGACGTTACTATTTTTAACTTGTCCATTTTTGATGCGGCCGACTATCTTGTGAGCAATATTTTAATGCCGTTAGGCGCGTTATTGATTTCTATATTTGTCCCGTTGAAAATACCGAAACAGGATTTGTTTGACGAGCTGAAAAGCGGTTCCAACCTTAAACGAAAGTGGTTTGCGGTTTGGCTGCTGCTCATTCGTTATCTATCTCCTGTTGCCATCATCATCGTATTTTTGCATGTGTTAGGCATTTTTTAAAACACGAAGCCCCCGGGAAAAAGGGGGCTTTTTTTAATAGAGTTTCCAAACGACTTCTTTTGCCTGTTCAAAACGTTTTTCTGCCTCACGCCAATCCACGACATTCCACCAGTGGTCGACATAGCTCGCGCGGTCATTTTTATATTGCAAATAGTAGGCATGTTCCCATACGTCAAGCGCTAAAAGAGGAATCACATCCCATTGGCTGAAGAGCTGGTGCTTTTCTGCCGTTAAAATCTCCAGCCGTCCCGATCGAGGCGCCCAGACCAGGATGGCCCAGCCAACACCCTCCACTTTTTTTGCGGCCTGAGTAAAATGTTCTTTAAAAGCGGAATAGCTTCCAAATGAAAGATCAATCATTTGGAACAATGCTCCTGTAGGACGCCGTTTTCCGTTTGGATGCATCGAAAACCAAAAAATACTGTGTAAATAATGGCCTGCTCCATGGAATGCAAGCTCTCTTTCCCAATGAGTGATCAAGTCATAATTCTTTGACGCTCTTGCTTTTTTAAGTTCTGTTTCTGCTTTATTCAGACCGTCAACATAGCTTTGGTGATGCTTCGTATGATGAAGGAACATAATGTCGCGTGAAATATAAGGTTCTAAGGCGGAATATTTGTACGGAAGCTTTGGAAGCACATGTTTCCCTATAGGGACATATGCGCGTCTTTCACTTGCATCCGCTGATTCTGTAATATCCCGATAAAGAGCAGCAGCCTGCTTATACCAATCTTCTTCTGTTGTTTGGTCATCTTCCAGTGCTGCTATCATCTTGTCGATTTGATCTTCAAACTGATCAAGCTCTCCTCGCTTTTGAATCTGGTCCTTAAGGGCTTCACACCAATTGAACATCTCTGTTTGATAAGATTCACGTTTCATTTATTGTCTCCTTTTCAATAGAATTCAAATATTTCCCGACAGCCAGCAAAGAGAATACATATGGATAACTGTGATAGCGGATATAAAATTGGTTTGGTAATCCGATCCCTGTTGGATACACCAGGTTATCGGCGCCATGAGAACTGCTGTCAGTAAGATATTGCATACCTTTCACCACAGATGGGTGTTCGGGGTTTTCGGATGTGAGCAAAGCGTCTAAAGCCCAGGCTGTCTGTACAATGGTTCCTCTATTATGCGGGACGTACGTTTTGACTTCGGCGCTTTTGCAGGATTCTCCCCAGCTGCCGTCATCTAGCTGTATGGATGTGAGCCAGCGCAGGGCCTTTTGTATAGCAGGGTGCTTCCGGTCAACCCCGCAGGCATGCAGACCTGTAAGAGCAGCCCATGTGCCGTATATGTAGCAAACACCCCATCTCCCGTACCATGACCCATTTTGTTCTTGGTGTTCGAAAAGCCAGTTCACTGCGCGCTGAATATGTTGATGTTTTTCTGTGAAGCCTGCTTTCTCGCCTAAAAAGTGCAACACACGTCCGGTAAGGTCGGCTGTTGAAGGGTCAACTGCCGCGTCCTCGGCGGATTCAAGCGGGAGAAGGCGGATCAGAGGATGGTTCACATTTTTCTCAAAAGCTGAAAATCCGCCGTCATTGTTTTGCATCGATAAAAGCCAAGACACTCCTCGCTCCCAAGCTGAAGGAGAATAACTGCGGGGAATCGCTTTTAATGCGGCTGCAGTGTCGTCACAGTCAGGATTGTTTGTATTGATGTTTGAAAATCCCCATCCGCCGGGATTTGCATCCGGATTTTTGACAGACCAATCCGCTACTTTGGTATGCTGGCGTTCTAGCAAAAAGGCAGCTGCTTTTATAATAGGGCCGTCTGTTTCGGCCACGCCGTTTTTTTGAAGGGCATAGCTGATCAGAGCAGTGTCCCAAACAGTGGAAGTAGAGTTTTCCAGATAAGGAATCCCGCTGCACTCTGTCACTAGCGATTTAAGGCCTTTCAATGCCTTTCTGATGACATAAGAGTGGCGCGACACACCAAGCGACAGAAGGCTGTAAACCATAAATATGGTTGCGCTCGCATAGCTGTATAATGTTCCGTCTTTTTCGATCCGGTCCAGCATGTATGTTTTAGCCGTCTGTAAGCCTAGCTGTTGAAAAGCAAAGGGTGCATGAAAAATACGTTTCCAATGTGACGAAATAGATGTGAGATCTCTTTCTTCAAAAGCATCAGATCGAAGCCAAGTGAAAGGGTTTTTTGTCATGTGCGGATCGAGATGGCGAAGAGATGGGATATTGCGGTTTTTAAGAACAAATCGCTGATTAAGTGTTACAGCCATAGGAGCAAAATGAATTCGGGCATAGGCGCTGAACTGATAGAAATGAACCGGTAATGTTGGGGGAAGTGCCATGAGCGATAATGGTAAATACAATACAGGCCAAGGATAGAGCCCGTTGGCGGCAAGCATCCATTTTGTCATGAAATGAACCTGCCTCAGTCCGCCATGGGCGATGATAAATTGTTCTGCTTTTCTCATGTGCGGGTCAGATCTGTGAAAACATCCTGAAGCCAGCATTCCGACATATCCTTGTACGGTAGCTGTTATATTTCCGTTCGTTTCATCGGGATAATTGATGAATGTGCCGTCGGGTTGCTGTTTTTCACGAATGCCGGCTGCAAGCGCTGATATCAGTTCTTTTTCATGGTCACCATCATCAAGTGAGGTGAGGAGCAAAATAAAAAAGGAATTTGTCATGATTGGTCCTTCAAAGCAAAATGTCCACGAACCGTCAGCATTTTGCCTGTCTTTTAACTCTGAAACGGTTTTCTTTTGAAAACGCCTCACTTTCTTCTGAAGTGTGCTCATCACGCTCAACTCCTTCAGAAGCATATATATTCAGCGTCTTTTGCCGCCATTACAGAAAGAAAAAAAACCGCTGGCTGGCAGCAGTTTTTTTGACATGCATGTTAGTCTTCGAGATTAATCCATACGCTTTTGACTTCTGTGTAGTTATCTAAGGCATATGATCCCATTTCTCGTCCGAGCCCTGACTGTTTATAACCGCCAAACGGAGACGCCGCGTCAAACACATTATAGCAGTTCACCCAGATGGTTCCGGCTTGAAGACGGTCCGCGATATAGTGGGCATGCTTGACGTTCTCTGTCCATAGTCCGGCCGCAAGTCCATATTCTGAATGATTCGCTCGGTCAATGACTTCATCGACTGTTTCATACGGAATCGCAGTCAGCACCGGTCCGAAAATTTCTTCTTTTGCGATCGTCATCTCGTCTTCAACATTCGCAAACACTGTCGGTGCGACAAAATACCCTTCTTCAAAAGGACAGCTTCCGCCAGTCACTGCTTTTGCTCCTTCGTCTTTTCCTTTTTGAATGTAGGAAAGAACCCGTTCGTGCTGTTCCTTGCTCACGAGAGGCCCGATTTGTGTATCCTTATGAAGTCCCGCTCCTTGGCGGAGTGATTCAGCATAGGACACCATCTCATCAATAACTTCATCATATTGGTCTTTATGAATGAAAACACGCGAGCCCGCACAGCAGACTTGGCCTTGGTTAAACATCACACCGTTTAAAGCGCCTGGGATGGCTTTTTTCAAATTGGCATCCGGCAGAAGAATATTAGGAGATTTTCCGCCCAGCTCCAATGTAACCCGCTTAATGCTTTTCGCGGCGGTGGCCATGATTTTCTTTCCGATTTCAGTGGAACCGGTAAAGGCAATTTTATCAACCGCCTCATGGTTCGTCAGCGTTTCTCCCGCATCTTCACCGAATCCCGGAATGATATTAATGACACCGTCCGGGAAGCCGGCTTGGTCAATTAATTCTGCCAAATAAAGAGCTGAAAGCGGTGTCTGTTCAGCCGGTTTGAGCACGATTGTACAGCCTGTCGCAAGAGCCGCACCCATTTTCCACATCGCCATCAGGAGCGGGAAATTCCATGGAATGATCTGGCCGACGACGCCGACAGGCTCATGGCGCGTATAATTAAAATAGGCGCCGGAAACCGGGATCGTCTGTCCTGTTATTTTTGTACACCAGCCTGCGTAATAGCGCATATGCTCAATAGCCAGCGGAATATCTCCATTCGTCGTTTCATTTATCGGTTTCCCGTTATCAAGCGTTTCAAGCTGAGCAAGCTCAGTTTTATGCTCTTCCATTAAGTCTGCCAGCTTATACATCAGTCTGCTTCTTGAAGCTGGAGACATGGTTCTCCATTCGCCTTGGTCAAAGGCTTTGCGGGCAGCTTTAACCGCTTTGTCTACATCCGCAGCCTGGGCTTCATACAGCGTCATCAAGGTTTCGCCGGTCGCCGGGTTGGGAGTGTCAAAGGTTGCCCCTGAGGCACTCGGAACAAACTTTCCGTCAATATAAAGCTTCTTTGTTCCCTGCAAAAATGTCTCCAGCCTTTTCGTCACTTGCATCGTTAAAGAACTCATTCGTAACAAACCTCCAGTCATTTTTTATGGTCTGTTTTGAGATTCTTGGTGATAGCACATGGATTCCTTGATTCAATAGCAGAAAGAAGATATGACATTTGCTGTAAGAGTAAGCGTATACAAACATTCTATAATAGAAAACAAGTCAAAATCAATGTATAACCGATATTGCAATTTACAAAAGAAAAAAGCTACAATAAGCTTATAGATCAGTAAAGGAGATTTCATTTATGATTCATAACAATTGGCTTGAAAAAGAAACAATCAAAAAGGTGAAATGTGTGCAGACAAACGCAAAAAAATATATCGTGAACCGCGTTTTAACTCCGGGAAAAGAATATGAAGTGAAAAATGAAACAGAGGAGTTTCTGTTTGTGATCGACAATACGAATAAAGTCGGCGGCTATTATAAAGAATACTTCGGAGAGGTTTAATGCCTGAATCCTTAAAATATGAGCAGAAAATTTTATGAAATATAAAACCGCAGTTGGGCTGCGGTTTTTTCTATGGTTAAAACAGGAAAAATAAAACAAATCCATGAAAACGTAAAAAACCAATTTTTCAAAAAATACTGCTGAATATTGAAACTTTTTTCTTTGTACGTGCGTATTACTTGATGTCAACAGCATAAAAGACGGAAAACAAATCAAAAATTTGAAAAATGTAATCTGTTCGTAATGGTTTAAACGTCTTCTATGTCGTATTCTTATATAGGGATAAAGGACTTATTTTTATGTAATGAATGTTAAAACAATTAGATAAATGCAGAAAGAGGGGTTCTTCATTGGGTATTTTTTCTGTTAGCAGATCAACAGACGCAAAGAAGCTTGAAGCTTTGCTTGTTGAAGGGGAAAGAATAGAATCGATTTATAAGCTCCGAGTTGATCAAATTTGCTTTACAAATAAACGGATCATTTTCTTTGACAATAAGATGTTTTCTAAAAAGAAGGTTCGTGTATTTCTCCCATATAAAACAATTGAAAGCTTTGCGATCCAAGAAGCGGGCATGTTTGACCCCGACACTGGATTATTGTTGATGACAAGAAGCAAAACCTTTGAATTAGAATTTGCAAAAGACACCGATTTAAGCGAAGTTCAAGCGGTGCTGACAAAGCACTTGTGCAGCTGAATATTTGATGAGCCAGCCGTTCAAAAATGGTTAGGCTTTTTTTATATAAAAACAGAGCAGAGTGCACATACTGTGTACCGCAAAAAGAGAATACCTGAAATATCATTACCGCCGGCGATTACGATTCATTCAAAAAAGCAGCAGCTCAACTTTCTATCAAAGTTCCCATGTTTGACAGGCGGCAAAACGGGAATCAGGATAGAAAGGAGAGGATACACATGGCACTCACAAAAGAACAAACACAGCATCTCTACCATAAATTGCTCGATATGCAAAAAGAATTGTCTGGCGAAAAAAAGGAAACAAAATCAATGACGGAAGAAGTGGGGGAGCTTTCCAATGGAATTGACAACCATATGGGAGATCACGGCACGCTCGTCACAGACCGGATGACAGACCAAACGGTGAGAGAAATTGACCGGGAGCTGTTGGAAGAGGTCAACCATGCGTTACAAAAAATGAAAGACGGAACGTACGGAGTTTGTGAAAAAACTGGCCAAGACATTCCTTATGAAAGGCTTGAAGCTGTTCCCTATGCAAGAATGACAGTTGAAGCTCAAGCTGATGCGGAGGATGATTTGGAGACTGATGCTACGTCATTTGAAAGAGAGTTTCACGAACAGATAAAAGATCTATCCAATGAAGAAACAGTTGATCAAAAAAGTTCTCAGACGTATGAAATTTTGGATCGGGAACAAGATTCGAAGTGAAAATGGCAAGCAAGTACACCGATAGTAGATGTACTTGCTTTTTTTTGGGGAAAAATCTCATATTTAAAATAAAGTGATTGACTTCTAGTGAAAAAGAAAGTAACATACTATTAGTAAGTAAATATAAAAAGTTTACCGGGAGGAATACAAATGTCTACAGTATTATTTGTAAAAACAAGCGACCGTACAGCTGAAGAAGGCGTTTCAACTAAACTTTACGAAGCTTTCTTAGCTGCTTATAAAGAAAACAACCCTGCGGATGAAGTGGTTGAATTAGATCTTCATAAAGAAAACCTTCCTTACCTTGGGAGAGATATGATTAACGGAACATTTAAAGCAGGTCAAGGAATAGAAATGACAGAAGAAGAGAAAAAACAAGCAGCAATTGCTGACAAATATCTGAATCAGTTTGTAAAAGCTGACAAAGTTGTTTTCGCATTCCCGCTTTGGAACTTCACAGTGCCGGCAGTGCTTCATACTTATGTTGATTACCTATCTCGTGCAGGCGTTACATTCAAATACACACAAGAAGGGCCAGTTGGTTTAATGGGCGGCAAAAAAGTTGCGCTTCTTAACGCGCGCGGCGGTGTGTACTCTGAAGGACCAATGGCTGCACTTGAAATGTCATTAAACTTCATGAAAACAGTTCTTGGTTTCTGGGGTGTTCAAGACTTGCACACAGTTGTCATCGAAGGACATAACGCAGCGCCTGATCAAGCACAAGAAATCGTTGAAAAAGGTTTACAAGAAGCAAAAGATCTTGCTGCAAAATTCTAATTATGCCAAAACTCCTATCGTTGCGATAGGAGTTTTTTGTTTATATATATATAGAAGAAAGTAATCATTCCTCTTAGCGAAAAAGGCTGTTTTTTTTATTGTAATATATTTTGTGTTTGTCAAATCGTCATATATAATAGCTAAAAAGCAGTTTTAATCGCTGGAAAAAGTTTTTCTGAACAATTGTTCTGGCCCCTTGATAAAAATCAGCTGATGGTGTACTATATAAAAGAAGCTACTTTGTGCGTATTGTTAATTAAGTTTTAACCTTTAAGCTGTAATAGGGAGTTTTATATCGAAGCCGGAATGTCACGCCTCCATTGTAGAGGACGACAGGAACGCTTCTGCAAACACCCACTTTGAGGAGTGGTGGTTTAAAACTTTCTTACTTGCATACGGCAAGACGTAGCGAAAGCCATTTCCTTTTTGGAAATGGCTTTTTATTTTTATCTAAAAAAGCTTGATATCGTGAAAATTCAGTTTCTGTTTGAAAGAAATGAAGAGCGCTTTTTTATGATATGATGGGAGAAATTCAAGAAAAAGCGAGGTTTACACGTTATGTTACATAGAGCCCAATCCCTTCTGGCCCATTATTTTGGCTATGAAAAGCTTCGCAGCGGCCAAGAGGAAGCGATCCGCTCGGTGACGGAAGCGAGGCAAAACACGGCCTGCATTATGCCGACGGGAGGAGGCAAATCGATTTGCTATCAAATTCCGGCCCTGATGTTTGAAGGGACAACGATCGTCATTTCGCCGTTGATTTCCTTGATGAAGGATCAAGTCGATGCGTTAGAAGAAGCGGGAATTAATGCTGCCTACATTAACAGCACACAATCCAATCAGGAAATATATGAGAGGCTGAACGGGCTCAAAGAAGGGGCTTATAAGCTTTTTTACATTACACCGGAGCGATTAACATCTACAGAGTTTATTCGGATTTTGCAGGGCATTGATGTTCCTTTAGTCGCAATAGATGAGGCTCACTGTATTTCTCAATGGGGACACGATTTCAGGCCAAGCTACAGAAATATTGAAATATTATTCAGAGAATTACATGACAAACCTGTCATCATAGCATTAACAGCAACGGCAACACCCGAAGTTCATGAGGATATCTGCAAACAGCTGCATATTCAAAAAGATCATACGGTATATACTGGATTTTCCCGAGACAATTTAACGTTTAAAGTAGCAAAAGGAGAAAATAAAGATCGTTTTATTGATGAATATGTGCAAAACAACAAACATGAAGCAGGCATTGTCTATACAGCGACCAGAAAAGAAGCTGATCGGATTTATGAGAAACTGAAACGAAATCAGATCAGTGCAGGACGGTATCACGGGGGCTTGGCTGACGATGTGAGAAAAGAGCAGCAGGAAAGTTTTCTTAATGATGAGCTGCAGGTTATGGTGGCAACCTCTGCTTTTGGAATGGGCATTGATAAATCCAATATTAGATTTGTTCTGCACGCCCAAATTCCGAAAGATATGGAAAGCTATTATCAAGAGGCTGGACGAGCTGGGCGGGACGGTCTTGAAAGTGAATGTGTTCTCCTGTTTTCACCGCAGGATATTATGGTACAGCGTTTTTTAATTGAACAATCAGAGCATGAAGAGAAACAAAAGCAGGATTTGAAAAAGCTGAGACAAATGGTCGACTATTGTCACACGGAAGATTGTCTGCAGCGTTTTATCCTTATGTATTTCGGAGAAAAGGAACCTGATGCGTGCGGACAGTGCGGAAACTGTACTGATACTAGGACGGCCCATGACGTGACACGAGAGGCGCAAATGGTCTTATCGTGTATCATTCGCATGAAAGAACGGTTTGGCAAAACGATGGTTGCACAGGTGCTGGCCGGATCTAGAAATAAAAAAGTTCTTGAAAACGGCTTTACCGATCTCTCAACATACGGGATATTAAAACACCAATCAGTAGGGGAAATCAGTGACTTTATCGAGTTTCTTATTTCTGACGATTTCATTAGGATGTCAGACGGAACGTTTCCAACTCTTTTAGTCAGCAGTAAAGGAAGGAATGTACTGAGAGGGGAATTATCAGTCACAAGAAAAGAAGCATTAAAAGCGGCAGCGATTACTGAAAATGATGAGCTGTTTGAGCGTCTGCGCATGGTTCGCAAAGATATTGCGGCAGAGCAGGGTGTTCCGCCTTTTGTTGTTTTCTCTGACCAAACGTTAAAAGAAATGTCGGGCAAACAGCCCGTAAATGACGAGGAACTTTTGTCTATAAAAGGAGTCGGAGAACAAAAAAGAGCAAAATACGGCCGGCTTTTTTTACAAGAAATACAAGCTTATGCAAGGGTGACAGACTAAAAAAACAGAAATTTAATCTTTTTTTCTATAAAAAACTCATTTTATTTTCTCTTTTTTGCCTCAGATTAAAAAGACTTGCGAAGCCTATTATATCAGGGGTTCAGCAAGTCTTTCCAGTCGAGAGAAATCCTTCATGTAAAGGAACTGTAATCTAAATCATATCTTTTTGTTATTGATTTGACATTTACGTGTGTTACGATAGCACCTGTTAGCCGCCAATAAAAAGCTAACAAGGGAGGATTTACTTATGAAGAAGACGATTATGTCCTTTGTAGCAGTTGCTGCACTTTCATCAACTGCATTCGGAGCTCACGCTTCTGCAAAAGAAATCACGGTGCAAAAGGGTGATACGCTCTGGGGAATCTCTCAGAAAAACGGAGTGAACCTAAAGGACTTAAAAGAATGGAACAAGTTAACTTCTGATAAAATCATTGCAGGAGAAAAACTGACCATTTCTTCAGAAGAAACAACCACTACTGGGCAATATACAATTAAAGCGGGAGATACGCTTTCTAAGATTGCTCAACAATTCGGTACGACAGTCAATAACCTGAAAGTTTGGAATAACCTAAGCTCTGACATGATCTATGCTGGATCTACGCTTTCAGTGAAAGGTCAGGCAACAGCAGCAAACACAGTTACTGAGAATACGCAAACAAGCGCACCTCAAACTGAAACAAAACAAGAAGCTGTGCAAAAAGAGCAACCTAAACAAGAAACAGTTCAACAACAACCAAAACAAGAAACAAAGGCTGCAGCAGAAACTTCTGTTCCAACAGAAGAAAAGGCTGTTCAATCAAATACAAATCATCAAGAAGCTTCAAAAGAACTAACAGTTACTGCTACTGCTTACACTGCTAACGACGGCGGCATTTCCGGCGTTACAGCAACAGGCATTGACTTAAATAAGAACCCGAACGCGAAAGTTATCGCGGTTGATCCTAATGTGATTCCTCTAGGTTCTAAAGTCTATGTTGAAGGCTACGGTGAAGCAACAGCAGGAGATACTGGCGGCGCTATTAAAGGTAACAAAATCGATGTATTTGTACCAAATAAAAGTGATGCATCCAATTGGGGCGTCAAAACTGTAAGTGTAAAAATCTTAAACTAATCATATAGATTGTGATAAAAGACGCGAGCTTTTGGCTTGTGTCTTTTTTTCGTTGTGTAAAGATGTTTCTATCTTATGCTGAAAAAAGAAAAGCGGTCCTGATGTTTTTCACGTGTGAAAAATGGGTAGATGGTATATGTCCCTATCATCTAACTATTTTGCAGAAGGAGTTGCTGACTGTTGCTTTGGATTATTGTATCTTTTCTGGTTATCAATATCGGGATATTTCTATTTTCATGGCGGAGAACAAAGGAGGTTAACTTACAATCGTCCGATGGATATTTTCTCGGAGGAAGAAGTCTGACTGCGTTATATATCGGAAGCTCGCTGCTGTTAACCAATTTATCAACAGAGCAGATGGTTGGGTTAAATGGACAAAGTTATGCAGGATCTATGACAGCGATGTCATGGGAAGCGAGTGCGCCGCTTGCGTTAATTTTTCTGGCGCTTGTCTTTTTGCCTCGTTATTTAAAAACAGGAATTACTACCATACCTGATTTTCTAGAGAAGCGGTTTGATCAAAGAACAAGACAGATCGTTTCTGTGCTGCTTATCATCGGCTACGCTGTTTCATTCCTGCCGACAGTATTGTATTCAGGCGCTCTCGTGTTAAATCAGGTCTTCCGCATTACAGATACATTTGGCATCAGCACATTTATGGCTGTTTTGCTGATATCCTTAATCATTGGCGTAACGAGCTGCTGTTATATCTTTTTTGGCGGATTGAAAGCTGCTGCATCAGCAGATGCCATATACGGAATCGGATTAATTTTAGGCGGTTTTTTTATTGTGATATTAGGAGTTCTTGCAGTCGGACAAGGCAGCTTTGGGGACGGAGTTGCACAACTGACGGCTTTACATACAGACAAACTCAATTCAATTGATATCAGCAATTCGGCAGATGTGCCTTGGCCGACGATTTTAACAGGACTATTAGTGAATAATCTCTTTTATTGGGCTGTTAACCAAGCGATTGTTCAGCGGACATTAGGAGCGAAAAATCTAGCTGAAGGACAAAAGGGTGCTCTTTTAGCAGGTTTCTTTAAACTTATTGGCGTGTTTTATTTAGTCGTCCCCGGAGTGATTGCCTTTCATTTATATGGAGGCGGCATTAAAAATGCTGACAGTGTATATCCCCGGCTGATCGTCGATTTATTGCCGGCATCGCTTACCGGTGTATTCGCCGCTATTTTATTCGGAGCGATTTTAAGCTCGTTTAACGGCTCTCTGAACAGTACCATTACGTTGTTTACTCTGGACATATACAAACCGGTCTTTAAGCCTCATGCAAATGAAGCTGATCTCGTCAAAACAGGGCGGATTTTTGTCGCGGTTCTTGGGCTGGTATCGATTGTCATATCACCCTTTATTTTATATGCGCCATCAGGGCTGTACAACTATCTTCAAGAGATGTTCGGATTTTTTAATGTTCCGATATTAGCAGCGATCGTCATTGGCTTCTTCACAAAAAAAGTGCCGGCTTTAGCTGTGAAAATAGCAATACCAGCCCATATTGTTTTATACGGTTTATCAAAAATCTATTTAGGACACATTCATTTTCTATACATCCTTGCCGTACTCTTTCCATTTTCAGTGGCTGTGATGCTTCTGACAGGAAAGCTGTATCCGAGGGAAACGGACTATAAGCTCGATCACAACCCGCAAGTGGATATAACACCTTGGAAGCACGTAAAGCTGGTGTCCTGTATCATTCTGATTTTAGTTGCGGCGACGTACCTTGTGTTTTCTCCATGGGGAATTGCGGGTTAACAAAAAGGATCTTGGCACCTGCCAAGATCCTTTTTATTTAAACCAGCCTTTTTCCTTTGACCGGGTAATGGCTTCTATTCGGTTTTTCACTTCAAGTTTATCAAGAATCATTGAAATATAATTTCGCACTGTCCCGCTTTTGATGCTGAGTTCCTGAGCGATTTCTTTTGTGTTTTTACCGTCAGCCACAAGTTCGAGCACTTCTTTTTCTCTGTCTGTAAGAGGATTAGTCTCGCTGTATATGTCTTCCATCAGCTCAGGTGCATAGATGCGTTTTCCGTTCATGACGCTTCGAATGGCGCTCGCGAGCTCTTCGCTCGGACTGTCTTTTAACAAATAGCCCTTAACGCCAGCTTTAATGGCTCTCTGAAAGTAGCCGGGTCTGGTAAAAGTGGTGAGGATAATAATGTTACAGCCTGTATCCTTTAACTCCTCAGCAGCTTCAAGCCCCGTTTTTCCGGGCATTTCAATGTCCATAATGCATACATCAGGCTGATGTTTTTTGACAAAATCAACAGCATCTTGACCGTTTGTACCTTTGCCGACAACTTCCATATCGTCTTCTAAATTCAGAAGTGATCCTAAAGCGCCCAAGAGCATTTGCTGATCTTCCGCAATAAATATACTAATCATGTAAGCCATCCTTTTTTGTTTATTTTGAGTTATTAGGAATTGACATGGTAAGCTTGGTGCCGTTTTTTGTATCAATGTGTAGGCTCCCGTTTGCAAATTCAAGCCGTTCTCTCATGCCAAGCAGGCCATGTCCTTTTGAAAAGTATTTCTCTTCACCTTGAAACGTTCCATCGTCAGTCACTGTAATGACAACTTCCTTCCAGAGCTGTTGAATGTCGACTCGGCAGGTCTTAGCCTGACTGTGTTTGACGACATTAGTGACCGCTTCCTTTAAGCACATGCTTAATATGTTTTCATTAAGCAATGAGATATTATCCGGCAATTGATCTTCCTCGTAGATAAACGTAATGCCGGCTGCTTCAAGAATTTGTTTGATGTTTATGATTTCATCCTTGAGCCGGATGCCTTTCATGGAAGATACGATTTTTCTGACTTCATTTAAAGAAGTTCTCGCAGTTTGCTGAACGCTTTTTAGTTCACGTGTTGCT
The DNA here is from genome assembly GCF_036765155.1 of Bacillus sp. 0102A. Taxonomy (NCBI): domain Bacteria; kingdom Bacillati; phylum Bacillota; class Bacilli; order Caryophanales; family Bacillaceae; genus Bacillus; species Bacillus sp. 0102A. The sequence goes on from NZ_JBAIZW010000010.1 coordinate 30,014, forward strand.
TGTTCAGGGTCTTTGTATATCAATTTTCTCGCCAAATCGCTTTTTAAACCGATTAGAGAAAGCTTTTGCCCAAGTGTATCGTGGAGGTCACGGGCAATTCGCTGCCGCTCTTCTAATTTCACCAGATCAGCAATCCGTTCATTTGCATTCTCGAGTTTTTCTTCCAGTCGTTCGCGTTCCTTGCGGCTTCTAATACTGAACGGCAATAAAATCGCGCTGATGAGGGTAATGACGACAAAAGGAATCTGAGTCAAAAAGAATTCTTTTTTTAATACGAGGCTGAAATTGGCTGCGACGGCGGCGCTTATTAAATGAACGTAATATAAAATATGAAAAGGGACACGTTCTTTTATGTTTCCAATAAAATACGCGATAAAAAAAGCAAAATAAATATAACTGAACAGCGTAATGGAAGCGGTTGAAATGCCGATTAATAAAAACGCCCACAAATAAATGGCCCAGCCTTTTGAGACAAAAGCAAATCTATATAACGAAAAAAATAAAAGCGTCAAAATGATGCCGATGATGATAACAAATGTAGATGATGATTGCCATATAAAGTAGAAGGGAAGGATGAAAAATATCGTCCATATATAAGGCGTAATCCCGCTTAGTTTTTGAAATGTAAAATGTTTTTTAATCATGATATTCCCTCATTTTCAGCTTTTCATCTTATATGTAACTTTATCATTGCGAAAGCCAGAATGCACCCTTGAACAATAAAAAGGAAGCCTTCTTGTGTATAAGAGAAGACCTCCTTCATCATCAGGCGTTCCGCAGCTTCTGTTTTTCTGTTGAATCAGTCGGAAGGCTGGAAGGGATATGTTTGATATCCCGAAATGATACAAATTGTTTTTTATCTTCATCCCAAAGGCGGAATGCAAGTGACTGCAGACTTGTTTTTAAGGTAATTGTCGGTACGTTTTTCAATGGTTCGTGATGTTTATGAGCAACTTCAAGCTTATAGTTAGGCACCTTTGGACTCAAATGGTGAACATGGTGGTACCCGATATTGCCTGTGAGCCATTGAAGCAGTTTCGGGAGTTGATAAAATGAACTGCCTTCCACAGCTGCCTGGACATAGCTCCAGTTTTCATCTGCTTCAAAATAAGAATCTTCAAAGGTATGCTGCACATAAAACAGCCAAACCCCGATTGAACCTGAAATCAGAAAAATAGGGCCCTGCACCAGTAAAAACGATTGCCAGCCAAAGATCAGACAGCAAGCAGCAGCCAACGCCACAATTGCCAGATTCGTAAGATATGTGTTTACACGTTCTTTACGTCTTGCGCCTTTTTTGTTAAAACGGTTAGTAATCAGAAAAACATAAATCGGTCCGAGAATAAACATGATAAACGGATTTCTATAAAGTCTGTATGCAAGCTTTGTTCGTCTGGATGCTGCTTTATATTCGTTTACTGTTAACATCCAGATGTCTCCTGTCCCGCGTTTATCCAGATTGCTGCTTGTCGCATGATGAATCGAATGGCTATGCTGCCATTGAAGGTAAGGGAATAAAGTCAGGACACCTGTCACAAAACCGAGAATATGGTTATAGCGCTTTTGTTTGAAAAATGATTGATGGCAGCAGTCATGAAAGATGATAAAAATTCTCGTCAAAAATCCTGCGGCAATTACTGTTAATGCTATCGTAAGGAGATAGGAGACATTGAGGCTAAAATAAGCAAGAAACCACAGTCCGAAGAAAGGGATAAACGTGTTCAAAAGCTGAATCAGGCTGTTTTTTGTTTCGGGTTTAGCAAAAGCAGCGACTTGCTTTGTCAGCTGTTTTTGTTTATGTGCAATGGTTTGTTCAGTCATAGTAAGTATCCTCTCATTGTGTGTCTCGGTTAAGTATACGCTAATCAGAGAAGTCCTTTGTAGTAGCACACATCATACATCATATATGACATTTGTCATGGCGGTCGTGCGTCTTGCATAACTGTTTGCACTAAAAAAGCTTGTAAAAAAATTTACAAGCTGATTAATGTTTGTCGATCCATATTCGTGATGTACCCGCAACAGCTTCAACCCTGCATGTTCCCCCTATAGGAAACGTGGCAATTGGTGAGGTGTGTCCGGCATTTATATTTGCGATGATTGGGAGGCCGGATAATTCTTTTTTTGTTTTAATCATGGCTGTTACCTGCTCTATTGATACATTTGATGCTTTTTGAAATCTGCCGATCAAAACCGCCTTCACATGAGAAAAAGCGGGGAGGTGGATGAGGGATTGCAAATCGCGGTCAAACATGTGGATGTCTGACATATAATCGTCTTCAATCAATAATATAGTATTTTCTGTTTCAGGAAAATACTCCGTTCCCTGCAGCAAATTAAGCGTGCAAAGGTTTCCGCCAATCAAGGTGCCTTCCGCAGATCCCTCATGGATGACAATAGGGCCGTTATGAGGGTAAAAGTGCCTGTGTTCTTGATCCAAATACCACCGGTCATCGCTCCATTCGCTAGAAGGGTGAATCTCAAATGGGTCGTCCGAAACGCAGCATGAAAGAAAATACTCTTTTGTATAATCAAGCCCTCTTTTCATTGCAAATGTTGAAAAGTGGGGGCCTGAATACGTAACAAGGCCCGTTTTTTGATAAATGGCGTTGCAAAGAGCTGTTATATCGGAATATCCGCACAGAATTTTAGGATGCTGTTTGATTTTCTCGTAATCAAGATAACGCAGCAGCTGATTTGAATTGAAACCGCCGAGTGTCGTTAAAATTGCTTTGACTCCGGGGTCAAAAAAAGCAGTGTGCAGGTCATGGACTCTTGACTCGATAGAGGATGAATCAAATTCGTTACATTCATTGGCATGTTCAGCGATGGTTACCCGATAACCTAAGCGTTCTAACGCCGTTTTTGCTTGCATTTTTGCTTCATTCGATAATATAGACATGCTGGTCGCGGGAGACACGATCCGGATTTCGTCTCCCTTTTTCAGTTTTGAGGCGTGCATAGAGCCCTCCATCAATAGTTTTACACCATTACAGCACATCTTGGCTCGTTCTTCCAGGTCTTTTTACAAATCAACCCACTTAATGCTGCCTGATTGTGTATCATGATCGACACATACTTTGAATTGATGTTTTTCATAAAAATGAATCAGCCGGTCTACATGATTCCAGTCCCGCTTGGCAATGTCGCCGGTGACTTTCGGGATATTGTGGTCTCTGGCGATATCTTTTAAATATTTCATGCAAATGGAACCAAAGCCGTGATTCGGAGGGCCTTTTATGTCGCCGATATGAATGGCATCGTCCTTGTAAGACGCTACAAGTGAAAAGCAGCCTTTTCCTCTATAAGCCGTTTTACAATCGGTAAGCATAATTTTGCATGTTTGGCCATCATCAATCGAGGAAACGATCATCCACTCTTCATGTTTCGATTGATCAATACCAAGCACTTTGGCATCTTTAGATAGGTCCTTCATATTCTCTTGCATGCGGTAAATTTGAAATTCTAAATCAAGTAGTTCTTCCTCAAGTTCTTCGCGATTTTTTTCTTTAACAGTAAACAAGATCAAACTCCTTTCAAAGAAACAGTTTTAGAAACACAGTTACCAATTGTATTAGATAAGAGGGGCATCTGTAAATAACAAATCCATTATTACTAGAAATTGCGAAAAGTAAGGTTTGATCGTTTTTAAGAGAGGAAAAAGGAAACTAACCTGTGAAAAAGGAGGAATCGGAATGGCGATTGATTCATTGATTAACAAATTACAGTATGTCCAATTGGAACCGCCGGATAAAATTCTCTCCCTATATCTTAATACAGACATGAGAGATCCAGAGCAGCAGGGGGGAGAATGGAAAATTGCGCTAAAATCAGGCTTCGGCCGATTAAAGGAGTATTTGGCAGCAAGTGATCCAGGGGAAGAGAAGTGTCTTGATGGAATCAGAACGAAAATTGATCAATACCTTAATGAAATGGGAAAAGACATGCCCCGCAGTCTCGTATTTTTTGTTTCCGACAGCGGTATATGGGAACCAATTAAGCTTCAAATCCCTGTAGAAACAAGATTTTACTGGGAAGAAACAGCCGTTCTGGATCAGTTGAAGGATTTGCGCCAAACGTACCCAAGTACGGCGTTTATTTTAACTCAGCAGCATGAAGTGAAAATTATTGAAACCGTTTTAGGAAAGATTGAGGCGGTTGAGCATTATGAGTACAATATCATCAATGAGTCTTGGGAGAATTACCATTCCTCTGCAAAAAAAACGGTGCCATTGGAAGAGAACCGAATGAGGGAACATGTGACGGAGAACCAAACGAGACTGTATAAGCGGCTGGCTGCCAATCTAGATCAAAAAGCGGCGGCGAAAAGATGGGAACGAATGGTCATCGCCGGTGATAAAGAAACGGCGGATATCTTGGATCAGCATATGAATAAACCCATTCATTCGAAAATCCAAAAGAACCTGCTGAATGAAAATGAACATAAGGCCGTTGAGCATTTGATCAAAGAGGCGTAAATCTAACAGGGCCGGGGCTACAAGCCGCCGGCCTTTGAAGTGTGTCTAATTTCTGACGAAGCATACGAAAACGTTGACAACCTCTTCGAATTTGCATACGATTTGGATAGCCAGTACAAATAGGAGAGGTCATCAAATGAATCAAACAGAAAATAAACCGAAAAATTATATGGGGATTGTCCTTACGCTGACAGTTCTGATTAACGGTTTAATCGCAGTGCTGTTTTTTATGCCTAAATTAGATCAGTTCAGCCATGCGAATATTCACATTTTGCCTATGCTGAATGCGATATTCAACAGCTTTACGTTTATCTTCTTATTGGCCGCGCTGATTATGATTAAACAGAAAAATATTAAAGCTCATAAACGCTTTATTTTAGCCGCTTTCACAACAACATTACTATTTTTGATTTGTTATGTTGTTTACCATTCGATTGCAGAGAATACGTTGTATGGCGGAGAAGGTATTATGCGTTCGATTTACTTCTTTATCTTAATTACGCATATCTTCCTTTCTGCAATCATTGTGCCGCTTGCGCTATTTACACTGATCAGAGGCTTCAGCATGCAGGTGGAGCGCCATAAAAAAATTGCCAGATGGACAATGCCTCTGTGGCTGTATGTAAGCCTTACAGGCGTTGTAGTATATCTGATGATATCACCGTATTATTAAAAGCCATACTGAGTATGGCTTTTTTTGCGCTTGTAAATATGGCAAAAGCCCAAATCAGTTGGGCTTTTGCCAATAAATTGATAGACTCCTATTCATGAGCCTTTGATTCCATAGTTTCAAGTGTTGCTACCTGTAAAGATTCTTCAACAGTTTTTGTTTTTTCTTTTACTTTTTCTGCATACGTGTAATCACCGTAGCAATACGGATAGCGGAAATTATTCACATTTCCCCCGCAAGTATACAGATCGGGATTTTTTTTGACTTGCTGCTCGGAGTATTGTTTTGCCAATTCCTCAGTATGCGCGCCTCCATGATCAGCTACAAAATCAATGTAACCTGCCCCCATGTTATAGCTTTGAATAATGGTATCCAAATCCACATCTTTTTCTTTACCGGTCTTGTACATGAGGGTAAATTGCTTGATGCCTTGTTTAACACTGAGTTGAGGGTCTGTTATCTCATTGCGTTTTAACCCCAGAGATTCAGAGGACTGCATGGGATCATTGCCTTTTCCTTTTGACTCCTGATACATCATGCCAAGTATGAGTGATGTATAATGAGAGAGTCCTTGATTTTCAAGCTCGTCTTCCACCAGCGGTTTATAATCGGTTAAACGTTCCAAAACAATCGTTTTTGTATCGATCGGAAGTTTTTTGATTAAATCCCGGTTGAAAAAAAGCAATACCAATAAAAAAGAGGCGGTGACAAAGACAAAAATCATTATAAAACCCGCAGCAGCGAAACAGCCTTTTCTCTTTTTCTTCACTGTGTTTCACCCTTCATGTTTGAAGCAATATGACCTTTTTATTATGACACAGAACGGTATATCAGACCAAGTAAAAACCTGATTTGAAACATAAATTTAAACTATGAGATTGAATTGGAATACAAGTGGACTGGTTTGCACCCAAGCACATTTGTTATAAGATAAAACTACGAATAAAGAAAGGTGATACAGATGACTGAATTTAGAGAAACGGACCGGACAGCTGCTGATCTGGACGAGGAAACGCTGTTTCTAGTCGCACAAACATTCAAAGCGCTTTCTGACCCTACCAGAATCAGGATTCTCCATTTATTATCCCAGGGTGAACATGCTGTAAACGGAATTGCGGAAAAGCTGAATTTACTGCAATCTACTGTCTCCCATCAGCTCAGATTCTTAAAAAATCTCCGGCTTGTCAAATCGCGCAGAGAAGGAACATCCATTTACTACTCTCCGGAGGATGAACACGTTTTAGATGTTCTTCAGCAAATGATTCATCATACACAACATGATTAAAAAAGACATCCTTGCTTAATCGCTGCTAGCGGGCAAGGATGTCTTTTTCTTTATTGCGTCTGTTCTGATCGAGTTCGTTTCTGCTGAGCTTAATGACAAAAGAGGAAAACCCGATATAATAAACAGCTATCAGAAAAAAGACGCCAATTGTCAGAGGATCTGTTCCGATTGACTGACTGTACGATTCAAGGCTGTTTAGATCAGGCGAGGTAAGATAGAGCTCTGTCACTCGATAAAGAAATCTTGATAAAAATAAGGTTAAAAGAATCATTTCTACCCAAATATGAGTGCGAAAATAGATTTTTCCTCTGCGTTTTTCAAAGGAGATGTTTTTCTTGGCGAAAAAGACAAGGAGCCAGCCGCCAAGAATGCCGAAAATGAGATATCCATATAAAAAAGGGTGAATGACGCTGAAGATCGAAAGACCAAAAGCAAACAGCGAGAAAAGAATCATACGGGTAAACAGCCAGCGAGGCTTCAGCGGCTGATATCCAATGGACCTTTTAATTTTTTTATACAGAAAAAAGATAATAATCATGGCAGGATAAATGCTCTGAAGTGTAAGATGCATGATGTGAAATCCCCTCCGTTGAGAAGTGTATGCTTATCCGGTTCAAAATAGTAGCTGAAAACAATACTGAACATAAAAAAGAAGGGGAAACCCCTGTTTTCATAACATATGCGGAGGTTCTTTGGGCCGCATAATAGATATGCCCAAGCGTTATAAAAATGTTATGATTAATTTCTTTGGAAAACAATAGAAGAAAAGGTGCACAAAATGAAACTGGAACGTTTGTTAGCAATTGTTGTGTTATTAATCAGCAAAAAACAAGTGCAGGCCGCTGAACTTGCTGAGATGTTTGAAGTATCCGTCAGAACAATTTACCGTGATATTGATACGATCAATAGAGCTGGTATTCCGATTGTAACCTCACAGGGCTCCGGGGGCGGGATTGGCATTATGGAGACATATCGGCTTGAGAGAGAATGGCTGAAAGAGGAAGAGCTGTTTGCGATCGCTTCCGCTTTGCAGAGTGTCTCATCTATGTATGAACCTGTTTCTCACAGCACAGCTTATCAAAAAATCAAGCACCTCATACCGGAGCAGTCTGCTGAAGCATTTAAGCACCAAACTGAAAAATGGTTTATTGACATGACGGCTTGGGGCCAGACTGAGGATCAAAAGGCGCTTCGTGAGAAAATCAGCGCCGCCATCGATCGATTGTCAACGATATTATTTACATATACAAACGCAAGCGGGAAAACACTTCAACGGGAAACGGAACCTTACACATTGGTTTGCAAGGCGGGGCACTGGTATTTATATGCCTATTGTCTAGTTAGAAACGATTTTCGCTTTTTTAAACTGAACCGAATGAAAGATCTGACCATCTCACATCAGTCCTTTATCAGAAAAGACATTCAGCTTGAGACCTTGCCGTGGGATAAGAACTGGTACCAAAAGGACCGTTTAACTGAGCTGGTCATTCTTGTTCAGCCGTCAGCTCGTCAGCGCATACGTGAATGGTTCGGATATGATGTTCTTCATTGTGATGAAGATGAGAACTGCCGGGCCGTGATTTCTCTTCCTGAAGATCAATGGCTGATCGGTTTTTTGCTGCAGTTTGGAAAGGATATTGAGATTCTGGAACCTCTTCATATACGGGATAAAATAAAAGATACCATTCACCAGATGCAAAAAGTATATGAAACCTGACATACTGCTGTCAGGTTTCTTTTTTTATAATCTAAGTAAAAAGGAGGGATCGTATGAGTTTTTCACATATGACACACTTAAAACAGAAACGGTTTGCCGGACTTTCACGGCGGACAAGCAACGCATTGGAAATGACGGAAGAAAGGCGGATCCCGGCACTGTGGGATCAATTCTGGCAGCAGGATATGAGCATTCTTTTCTCACAGGCTGAAAAAGATCAAAGCATTATCGCCTTATATTCCAATTACGAGCAGGAGACGAATGGGTTTTACACGTTTTCAGTCGGAACGTTTCAGGAGGACAGCCGCACTCTTCCAGAACCATATGAAAACATTGATCTGCCGGCTTCCGCTTATGCTGTATTCACTTCCAGAATCGGCCCTATTGAAGAGGTTGTGCTTGAAACGTGGAAGGAGATTTGGGCTTGGGAAAAGCGTTATCTGCGTACATTTACAGGTGACTTTGAGGTGTATGATCAAAGTGCAGCAGTACCTCACCGGGCGCAAGTTAACATATATATCGCCATAAAACATTCATAATACTCTTGAAAAACTAATGGTGTTAGTTAATAATGAAACTAACACCATTAGTTTTTTGTTAGGGGGGAATAAATAAATGAGAGTTACTCAGCATCAAACCGTTTGGCAGCTGACTTTTTTTCCAACATTATTTCCGGTCAATTGCTATTTAGTAGAGGAAGAAAACGAAGTCACCCTTATTGATGCCGCACTTCCGGGCAGCTATAAAGGAATTATTCAAGCTGTAAATCAGTTGGGAAAACCGCTTCAGCATATTTTACTGACCCATGCACATGGGGATCATGTCGGATCACTGGATGCATTGACACAAGCATTTCCTCATGCAAAGGTGATGATCTCAGAACGGGATTCTTTCCTGCTGCAAGGTGACATGTCCTTGCGTCAGGATGAACCGCACACACCTATAAAAGGAGGGATTCCGAAACACGTACAAACAAAGCCTCACCATCTGCTGACGGGCGGTGAAACAATTGGTTCTCTGTTTGCAATTTCTACACCGGGCCATACACCGGGCAGCATGTCATTTCTTGACACCAGAAACGGCACTATCATAGCTGGAGATGCGTTCCAATTGCGCGGAGGAATCGCTGTATCAGGCCAGATGAAATGGGCGTTTCCTTTTCCCGCTTTCGCCACATGGAATAAGGATGAAGCCATCAAAAGCGCACAATTGCTCGTCGACAAGTCACCTTCCTGTCTCGCTGTCGGACATGGGAATTTCCTTAGGTCACCCGCAGAACGGATGCGCCAGGCGATCCAAAAAGCAAAGAAAGGATGATGAACATGTCACCGAGAATTGGATTGAGCCGAAAAATGATTGTAGACGCCGCAGCGGAGATTGCCGATCAGGAGGGCTTGAATAGTGTCACACTTGCCGCACTGTCTAAAAAAATGAATGTACGCCCTCCGTCGCTGTATAATCATATCAACGGGCTGCAAGCGATCAGAACAGAGCTCGCTGTCAGCGGGCTGACAAAGCTTTTAGATCATATGGCAGACTCCGTAACAGAACAAAAGGGTGATTCCGCTATGCTTTCTTTAGCTCATGCATATGTGGATTTTGCAGTTGAAAATCCCGGATATTATGAAGCAGCTTTGCTCAAAGTTCAGGACAAAAGGATAGAAATTGTCTCAGATCATATTGTCCAGCTTGTCTCGAAGCTGCTCATTGAAAATGGCTATGCAAACGAAAAGACTGCGATTCACGCGACAAGGGGGCTAAGAAGCCTGTTGCATGGCTTTACGGCTTTGATCGCAAAAGAAGCATTTGAACGTGAAGAGGATATTTCAGAAAGCCTGTCATTTTCAATTCGGACGTTTTTGTCAGGATTATTAATGAACAATAAAAATGTTATGTAAACTATTTAATAGATGTCTTATATTTCTGAATATTTTATAATATCATGGGAGTATACATAGGGGAGAGACAATAGGCTATGAAGGACATTCACAAAAATTGAGCAGTTAGCGGCGGCAGCATCATGGCCGTCTTAAATTCAGAAAAGCATAGGACAATGGCTCCTCAGAGCGAACTTTGGCGTACCAAAAGGGCGAACAGCATGTGGACATCAGCGGAAATGCCTGAAGGAGATTTCCGGCAAGCAGCCGAGCATTTTTATCTTGCCCGTTTGTTTTCAAATCAGCCATGCATCTCCGAAAGGGCTTGATGATGCGTTGGCAGACAGCGGGTATGAAAAGGCAGAAGAGTGCTTTCAAATGACAGCATTGTGCCGGGACATCATGAGCCATACAGATGAAAACAGCCGATTTACATACAAGTGGGAACAGGAGTCGTCGCCCGTTTGGATTGATACATTTATTCAATTAGAAGAATTTTCGCCGGAGCGGCACCAAGGCTACACACATATTTTCGAGCGCATGCCGCGGAAGTAAAACCTTTTTCACGATGTATGACCAAGGGAACCTGACAGCGCTTGGAACGGCTTCTGTTATTGATGGCTACGGGGGACTCAGTAACATCGTTGTAGCCAAGGAGCATAGAGGAAAAGGGGCAGGAATTCAAGTGATCAGGGCATTGACTGAATGGGCAATCAATAACGGAGCGAAGCACATCTATTTGCAAGTGCTGAAAGAAAATCTGGCGGTAGTTTCTTTATATGAAAAAATCGGATTTTTTCATATATCGGAACACCATTACCGGATCAAAAGTTGACCAAAGGAGGGGATTGCTGATGGACTTGCTTCAAGACATAATTTGCGAAAAACGGACATATACACGCCTTTATCATTCACATCAGCATAAATACAGCCAATTTCTTTTTCCGCTTGAAGGGTGTATTGATCTTGAGACAGAGGGACGCGAGGTGAAATTAAAGCCGGATCATTTTTTATATATTCCGCCTGAGTGCGAGCATCGTTTCCGGTCAATCGGCAGAAATGAATGTCTTGTACTGGATGTTCCTCTTCATACGATGAAAATTAACGAGTATCGTGCAACATCGGGAATTGAAGCTGCGCTCGATCCATTCTGGTCTTCGATCAGGTACTTGCTGACTGAGGAAGAAAAGGCCGGCACCGCGAACTCACTGCATATGCTTGTTCAATACATAAAAGAAAAGCTGCAATCTCATACATACGCCTCAATTGCCTACATTCACAGCCATTTATCTGAGCGGCTGACGATTAAGAAGCTGGCAGAAATCGAGCATTACCACCCAGCTTACTATTCAAGCTGGTTCAAGAAGCAGACGGGGCAGTCTCCGCAGAACTATATTGCCAATCTTCGCCTCGAGGAAGCGAAACGAATGCTGATGGAGAAAAAGGAAACCCTTACTGTCGTGAGCGAGGCGCTGGGCTTTCTAAATCTCTCTTCATTCACTAGGTGGTTTACAAAAAGTACAGGCATGCCGCCACGGCTGTATCGAAGCACCTTATATATGGATAAAAAATGATGGCTCTATGGTTAAACGAACCTTACATATCTCTTTTATAATAGGAGAAAAAGGAGTTATTAATATGGCAGTCATTGAGGACTTTGACAAATTGGATATCAGAACAGGCACTATTGTAAAAGCGGAAGAATTTCCTGAAGCAAGAGTCCCGGCGATTAAGCTTGTGATTGATTTTGGAGCAGAAATCGGCATGAAACAATCGAGCGCGCAAATTACGAAGCGTTACCACCCGGAAGATCTCATCAACAAGCAAATCATAGCAGTCATCAACTTTCCGCCGCGCCGGATTGCCGGATTTAAATCGGAAGTGCTAGTCCTTGGCGGGATTCCTGGCCAGGGTGACGTCGTCCTGCTGAAGCCGGATCAGCCTGTCCCAAACGGCACAAAAATCGGATAACATAAAAAAGACGTTTGCCTAAGGCAAACGTCTTTGCGTATTGAGGCGATGCACCACACGCCACATTCGTGTGCGCCGCAAAGGGCATGTACATCGACTTACACAATTCAGCTCATCGCTATATGAATATAGCATGGCGGGTGAAGGAATGCAAGGGTTACTTTGTAATTTTTTATTCGTATCTTATTTTGCTATATTTACTGTCATTGTAGATGTACATATTCATATTAGTATTGAGTAATAACCAGTTGGTTTTTTGTGATAGGATGTTCCAAAAACAGCTTGAGCGAATATACCAGCCCAGGAGTATTTAAGACCAGGTAAACCTATAGCTTGCTCATAATTCAGCTGCAGTGTCTATGTTCTTAGGGTTCCCTCTAAAACGATCTACAACCTTTCATTTTGTTGATGGTGGCACAGCTTGAATTGAAATTTCTCCATTCTCTTGAATGACTGGAATTGATGATGTTATAACTAATTCTTGAAGTGGTGTTGAATTAACCTAAGTGATATCACTTGGTGTAGGTTCTGAGGTGGATTCTGCGGAGCCGCTGTGAAGAATAGGAGTCCGAGTGATAGGGTAGATAGAACTGTTTTTTTCTCTTCACGATCAATACAGCTTTTGAGACTTGTTGAATTTCTTTTCTGTGCGTACTTTTTCAGCATCATTTGAGCTACAAGCTGCCAACGATAGACTCAAAGTGAATGCGGTTATTGTGAATTTAATTTTTCCTTAATATCATTGCATTTCTCTTTAAGACTTTCTGGCGTATGTTAAAATTTTACTGAATTCATAGTTAAAAGGGGAATGTTTTATGCTGGGAATCAACGTTGAAAAATCAAATGAAAACTTAATTATCAATTGGCAGCTATCCAAAATTGAAATTCCAATCAAAGAAATTAACGATGTATTCCTTGACCCAAACTATGGGGGAGAGGAGAAAAGCGCAGTCAGGATTGGGTTTCCTTATGGCTCTACTGATAGGGTAGTAATTAAAACAGCAAATAACACTTACATTTTGTTCACCACAAATGCTGCTTCTATTATGAATAAAATCATTAATGCTTAAAGTATTTAAGTTTCATTATCAAATGAGGTGATTTATTTGACTAACTTTATTCATAAGACTGTAAACGGTTTGAAAAGTCTCTTAGATGAAAAAGGAGCCATTAAATTGTTTTGTTCTGAAGGATATATCATGGAGTTCCTTGTTACATTTTCACAGGACAAAGCAACCATGAATCACATTCAAAGCTTTGAGGCTAAACACCAGCTTACTCTACCGGAGGATTATCAGAAGTTTATTACACTACATAATGGTGCGAAAATTTTTCAGATCCTTGCTGATGGGGAGAATATAGGTGGAGGGCTTTATTTATTTAGCCTTGAAGAGATTGAAGAAGAATTAAAATATGAGGATTTGTTTGAAGGCATCAATGGCATCCCAATTGGTCACTTATTAGAAGGTTGTCATTTGATGATTGACAAAGATAAATTGGATAAAGGGGATCCCAACTATCTTTTTATATTAGAAATAGGGGAGTATACACCATTAAATTTAAATTTTGAGCTATTTCTAGATCGGTATATACAATCCAATGGGGCAACTTTTTGGGAATGGCGCTACTATACCGCAGAAAATTATTATAGAACACGATAGCAATATGTATAAGGCAGTCATTTTTCGGCTGTCTTTTTCTGTTATTCAAATAGATGGTTGTTGTAAAATTTACATAGAGCAAGCATGGGAGAAGAATAATATGAAGGTATTTGAAGCTGAATCATTACTCTCTGAAGCAGATAAAAGAACTAAAGAGTACAAGGAACTAAGGTCGCAAATGGTGAAGCTAAGAAAAGCGTTCAAAGACGCAGCTGACCTAGATGAAAGCGAGTTTTTAGGCAAGGGCGCTAACAATATCAAAGCATTTTATCATGATCATGTAGGTGTTACAGACCAATGGATTGATCTTATCGATATGAAGGTTGCTTTCTTAAGCAGCGTTTCTGCAAAACTTGAAGATGCAAAGATGTCAGATGCATACATAGAAGAATCCTTTTTAGAACATGAGCTGCTAACGCCTACACAAAATCAAAATGAATTATGTCTGAACAGAAGAAATCGATGAAAGACATTCTGAATGACATCAATGATATTCTTCCTCTTGAAATATTCTCAACAGAAGACTTCAAAGACAAACTTTCTACTGCAGATGACAAACGTGAAAAAACAATCGATAAGTTAACAAGCTTGATGAGGATTTAAAAACGGAGTACGCTGAGACTGAGCCAAACGAACAATTTATTCAGCAAGACTTTAAAAAGCTGCAGGAATCAACAGGTAAAGGGAAGAACGCTACACCAATTCACTACAACGCCAAAGCGTATAGAGAAAGTGACATACATAAGAAAAAAGGCGATATTGAGAAGCATTCTGAAGCTTACTTGAGCGTGAAAAAAGAAGAAGCAGAAAAACGTGAAATTAAGGAATTGAAAAAGAAACTTAATGATGGTGTGTCTGATCCTGATGAGTATTTAGAGATTGCTAAGAAAGTAGGCTACGAGAATCTGGAGCCGGCTCAAGTACAGCTTGCAATGCAAATTGAACAAGCAAAGCAGCTAGAAGAAGCAGGAGAGATCACTTGGGATATCGTAAAAGGTGTAGGAGTTGGTTTATACGATGTTGGGAAAGACACTGTAACCGGCATATGGGACTTTATCACCGATCCAGGAGAAACACTCTCAGCGCTGGGCAATGCAGTTATTCATCCAGTTAAAACATATGATGCCATTTCAGCAGCAATAGAAGAATCGTATCAAAAAGATATAGTGAATGGAGATGCCTATTCTAGATCAAGATGGGTCACCTATGCTGTTGGTTCAGTGGCTGTAGCTGTTGTTGGAACAAAAGGTGCAGGAGCTATAAACAAAGCAGATGCAGCGGGGAAAGTCGCCTCTAAAGTCAGCAAAGCCAGCCAAAAGCTAAAAGATGTCTCAATTGCTGATTTATTGCCTTATAATCCACGTTACGGTGTTGTTCCAGCTGGAGGAGTTCCTTATAATGTAGTTAACAGCCGAGGATTAAAAGAAAGTATATTAAACTTTGCCAAAAAACAAAGTAGTGTCTATGGCACTTCCTCAACTGGAAGAAGGCTTCCGGCACCTAAAGTACCTCCTGTAACTGTTAAATACGGTGAACATTATGCAAAATGGTCGAGAAGAAAGAGACTAAAGCCTAATGTTATTTATAAAACAAAAGAGGGCTATTCTTATAAAACCGACAACTATGGAAGAATTACAAATGTTGATGCTGATTTACAATTAGGCGAGGGGAAACGAAATCAATATGCTCAGTCTAATGTTGGTAAACCGCAAGATCGTTTACCAGATGATGATGGAGGCCATTTGATCGGTAGCCAATTTAAAGGATCGGGCGAAATTGATAATCTAATAGCCCAAAACAGCCAAGTTAACCGTTCTGGTGGAGAATGGTACAAAATGGAGACTGAATGGGCAAATGCATTAAAAGAAGAACCTCCAAGAAAAGTTAAAGTGAAAATTTCACCTGTTTATAAAGGTGATTCACTAAGACCAGATTCTTTTGAGATAATGTATCACATTGAAGGAAAAGGGTTATATGAAAAGATTATAAAAAATAGACCTGGAGGTTGAGCAACGTTGGAGACAACACTAAACAATCTATATAAAGAGATCGCAGAAACAGTAAATGAAATGATCCCCGAGCAATGGGAAAAGTTTTGGTTTTATGCGCAAGTTTCGGAAACAGGACGAGGAACTTATTTTTATTACAATACTCCTGACGAGCCAAAAAGTTATAAGTATAGCTTAGAAGTACCTTTTATTTTTACAATTGATGAAGACGACTTTACTGAGAAAAAGAGAAAGTTGTTTGACCTGAGCGAGAAGCTGCGAGAGGTGTTCAAGGAGAACGATCAAGAATTATGGTATTCGTTTACGTTAAGCCTTGAAAGAACAGGCAAGTTAAACATTAGTTTTGATTACACTGATTGGTTCAGCACTGATTACAGCTTCAGTGATCAACAAATCATATGGAAACATAAATATCTAGGTGAGGAACCATCTGATACTTCTCTTAAAGGGATAATTGAGAAATATAAAGTTGATTACCCTGAAAATCCGATCTGAGTGAGGTAAGAGAGTGATCTACCGTGAAATTATTGAAAAAATGAACAAATTTGATTTGAAGTATTACACTTCAAGCAATGAACAAGAAAGCAAAAGAAAAATCAAGGCATTTGAAAACGAATTAAACATAAACCTTGAGGTGTACAAAGAATTTGTTATCAGATATGGTGGAAGCACGATACAAGCTGATAATGTTTTATTTCCAAGCTTAGAAGAGAATCCATTGGCTAGTAATAATCATTTAAGATTAGGGCTATTTTATGGATTTGGGATAGATGATAATGATTTTAATGTTAAATCAATGACAGTTACTTATGAAGAACAAATACCAGACTGGATTATTCCGATTGCTAGGTGATGGGGGAGACCAAGTTTGTCTGGGTGTGAAAGGAGAAGCTACAGGGAAAGTTTATTTTTGGGATCATGAATTGACAAATGGAGTAAAAGACACATTTTTGGTCGCAAATTCTTTCTCTGACTTCATTCAAAGTCTGTTTATTGAAGAGGCATCAGATGATGAAGATGATGGTATTCTATCTATTGAATTAGAAGACGACTTACTAAACAGTTAGAGCAAGAGTATTACAATTGACAGTTAAAGACCGGTACTTATTGAATCTGAACTCATATCATATATATTGGTATCAAGGACATTAATGGCAAAATGATACTGAAAAGGAGTGAGATTCATGGGAGGATTTTATTTCTTTGGTGGTTTGATTTTAGCTATTCTACTAGGTGTTGGTTTATTATCTTTTGGTGCTTATACGCTTTGGAAACTCATAAAGATGCGCTAGGAGTGTAGAAGCTCCCATTTGATTTAAATCTCTGTTTGCTTAATCTCACTTTTTGTTTGTGGAAATTTCTTATAACTGAGTATCTGTACTGTGTGCTTTAGCTGAAGATAGGGCTGCTGATCGATTAACACAATATCAAAGTATTGGTGCTATCCGAACCTGCATCCTCAATCTAAATAAAATAATGGTTTTATCTATAAAACAAAAGTTTTGCAAATTACTTCAATGGTTTCACTTAATGTGTTATAATCAGAACTGTAAGACATTTGATTGGTTACAGCGTATTTCTTTCTTAAGAAATGCATAAAATAAAAAGAAGATCAGGGGTGCGCCAACACCCACAGGTCATTATTTGTACTAAAGCTGCCCACTAAAGGGCTTGCTCAGATCTACCGAATAGACCATCCCTTAAACTTTTCCAGGGCTCAAGGGGGTCTATTTTTTTATATAGGTCAACAATGCAATTATAAATGACCCAAATCCAAGCATGAGCACTAATACTTGAAATGTTGACATTGGCCCCACCTCCTCTGTTTGAGACATGGAGGTGAGCAAGACTCCCTTGAGTGAGCAAACTTTATGTACAGGAAATATTATACTATACATAAATGTCCTTGTCGTTAAAAATTCACAATAAATTGACAATAACAAAAGAACTTGCTTTAATGCAGGTTCTTTTTTTTATTTCAAATATTAAACAATTTTCTTCAATTGACGATATTTAACATGTAAACTTGTACCAAGGAGGATTTAGGAAATGAAGAAGAGAATTACATATGTACTGCTTGCTCTTCTAGCAGTTGTTGCTTTCGCTTTCACTGATTCATCAAAAGCAAAAGCGGCAGAAGCATTACCACTATACTATCTACAAATTACAGGGATTACATCAGACGGAAACGATTTTGCTTGGGATAACATCACTTTTAGTCAAACCAAAGCGCCAAACGTTTTGAAGGGAAATAAACTATATGTGAAAGCTCGGTTTATGGGTTATACCAAGTTAACAGTTATCACAGGCAAAGATGGTAAAAATCTGTTGTATGACGGCACAGCTAAAATGTTTAAATCTGATGCTATCCTTGGTCAAAATAAGGTGGTAATAGGCTGGGATAAATATTTTGAGATTCCTATGGACGCACTTCAAGATAACTCAATTCAGATAAGAGCACTAAGCTCAGGTACTACTTTTCTTTATAGCCAAAAAATTGATTTTGAAAGAGAGTGAACCAGGTGATTAGTACTTCTAATTATGATGTAACTAAAGATCCAAAATTCTTAGCTTTTTGTAGCTTAGCTACAGAAGGGTACGGTCAGAACAATACTCAGCAATCTTCAATAGGTTTTAACGAGTTTTGCGAAAAACTTGAGAAAAATGAGATTGTTAAACCCGAGAATAAAAAAAGCACACTTGATTTGAATAAGTCTTTAGAAGACTGGAAATTAAGATTTACTGCAGGTGGAAACCTTTCTATAATGGATTCACAGGTATTAGATGTTATCAAAAAAGCTTATAACTTAGGCATGGTTAATAAAGATAATATGCTGTTACGAAATGAAGCAATTAATGCTTATAGAAATTCTATTTAAATAATGAAAACAACGCCCAGCTTAATAAAAGTGCTGGGCGTTTTACTTATTAGGGTTATTTGCTTTCAAATACTCTCGATGTTCTTTCTCCAACTTATCAATATCATCTTTGAATATATAAATCTTATATTTTTCTTTTGCTTCTCTAGACAGATTATCTTCTAAATATTCACGGAGCTTTGCTTCACTTTTGGTTTGATCCATGCCAATTGTAATTGCCGGATCTGTTATTCCAATTTGAAAACTAAATAAACCAAATTCATCCCAAGCACTTTCTAAAACTTCTTCAGGTGCCTTTTTGTTTGATTCGGTTAAAGCTATACCTGACATAATCAAAACAGGAACTAAAATCAAAAATCCAATTAACCTCTTCTTCATTCACCATCACACTCTCCTTCGTCGAAAAGAATCTCACTCCTTAATTAATACTACGTATATCATAATTGACCTTTATATTTTATTACCAACATTTACATCGAACTTTTGTTCTTATTTATATTGAATAAAGAACATTTGTTCTGTTAATATTAGATCAATAAAGGAGTGAGTCTATATGCTTAGAGATCGAGGAACAATTAAATATACGTCAATTATGCTCCCAGAACATTTAACGCAACTTAAACAGGATTTGATTGATTTATCAAAAATAGAAAAGCCATCCCTAGATGATCAACAAATTGAAGAGATGGATATTATCGTCTCTGAAGCGCTTGAATTTAATAAAGAGCTGGTATTGAAGCTTTTTAACAACGGGTTCGTTGAAAATGTTACCGGCAGAGTCCATTACATTAATTTTGAACAACAAAAGCTACACGTTAAAGATCAGAACGACAATACAGTCTATATCAACATGAATGACATCATAGGAGTCACATACAATGATTGATTACTCACAATTTCCACGTAAAAATATACTTTGTGTCGATATGAAATCCTTTTATGCTTCTGTATCGGCTGTCACAATGGGTTTGAACCCCTTAACATGCTATCTTGCTGTTGTAGGGAATACGGAGAGACAGGGAAGTGTAGTGTTAGCTGCATCTCCTGCACTTAAAAAAGATTTTGGAATTAAAACAGGGTCGAGACTATTTGAGATACCTGAAGATCCAAGAATACACATTGTAAATCCACAAATGAAGCTTTTCATCAGAGTTTCGACTGAAATTACAAAGCTGTTTTACAGATTTGTTCCTGAGAAATGTGTCCATACGTATTCAATTGATGAATCTTTTTTAGATGCAGGAAAAGAAGATCCTGAAGAAATGGCCAAGGTAATCCAAAGCAGCATGTGGAGAGAATTTGGTTTGATGTGCACAGTAGGTATTGGAGACAATATGTTACTCAGTAAGCTTGCGCTTGACCTGGAGAGTAAGAAAACAAAGAGTGGTATTGCACGTTGGAGATATGAAGATGTGCCAAATAAGCTCTGGAAGGTTCGACCTTTGTCTAAAATGTGGGGAATAGGGGGGAGGATGGAAAGAAACCTGAACCGAATGGGGATATCGACCGTAGGTCAGTTAGCCAAATTTCCATTAGAGCTACTTGAGAAGAAATTTGGAATAATGGGGAACCAGTTGTACTATCATGCACATGGAATTGATTTATCGGAAATTGGTGCTCCGTTGATGCAGGGGCAGATTAGTTTTGGTAAGAGTCAGATTTTACTGAGGGATTATACAAGGAGAGAAGAGATTAAGGCTGTTCTTTTGGAGATTTGTGAGGAAGTCGCAAGAAGGGCACGTACACATAATAAAGTTGGTCGAACAATTAGCCTGGGAATTGGTTACAGTAAAGATGAGCTTGGCGATGGATTTCACCGATCCAAAACAATTGATCTTCCCACAAATATCACCATTGACATTTATAGATGCTGCTTAATGCTCTTTAATAAGTTTTACTCGGGTAAAACAGTGAGAAGTATCTCAGTTACGTTATCAAATATCGAGGATGATGTTAATCAGCAGCTGAGTTTATTTGAAGTGGATAATAATAAAAGAAGGAAACTCGGGTTTGTAATGGATGGGATTAGAAGTAAATATGGCTCTAAAGCGATTCTGAGAGCAGTTTCTTACACACCCGCAGGGACAGCGATTCACAGAGCTGGGCTTACTGGGGGACATAAATCATAGCAAAAAAGAGATATCATACTCATTAAGTTTAGATATTATAAAAAATTCTAAAAAATCAATTAATTGGTATTGAAAAAGAAAGAAGAAATGTTATAAATATGAAAAAGGGGGTGTGGTATTCTACATAAATATGAAAAATAATTTTCTTAAATTTATTTTATCTTTTAGCTTCTCAACTTTATCCGATACTCTGTATATAGTAGTTGCAACAACTTATATTTATTTCTTAACAGATTCATTAACACTTGCATCTTTGCCTGTCGTACTTGCAATGATAGCCTTTAGTGGAGGCAGCTTTTTTGTTGGATGGGTTTTGTCTTTAACATCAAATTTAAAAAAACTATATTTAATAAGCAGTATTATAAAGCTAGTTCTTCTCTTAATGTTTTTTATAGTTCTATATATAAATAACTTAAGTTTATACTTCTTGGTAATTACATTAATTCCATTCACTAGTGGCATCAATCAATCCTTAAATTATTCAATTATCCCGATTGTTGAAGATGATAATGTTAAAGGTAATAGTACTTTAACTATTACAAGGAATCTTATCAATCTAATTGCATGGTCTAGTGGTGGTATGTTAGTTTCCCTATTTAATTATAACTACGTAACAATCATATCTATAATTCTTCTATTACTCTCTATTATAATATTTAGCACCCTTGATAAAAATAAATTATACCTTGCCAATTATCAACAAAAAAAGCAAAAGAAAAATTCAAAAAGTATACTAAAGCTAATTTTGAAAAATAAAAAGTTGAAGATGCTTTTTATTTCTGAAGTGTTTTTTCTTTTAGGAGGGGGAATTTGGACAAGCTCTTTCATACTTGCATATGTAATCAATGTTTTACATCGAAATGAGGTTTGGTGGGGTTATTTAACAGCAACGTTTTTATGCGGATCAATCATTGGCGGATTAGTTGTATTAAGGTTAAATAACTTCTTGAAAAAAAGGTTGCTTTTTTCCTTATTAATAGCTTCTATATTCTATTCAGTTGTGGTTTTAGGCTATATTTTGAATACTAGCTTTTTTATTGCTGCACTTCTGTTTCTTCTGTTTGGTGTACCAACCAATTTAAAAGAAGTGGCACAAGTTACTATTATACAAAATAATGCTGGGAATACTGAGAATAAGGTAAAATTATTTTCTTTGTATAATGTAATGGATAGTGTTATACATGCCGGATCCATTGTAATACTGGGAAGAATTGCTGATTTGTATGGTATAGTTTCATCGTTTGGACTTTCATTTGTTTTATGTTCAGTAGGTTTGTTGATTATGTTAATTTACTTTCCGAAAATTAATTTAGATGACCACGAAAAACCAACTACAAATTATACAATTTAGGAGTGATTTAATTGAGAAGTAGAACAAGTGAAATCATAAAATCATCATATCCAACTGTGAATGATATTAATGAAATGTCGTATGTCGAGTTTTTAGCATTTTTAAACCAACCTAATATTCCACCAGGCGGCTTTCCTTCTATTAAAAAAGCAGTTGAACAATGTAATTTTGAACCAGGTTCACTCCTTCTAGATGCTGGTTGCAATACTGGTTTTGTTACACACGAATTGGCTCGTTTAACAGGGAGCAAAGTGATTGGTTTAGATATTAGTCATGAAATGATCAGCACTGCTAAAGAATATGCAAAGTTAAAAGATATCTCTTACCCAGGACTCACGACTTTTATGCAAGGTGATGCTACGAATTTAGTTTTCCCTGATGATTTATTTGATGGAGTTTTATGTGGAGGATCAACTGCTTTTATGGAAAATCCTAAACAAGCAATTAAAGAATATGCTCGAGTAGTTAGACCATGGGGATACATAGTTGAAATAGAATTTTATTATAAAGAAAAACCGCAGCCAGAGCTTTTAAACAGGGTTAACAGTACCCTAGGTACAAATATGAAGGCCTTCAGCAAAGCAGATTGGATTCAAGCGTTTGAAGATCAGGATAACCTTCAACAAGTATATTTCTATGATGGTGAGTTACAACATGCCGACGAATTAACAATTGAACAATATGTAGTACAAGAAGTAGAGAGTTTTGAAATACCACAAGAATTAAAGGGTGTGGTTAAAGATAAGTGGCTTGAGTTATATCAGGTACTATTTGAAAATCGGAAACTTTTAAATTATTGTATTTTGATATATAGAAAAGTTACTAAAGGTGCTTGGTGGTAATAATATGACAAATTGCAAAAAACCTGTAATTGATTACAAGAAAATATATATTCTTAAAGAGAGTACCATGATAACTAAAATTACTGAGAACTCTTTATGTATTTGCAATAGAGGAAGTGAGGAAGTTGAAATTGAAGGAGATCCAGATTTAATATTAGACTTTTTTGATTTCTTGAAAAAATCAATTCCGCTTAATATTATTTGTGCATTTATGAATCGAGATCATAATATAGATCAAGAGGATTGTCTAGAGGTTGCGAAAATCTTATATGAAAATAGTTTGCTTGAAAAAAAAGAAATTTCGGAAGAAAATTATCAACATAAAAAAATAAAAAAACGATACAGTAGACAACAAAGCTATTTTTCATTGTTTAATAATGATTATGATCAAAGTTTTATACAAATGAAGAATTTAATGAAAGCTCATGTAACATTAATCGGAATGGGAGGGATTGGATCTCCAGTTGCAGATTTACTAGTTAGAGCGGGTATTAAAAATATACGTTGTGTAGATGGAGATATTGTCGAGTTAAGTAATTTAAACAGACAAACTCTCTATAGTGAAAAAGACATCGGTAGATTAAAGGTTGAGGTCGCAAAGGAAAGACTCCAATCAATTGATAATGAAGTAAAAGTTGAATGTGTAAACGAAACAATTCATTCGGTAGAGCAAGCAAAACAAGTAATTAATAATTCTGATTTTGTTGTTGTGTCTGCTGACAGTCCTGTAGGTAAACTGCCAATGTGGATTAATGAAGCATGTGTATCAGAAAATGTCCCTGTTATCTTTACTGGTTACTCAGGCGATATCGGCGTAGTTGGACCATTGATTATTCCAAGAAAAACTCTATGCTTAAATTGTGATGAGCACTTTAACACAAGAGTTGACTCCTCAATTTCAAACAACGTTAGAGAAAAAGTAAATTACTTTGATAATAAAATAACTCCTCCATCAATTGGTCCCATTTGTTTCTTAGTCTCTTCAATTGTTGCACATGAAATAATTAAAGCGCTTGCGCAATTAACTATAACACCTATCACTATTAATAAAGTTTTAAATATCGATACTCGTAGCCTTAAGATTGATTTCCATGAGATTGAAAATGCTAAAAATCAGTGCACTTGTTACAAAATAACTGCAAATAATTAACATGAAAGGGGGTGAATGTTAATGAAAGTTAAGAAAATTAAAAAGAAGAAACCTATTAAAATTGGATTTGATGGTCCCGTAATGAATTAATTTTAAGGGCGAGTCTTTTTAAGGCTCGCTCTCATTATTATTTAAAGGATGTATAAAAACAACATTTTAGGAAGTGGTTAATATGTCAATTGAAATTGAAGATATTAATTATTTATATAATATATTATATGAAATAATGCCACGGAGAACATCTAATGAAGTTTTGTCTATGGATTATTTAACTTTCTCAGCGTACATTGGGGATCCTAACGTAGCGCCCGGAGGATGGAATACTATAAAAAAATTAGTCGATAATTCAAACATTAATTCTAAATCAAATATTTTAGATATAGGTTCAAATACTGGACATTCAAGTTTTTTGTTGAAAATGCTCACAGATGCAAAAGTGACAGGGATTGATATCAGAAATGATCTTGTTGATATAAGCAAGAAAATCTGTGATTATGTGGATCTAAATGTGGATTTTATTTGTGGTGATATTAAGGATATGTCATTTGAAAATAAAGAATTTACTCATATAATAACTACTGGTACATTGGCATTTTTGTCGAACGGGCATCAAAAGGCGTTAGAAGAAATGCATAGAGTACTGGTCAATAATGGGGTCGTTATTGACACATGTTTATATTATAAAATTAAACCGCCTAAGGATGTTATTAAGAGAGCATCTCAAAAACTTGAATCTGAACTATTGAATTATGACTTAAATCAATACAAAGAATTATATGAAAGATGCGGATTCAAATTATTTAATCAGGTTTCAATGTCAGAAGACTATAGTGATGTAGATATTAACAAAGTTATTGACCACATACTTTATAGGGAAGAATTATTATGCAAAGAAGAAAATATGCCAATTGGGGAAGATTATAAACTAGCCTTGAAAAACAGATTAACAGAAACATTAACAGTATTTAAAGAAAATGAAAATTATTTATCTGGAGAAATACTATTTTTCCAAAAAAATGACTAAGCGAGCTGTTTGCTCGCTTGATTTATGTTGTTTTTATCATACTAAATACAACTAAATCTTGTGACTTTCCGTTTGAATATTCTGAATTCCGAAGTACTCCTTCTTTTTCAAAGCCTAGCGCAATAGGTATTTGAATACTTTTTGTGTTTTCTGGATTACACCTTATTTCTATTCTGTTCAACTTTAATTTGCTAAAAGCGTAGTCAATTAAGAATTCAAGGCAGTTGGTAACTATTCCCTTTCCCTGGCTTTGTTCTTCTATCCAATACCCTATACTTGTTTTCCTATTGTCAAAATCAATTTCATGTAAACTTATCATCCCAACAATTTTCTCATTGTATAAAATCCCTAAGTTCAAACTTTCTTTCTCAATATATTCCTTTGCCCAAGATCTAATAATGCCATCATAAACAGTTTTCGTTTGAACAGAATCTACCCAAGGTAGCCATTTCTTCAAATAGTTTCTGTTATTATCAACTAATCTAAATAAAGCATCTCTATCATCTAAATCTAACAACTTTAATTTTACTTTATTATTAACATTAACAGTAAACATCCTATCACCTCTGATCCAGTGTTGAATTACATAGGGAAAGTTCATATAAATTTAAATTTTGTTGGAAAGTAAAAGGTTCTTATAGAAACACAAAGTTAGTGAACACACTCACAAGACGTTTTTACTGAGCATGAAGAGTGAATTTTTTGATCTCACTCTTCATGCTATTACACTTAAGTTTCGGCTCTTTCAGCAACCTTGAACGTATCGTTTTGTTGTTGGAGAAAGGAAGCACCCACTGTTCCGGCAACACCGAATAATAAAACTGCGCAGATAATTAGTTTTGTTTTCATATTGCTTCTCCCCTTTTAATTTGTCTTCTCGCTTCATTTGCCAAACGATAAAATTCAATTGCACCCCAAGCTTCTTTTTTTGCTGTGAGAAAATCAGCAATAACAACTCCATAGCTTTCCATATCAGGGTACATACCTCTTTCTCTGAAGAACTGGAACGCTTCTCTTACTAAATTTAAATCCGAGTCCAAGAAAAGACCTTTAACCATTTTCAGCTTTTCAATAACTACTTCATTGTTGTACTGTTCTGCTATTTGCTTTGATTGTTCATAAAACGCTTGAGCATTTTTAGTATCGTTTTGCCTTCCTTTTAAGAAGGAGATAACAAACAATGTTTTAGCTGCATAATCATGGTTTTCTGGCTCAATGATTTGGAGCGACTTATTAAAGTGAAAAAATGCTTTATCAAGTTCTTCCATTTGATTATAACATAATCCAATATTAAACAGTGCTGAACGTATCAAATGTCCACGATTCTTCTCATTTTTATTCAGCTCTTCTGCTTCTTGGTAAGCTTTATATGCTCTTTTTAACGCCTCACCAAACTTCATGCTGTCCAGTAAATTTCCAAATATGACGAATTGACAACGTACTTTTTGTACCCCGTATGTAGAGTTTCCATCAACATCAGGTTGCTTTTTAAAAATATTATAAGCTCTCATGGCATAATTCATTGAAAAATAAGTTTGTTTCATGTGGTAATACACTTCTGATAATTTAAAATAAAATTCAGCTTTTTCAACTTCAATATCTTCGCTATCGATGGAGTCCAAATGTTTCTCTGCTTGTCTATAGTGATTAAGGGAGAACGTCAACTCTTTTTGTCTAAAATAGAACATGCCCATGAAAAAATAATAGTAATATTCAAGCATTCCTGTTAAGTTTTCATGACCTGCATATTCTTTTAACTCACCATAATTTTCCTCAATGTCCTTTATGGCGTTAGGGTACATATACGCTAACATTAATTTATGTCTAAATTCGAGTAGAGAGTAGTATAGCAAGACATCTTGATTCTCTTCCATAACCTTTATTTCTTGCATAACTTCTTTTCGCATTTCCTCTGCTCTACCGACCCAATTCTTTTTAATTGCCACATACCAATGATTCATTTTTGTCGCTACTAAGTCATAAGGAATGACTTTTTCAGTCTTCAAGTTTCAAACCCCTTTCATGTCCTTTTTATTATATAGTTGCACTGGAGGAAAGAAATGTAAAGATATTTGTATGAAAATTACAAATAAATTGATTATAAGCTCAAAATTTGAAAAAACGAAAAAAATACCCTCCTCAATTAAGAGAAGGGTAGGGGGTTTATCTCGGTGAATCATAATCCATTGCTTGTTCACTATCAGAAACACCTTGAGTTGTTGGGTCAACAATGATACCTATTGCAGTTAAAAAAGTTAGAAGTGCATTAAATTTCTCTGTCAAATTGTCACCGAATAAAGTTAAGTCGTATAGTACATCCTGTAACATGCGTATCGTAAAAATTTATAAAGAACTAAAAAAGTCAGTAAACATAAGGGTTTTGACACTTTAATTAGTGAATAGGGGACAAACGATCGTAAAACATAAGCGGGAGTAAGGGAAAGGGGGTATTTTAAGCAAATATTGATGAATAAGAAGAGATTTGAAGAGGGAAAAACATTGATATTATAGGCTTTTACGATAACGATTACGATGTGAAAAAGGACGATTTTATGTGAAATTGGGAAAATGTAAATTTGGAAAGGGTGTGGAAATGGAAGTGCTACGGGCACGTTTGTTCTTGTTTTTGAGTATTTGGATGTTAATGTACCCACTATATATTGGTAGTGAAATCCCTATATAATAGCTCTTATACGTGCATTTCAGTCACATATAATGGTTATGCTCGAATGCTTTATGGATGCATATATAAAAGTGGAAATCAAGAATATTTTTTTAAAAAAGCAGAATAATTTCTGGCTTGAAATGGGATAGATAACTCTGTTTTTGATCGTTATCGTAACAGAAAAAATTAATACGAACACTTATTATATCCTTAATAAGAAAATGTTCTGAGTGAAGTACTATATATTCAATCTTGTCTTTTTAATGGAAGTGAAGCACCCATCGTTTTTTTATTTGGCCATATTTTGATCCCTCAATGATCTCGACTGATTAACCGTTATATGCAATATAAGATATGGCAAGTAATTGTTATTACTCAGCGTAACAGAAGAGAAGGAATTAGGGAAAGCATTTGATTTCATACATAAGAGACCACAAGGCAATGAGTTAAAACTCTTTACCATGAGGTGTTTTCCTTAACCGATTCGCAATAAGTTTCATTAAATTTACTGCAATAGATACCAAAACAATGATCAAAGCGATCTCAAGTAAGATGATAAGTCCAATATTTAAGTTAAGCCTATCAAAGTAATCACCGGTAAAGGAAATGAGTTGATAAATCCCTAGCATTAGAGCTATAAAGGTTGCTCCTAAAACAATTAGAGATTTTTTTGAGAAATCCTTAGCATGTTCAAAATTGTAAATTATTAGGAATACAAATAGACAAGCCATAGCAATCTCATGAGTCAACGAACCACTTGCTGAAAACCCTTGCACAATTAAGGAAACAATTAATCCAATTATTCCGATTATTTTATTCAAGACATCACCTGCTTTGTATGATCCTAGGTGCCAGCTTACCAATTAAAGGGGAATTTCTCAAGACGATGTACTTTAAAGTTAACTTAAAATCGTGATTTTAATTAGATTAGGGGGAAATGAATGGATCAAGATATTCAGTTTTTAAAAGAGCTTCAGAATGAGTTGAGAACTCAAGCCATCTACAGTCAAGCTGCGCCGCGGTTTTGGACAGTCGGTGATTATGAATGGGTTGAAGCTCGGGAGGAAAACGCAGAACGCTATTCTGTATACCTGCAATATATTGCAGAATCATATGTTTTAGATGACTATCTAGAAGATATAAAAGAAGATAGTGAGCTGTCTAAGGAAGTCCTAACAGAGTTGCAAGAAATTGAGGAAGACAATGATGATGCTATTGAGTGGATTCGAAATTACATTGATGAGTGAGTAGAACTAATTCATGAAAGAAAGGTTCACATTATACAACCAAATACAATGTTTCTGACCAAAGCAGAAGCAAAGAGACACATCAGATTGAATAAGCACCATTACACTTCAGAAACTCATACTTACGTAATGACAGCTTGGAGAGCACCGAAAGTTGAGCGGCTGCTTAACATACTTGAAACTTTTGACTGGAAATCAATAGAGACTTCTAAATAAAAGATAGTTTTTATAGGGAGGTAACAGATGTTTTGGAGAAGGAAAATACCCAAATGCAAACATGAATGGCATTACTTGAAAGAAGACTATATTTACAATAGTTCAGGCTGTTTTGTTGATGCGGACGATGCATGTTGGATGTTTTGTGTGAAATGCGAAAATGAAAAATTAGTTTATAAAGAACAATGGGAAAGGATTAAAAGAAAGCAGGAGATTCTAAGATAATTTAATAAATAAAAGCAAATATTATTAGGGAAGGATCGTTATCAAACAATTTAGCATGTCGATAACGATCAGAAAAGAGTGTATTAATTTCTATGCCGGCGTCTTTCTTCGAAGTGATCAGGATAATGATTCTGTTTAGATTTTGATTTGAAATACAAAATAAAACCCTGCAATTAAGATATAGTCCATGATTTTGTCAAATGACCAATTCACGAAATTATCTAAGATTAATTTCATTTATTTCACCTCCGAGACAAAAATGTCCAGTCTCTTTTATATGGCAAGCGTATGACAACTTGCTTGCAGTAATAAAGGTGAAATGAATTTTGGAAATTTAAAAAGGTTTAGAGAAAAAACTCATTTAAAATAAAATATTTATTTTAAAGAAAGTAACTAAATGATTCATGTACTAAATATTCATTAATTTTTAATTGCTCGGCACTAAGGAGTTATGTAACGGAGAGATTATACTCTCCAGGATTCGAAGGAAGGTATGCGGAGTTTTCCGTGCTTAGTCTTAAATCTGTGCTTAACCTTACATAATATAGGCTTAATAAATACATACTCATCAGATTCAGACTTTACTTGTTTAATAGAGTGGAACTTACTTCGTTCCGCGTTCGGCATGAATTCCATAAATCCAGCTGCAGTTCCATCAGGATAAGACAGAAGGAATTTTATATCCTTCTTCGTGTAGCCGGTTATGAGAACTTCAGTGTAATCATAATTAATCACTTTAAGCCAATTATGCGTACGTTGGATTGATCTCATAAGGGGAGTTAGCTTTCTTGATTACGATTCCCTCTAAATTCTTTTCTTTGGCCAGGTTGAAGTAAGCAAGACCGTTACCTTGAATTCCTTCGATAACACATACATTTGGATGATTCAGTTCAAGTGAGTTCAGAACTGTCTTACGCTCAGTGAGCGGCTTAGCTGCTATTGACTGACCATATTTGTAAATAACATCAAAGACACAGTATACAATCTTATGGGCTGATTTTTTGGACATGAAACGTTCCATTACAGCCCCAAAGTCAGGAGCACCACCTGGAGAAGCTACAATGACTTCACAATCTCTAATGTGTATTTTCTTTGTGATAAATGGTTCGAATGGGGATTAATTATAGATATTATTCCATCAGATTAGAAGGAATTGCGATTCTACGAAAAATGATAAGGCTATGGTGGAACAAGACTACCTATAATGTAATTTTAGTCCTTTGTAATTAAATTACAAATAGTCATAATATTCACTCGTGAATTCATGGTATTATATTGAAGGGAACGATCAAAAGCTTTGGCGTTAGTCATTAAGAATGTTTTAAATATATACGAGGGCTACCTCATGTCAAAGTCAGAAAAAATATTATAGGAGGTAACATATGTTTAAGTTTAAAAAGAATTTCTTAGTTGGATTAACGGCAGCTTTAATGAGTATAAGCTTGTTTTCGGCAACCGCCTCTGCAGCTAGCACAGACTACTGGCAAAATTGGACGGATGGGGGCGGAATAGTAAACGCTGTCAATGGGTCTGGCGGGAATTACAGTGTGAATTGGTCTAATACCGGAAATTTTGTTGTTGGTAAAGGTTGGACTACAGGTTCGCCATTTAGGACAATAAACTATAATGCCGGAGTTTGGGCGCCGAATGGCAATGGATATTTGACTTTATATGGTTGGACGCGATCACCTCTCATAGAATATTATGTAGTGGATTCATGGGGTACTTATAGACCTACTGGAACGTATAAAGGTACGGTATACAGTGATGGGGGGGTATATGACATATATACAACGACACGTTATAATGCTCCTTCCATTGATGGAGAAAACACTACTTTTACACAGTATTGGAGTGTTCGCCAGTCGAAGAGACCAACTGGTAGTAACGCTACAATCACTTTCAGCAATCATGTTAACGCATGGAAGAGTCATGGAATGAATCTGGGTAGTAATTGGTCTTACCAAGTCTTAGCGACAGAGGGATATCAAAGTAGTGGAAGTTCTAACGTAACAGTGTGGTAACAGAGCGTCTTTAATCAGGGGTAGCTAACGGGCTGCTGATCGTTCCTTAAGAATTTTTATAATCATTGTTATTATTGTGAGTTACTAATAATCGACGGTCTTTAGTTGGAATCCCAATATATGCCTCGGATATGGTAAATAATTATTAGGAACCATATAGTCACGCACTTCCATCAATGCAATTAGAAGCAGCAGATAAGATGGATTTATTGTTAAATGCGTGACCTCACCTGTGACCTGACCAAATAAAAAAAGCGATGAACTTCTCTGTGTAAGGCTTTATAGTACCTCTTTTGACAAGCCACATTCGTATGCGCCGCAAAGGGCATGTACATCGGCTTACACAATTCAGCTCATCGCTATATGAAATAGCATGGCAGGTGAAGGAATGCAAGGGTTACTTTGTTATTGTTATATTTACTTTTTTTTACAACAGAGGATTTTATCGAGAATCTGAAATTTCCGTTTTATCATTAATTTATTAAATAATACTTTTATAAAGGTATTTGCACTAAATTTCAATAATATTTCTAAAGAGAAGTTATCTAAACTTTTTGATTCATAATATTAAAGTTGATTATAACAGTCTACGATATAGAAAACGAACGAAATCAGGTTAAGAATATAACTTGATATTAACATACTGGGAAGAAAAAACGCCTTGATATAGATTTAATCTTTAGCCAAACGTATATTGAGTTAGTCCCAGTGCCCACTATTTGATGACGGTCAGAGCAATACCATATCCTTTTTCTAATGAGTAGGCAGAGGTTATTTTCATTACTTTCCAGCTGCCTTCTGATGCTTTTGTTCCTAACCCATTATGTGCCGTAAGATAATCTCCTTGACCGACAGTTTCGTCAATACGCACATAATGCTGGCCTACCAATCCTACTACATGCCATTCGTCTCTTGCTGCCCGTGAATGATAATCTGTCTCCAGCGCAGTGTCGTAGTCTGGATTTTGTTTGGGCACACGTATGAGTTCACCGGTTTCTTTATCAGTCATAATCTCGTAAATGAATCCGCCAAACTCATTTGTCAAATAGCGACCCTGCCAGGCAAAACTGGATGTTCCTGAAATGAAAGCTGCAGTTTCTGAAATAACGCCAAGCATATAATCTCCCGCATAAGCAGGCGCTATCTTTTCACCTCTTAAAGTCACGATTGTGCCTGTATGGATTAACTGTCCAGTTGAACTCTCAAAATACTCTCCATATCCACCTAAAGACGAACTAATCGCACCGGCAAATGTCCCGTTTCCCCCAATAGAGTCAAGAAGCCATTTTATTGATCGGTGACCTCCTGCCACGGTATATGGTTCTTCCAGTATAATACTTTCAGAAGATAGTATTGTTCTTGACACATTGTTTCCTTTAATATGTGCATTGTTTGAAGATGCAATTAAAGCACGAGACCCTTCTGTGCTGGAACCTCCTGAAGCGCTGATGACAGCATTCCTTTCTCCTCGGGCTGTAATGTCACCGGTACCCGCGATAACTGCGCTTGTTTGGTTAAAGGCAAAGCCAGAGGTGGTTGCAAGCTGTACGCCTCCTTTTAAATTGATTGGAACCTGTTGGTACGTTTGACCTTTGATGGAGGCAGCCACACTATAACCTTCTGATTGTACACCGAGAATTGTGGCCTGATTATTAGGCGACTGGATACCAACGGTCCCATTATCAGTAATCATCGTTCCATTTAGTATATTCACATTATAGAGACCGCCACCGATAGAAATTCCTTTTGGAGCAGAATGATATATATCGAAGTTTGAAATTTTAACATAATCAGTTTTATTTGTTCCACCTGATAAATTAATATCAACGCCAGCTTTCTTAAATCCTCGAATTTTTATACCATTAATGGTAATATTTTGACTGCGATATTGCAAAGCTATGACAGGATTACCTTTATAGTCATAGTCTGGATCGCCAACTGCTGTGAACCCGCTTACATTAATGTTTTTATATGCTGAAATAACCAGAGCTCTTGGCGTCACAGCATCATAAAGCGAGTTGAAAACTGGTTCAATTGCTGAACAATCAATGAGTGTGACATCGTATGCTGTTGTGCTTTCAGGATCTGTGATTTGATGGTGACCAATATGACGAAGATCAAATGCACGTACATCTCGATAAGAAACATGTCCTATAATATGGACATTTTGAGAGGCCGGCCAGAGTTCATGAGCTTTTACTTCTACTCCGCGAATGTTTCCGCTTGTAAAGTTATTCAAAAGCCACACATGCCTAGAGCCGTCGTCGATTTCTATTCCGTTGGAGTTTGAAACACCTTCTGCAAACTCAGTTCCTCGCGGATTTCCTGAATGGCAGTTTGAAATAAAGATGTATTCGCTGTAATGGGTGGTAATGCCGTCATCTCCTGAACCGTATGTCACACAGTTATCGATCCAAATATATCTTGACCCGTCTTTTGTCCAATCGGTATCAGGCAAATGATCATACGTTGGCGATGTAATATCAATACCATGAAGTCCTGCGTTAATAGCTTCCACATCTTTGATCCAACCAAATTCAACTTTAGCAAAAGTTAAACAACTCGAGAACTGTCCCCCCGGATTTCTCACACCGCATTGTCTACTTGGATTCCAGTCTAACGACATTCCTTGGACGAAAATATTACGATTCCCATTTTGATAATCATCATTTGTAATCACCCATTCATGTGCTGGAGTGTCTTCATGCAATTTAATTACAGTAATTCCTTTACCTTGTCCCACAATTGTTGTCCAGGACGGAAGTTTGATCCCTTGAACAAGATATTCTCCGGCGGGAACATTCACTTTGACGCGACCATTCCCAATTGCTTTTCGAAAAGCTTCCGTATTGTCTCTTCCGTCTGGAACAGCGCCGAAGTCTGCTACATTTACTTCCCGGGTGATCTTAGATAAAAGTTTGTAGTATTCCTTGTCAAGACGTTCTTTTAAAAGAGAGGTGATCTCTCCTTCAGCCGTCACCCTCGCGTCAGTAACTTCGATATTCTGATCTGTAACGGAATGCTTAATAAAGTTTTGCATTCTTGTCTTAATATGTTCTAATTCGGATGAAAATTTGGGTTGAGACTGAGAATTGGCGTTTAGAGAAGGATCAGGACAATTTTTAAAATGAACCATTCTAAAGACACCTCTTTCTATTAGTATAAGCGCAATTTTCGGAAGGGGCATGCATCTCTTTTGCGCTTATCTTTCAAATTCTTTATTTGTTACAAAATTCCTTTTGGATTTATACTGGTTTTCAAGAAATGTTAGTAAGAGATAACTAGTATTGTATATAAAGCAGCAGTAAGAATTTTTAATGTGCCAGTGAAATGCAGAAGGTGCGTCCGATGAATATACACTTGAAACAGCGAGTATGATATTACAGATTTCAATGCATATGTTTCATAGTGCAGATATGAAAACTCACGACTTTTTTGGCATCGAATAAAAAAGAGCTTATTCCTACAGTTGAAGAATTAGACAAGGCAGCAATTGAACTTAAAGAGAAAACGCACCGAAATCTAAACACTTGGTGGAAGAGTTGATTTAGAAAAACAGGTAGCCTATTTTATAAGCAAGATAGGAGGTCTTAATTAAATGAAAATTTCCTAAAGTAGTCTTACCTCTGTAAAGTAGACAGGCCAAAAAAACTTAAGGAACCAGTGCGTGACAGAACTCTTCTGAAACGTTTATTCGTTTTAGCATGAAGAAGAGTGTACGTTTTCTGTTTTAGATGCGATAAAAAACGAAGGTCTGCAATGCAATTCGTATATAGAGATGATTAAATGATGAGACCAATAATGAATTAACTCTAGTTCCACTTATCTCACTTAAAACTCACTTAAAAACAAAGGCGAACAAAATCTTCTGCTGACTGTTAGAATCATCTCTTCTTTTTTATCTCAATTGGCTTTAACACACGAGGTGAGCGGAATCTAAGATAATTGATTAACTTCATAAGCGGCACGGATTCCAGATTCAATCGCCCCTTGCATCCACGCATGAGTGAGTGAGGCATGTTCTCCAGCGAAATGGATTCTTCCCGCAGGAACAGGGATATAGGGGTACAGTTCTAATTCTTGTCCGGGTTCCATAGCTGTAAAGGCCCCTGCAGAATAAGGATTCTGACTCCAGCTAAAAGAAGCTCCGGACACAAATTCAGACCATACAATATCGCCATATATCTCTGATAAATTCAATAAAGTATACTGAATACGCTCTCTTTCTGAAAGACTGTCCCACATCAGTGCCTCATCTGCCCATGTATAACTCGCCAGAACGACAGCATGTCCATTTGCTCCAATACCAGTGCTTGGGTAATACGAAAATCGAATCGGAAGATCAGTAATCGATTTGCCGCCGCGCTGCCCGGCTTTTTCCCAAAATCTGCTTTTAAACTCTATGCCGATTTTGGTTGCACTTATATAGTTCAGTTCGCGGATTGCCCGCCGTTTATAGTAGGAAAAGGAATGGTATGATTCGAATTTGACAAATCGCAATGTTGAAAAAGGAATGGTTACAATAGCAAGGTTAGCTGGGAACGCTACATGCTCTGCTGTTTGTTGATGCTGACAATGGACCGTAACGCTGTGCTCATTTTGAGAAATTTTCATCATTTTTTGATGGTATAGAATATCTGTTTTTAGTTGAGGAAGAAACGCGAGAGGAAGCCGATCCATTCCGCCTGTTATTTCATAGAAGTGAGTTGGTGAAGTAAAAAAGATGGATTCCCGTAACACTTCAACAAGGGACATACCCATATACGCTTCCATATCCAAAAGGACTCCTATCATATCGATCGCGCCATATGAAAAATATGTGTTTAAAAAAGAGCTTAACGAGTCATTTTTGTATTGTTCTTCAACAATCCGCCAATTTCTCTCCGGATTTTGATTAATAAAATGCAGAATAGGCTGCAATACAGAAAGCATCAGCTCTTCCGCGGTTTTCCCTTGTTCGTTCGGTGCAACGGGGTATCTTAATATCTGAGGATTTCGTTCAAAAAGATGGAGACGTGTTTTAATTCCGTTCGTGTAAATGATGTCCATTTGGCTTTTGTTGATAAATACATTTGTCGGCAGCCTGAATTTTTTTATATATTCTAAGGTTAACATATGGATATTCGGAATGCGCATCGGACCAACATTAAAGTACAAACCATCACTAAAGGGAGATCTCAACGTGCAGACACGGCCGCCTGCTCTGCCGCCTGCTCTGCCGCTCGCTTCAAGAATCGTTACTCTGTGACCGGCATTTTTCAGCAAAGATGCTGATACAAGCCCGGCCAATCCAGCTCCCGCAACAATAATATGCTTTGGGTGATGTGATGCGCTAACTCCGTTTCTAATGATCTTCACCATGTCATCATTCGTCAGAGAATTCATTTTTTGGAGGCACCTCTTTTTTGAATTTATGGCATTATATTCAGTGAAAAGGACGCCTATCACGTTCTGTTCATATCTTTTGGAATTGGAACGCCAAAACGAACATTTATTCTCATTAAAAGAACAAAATGGGGAGACATATATTGACTAATTTTGTTATAAGACTGTAAATATTTCAAAAAGTCTCTTAGATGAACAAAGCAACTCTTAAGGAACTTCAAAACTTCGAAGCGAAGTATCAAATTAAACACCTAGAGGTAGAGGAATTCATTTATTTAGCCATGAAGAACTTGAAGAGGAACTGAAATATGAGGGTTTGTCTGAAGAACATCAATAGTATTCCGGTTGACTGCTAATTGGAAGGTTATCTTTTGATGATCGGACAAGGATAAATAGGATAAAGGTAATCCCAATAAGCAAAAGAATCGCAATTGTTGGAAATGCACAAAATAAAAAGACCGAGGGACGGCAACACCCCGGCTTTGTACAAAAAGCTGCCCATCAAAGGGCTTGCTCAATGGTCAATCTGTGTAGACCTAACCCTTAAAGATTCCTAAGCTCAAGGGAGGTCTATTTTTTATTTATGAACTTGCTGTTGTAGGGAATACGGAAAGACAGGGAAGTGTAGTGTTAGCTGCATCTCTGAACTTAAAAAAGATTTTCGAATCAAAACAGGCTCGGTACTTTTTATGATAGCTGAAGATCCAAGAATACATCTCGTAAATCTCTAAATAAAAAAGCTTTTCATCAGTTCCGGTTGATTCCTTTTTACAGATTTGTTCCTGAAAAATGTGTTAATTCTTAAGATGTTTAATGAATTGAATTTACGTGAATGATTTAAGTCCCTCATAAGCCGATAAGGCTTACTGTACTGATAGCTCGAGCGGGAAATGTTGATAGGAATTTATTTAAATCTTGTTTATACTCATGTGTCATTTTAGCTGGTTTTGTTGAGATTCTCTCGTAAATCTCTTTGTAAAATTCTTTCACGATATCTATCTTTATTCTGTGTATACGATGACATTCTTCGCATTCAACGCTTTTCATTTTATTATTGGTATAAGAAATAACATGGAGAGTCTCATCACGACCATGAATACAAAATAAGTTAGCATCCATTTGAGATTCTTTCAAAAGTTATCATCCCCTTATTAACGACTAACGAGATTTTATAATTCTTGGCTTGAGCTATCGTATAAAGGCTTTGCTGTTTCCACAGAGAGCGTCCTGAATTCTTATCTTCTGAGTAATGTGAATATTCAAAATATCCAACTCGCTTATCGAAATAAATTCTACTTTTTTTGATTCATTACTGGCTGCTAAGTTTCCGCCTGTCTTTTCACATAAAAAACAAAGGGAGAACTGTTGGCGAACTTCTCCATCTTGATATGCGATAACATGATTGGGATCACTGTATACGCCAACTAGATGTTTTACTGCTATATCTAAACCAGTTTCCTCCATAACCTCCCTTTTTATGGAATCTTCCACTGTTTCTCCCGGTTCAACATTTCCACCCGGTAAAGACCATTTTCCGTTATCAACACGTTCCTGAAGTAGGATTTCTCTTTCCTTATGAAGAACGACAGCTGAGACAGCAGGAACAATTTTTAGTGGTTTTGGAGCATCATCATTGTAATAAAAATCGGTTCTATTCATTTTGTTACATCCAACCTTTCTTATATTCTTCATTTTTTATCATTTTTTATTGACAGCCTTTTCATAACATTCTACAATAAACCCATAACAATTAACAAATGTTAAATGACGTAACAAATGTTACGAAAAAACTCTATTTGATATGTTGTGTAACTAATGTTAATTGTTGTTGTATGATATGCAGGCTGTTTTATATTCAAAATGTAAGCGTTTAATGATTTTAATTTTTAGAATTTTCGTAAAGGGGATGTAACATATGTCGATTTATCAACAACTTTTAGAAAGAGAACGTGCCAACGAACCGATTAAAGTAGGAGTCATCGGTGCTGGACAAATGGGATTTGGGATGATTGGTCAAATCTCTCATATTCCTGGCATGAGCGTAACTGGAATTAGTGATATAAATATTGAAGCAGCAGAAAGAGCTGCAAATTACTATAATTCACAGGCCTCCAGAAAAGAATCCATTATGGTAACAAATGATTTTCGTGAAGTTATTCAATCTGCCAATATAGAAGTCGTCGTTGATGCAACAGGAGTTCCAGAAGTAGGAGCCAACATTTCACTTGAAGCCTTAAGGTCTAAAAAGCATCTTGTCTTATTGAATGTAGAAGTGGATATTACTATCGGTTCAGTGATGCATCAAATGTTTACTAATGCTGGCCTAATTTACAGTGGTTCTGCTGGGGATGAGCCGGCGGCAATACTTGAATTATTTGAATTTGCCAAAACGATGGGAATGGAAGTACTGGTTGCTGGCAAAGGGAAAAATAATAAATTAAATGTCACAGCAAACCCTAGCACTGCACAAGAAGAAGCAAATAAGAAGAAAATGGCTTCTCATATGCTTGCTGCTTTCCAAGATGGTACTAAGACAATGGCTGAAATGAATTTATTGTCTAATGCTATTGGATTTGTACCGGATGTAGTTGGAATGCATGGGATTTCTGGAGATCTAGATTCAGTTATTAAAGATTTAGACCTTAAAGAAAATGGTGGGGTGTTAAATCATTTTGGGGTAGTTGATTATGTAGATGGGCTTGCACCTGGAGTATTTGTAATTGTAAAAGGGCAAAATGACGCTGTAGCGCATGAGTTGGATTACTTATTGAAAAAAGGGGAAAGAGACCATCACATTTTATATCGACCATATCATTTAGCTAGTTTAGAAACGCCTATTACTATCGCAAAAGCTGTTTTACAAAATGAAGGATCTATTCAACCACTAGGGGCTCCTATTTCTGATACGGTTGCCGTTGCAAAACGTGATATGAAAGCCGGAGAAGCACTAGATGGTATTGGGGGTTACTCTGTACGCGGGGTTCTTGAAACTCATCAAGATTTGAAGCGAAATAATCATATTCCAATTGGTTTAATCAGTGGAAATGTTGTGGCCAAAAAAGATATTCGTCAAGGCCAATTCTTAACAACTGATGATGTAGAATTAGACCCTACAACAACAGTTTGGAAATTAAGATCGCTTCAAGATAGTTTATTTCCGGCAGAGACGGCTGATAGTAAAATTGTAACTACTTTGTAAGTTCATAGGCGTGCAGCAAAACTCTTTTTGAAAAAGAGTTTTGTCCGCGCCCTTTTTCTTCATCAAATAGAACTTAAAAAGGGGCATGACTTCCTATGAGATTTGTTTTCATTCTCTGCTTTTTGCTAGTCGTTCAATATGTATTTACCTTCATACAAGTTCGTTATTATAGAAAGAGTATGAGTGAGATTGTAAGCACTTACAGAGAAAAACAAGGATATTATTTATTTTCTGGTACGGAAAGAAGAAAGTTTCGTTCTGGAGCCATTGCTATGCTTGTCGTTGATAGTCACTATATCATTCAGGAATGTCATGTGGTCAATGGTTGTTCAGTTTTATCTAAATTTAAAGAAATAAGTAAATATAAGGGGCAACATATAGGAACTGTATTAGATGATTTACAAGAATGTAAAACAAATCAAAAAGGGAATTATAGGCGATTACCAGCAATTAATACAGCCCTTTCAAAGGCTGCAGAAAATGCATTATTGTCAATCTCTACAAAAAATATCTCTATGCTTTAATGGAAAGGAGTGTTGATTTCTATGGAATGGATTCAATGGTTCGGCGAACACTTTATAGGAATGTTTGATGCCGGTGGTAAACAGTTTATGGATTTAATGACTGGAATTGTTCCTACTCTAGTTGTACTACTAACATTTACCTATGCAATGATTAAGTTCATAGGAGAAGAAAGAGTCAATAAGGTTATTCAGTTCGCCGCAAAGTATACGTTATTAAGATATACATTAATGCCTATCCTATCCATCTTACTATTAACAAACCCGATGGCTTATACCTTTGGAAGGTTTTTACCAGAAAAACAAAAACCAGCGTTTTTCGATTCACTAGTTACTTTCTTTCATCCTGTTACAGCTTTATTCCCTTACGCAAATGCAGGAGAGCTTTTCGTCTATTTAGGAATTGCTAATGGGATAAAAGAGGCTGGTTACCCTATGTCTGATCTTGCCGTTCGCTATTTCCTAATAGCGATTGTCATCATGCTTTTACGGGGGGTTATTACTGAACTTATCACAAAATATTTGGCTAAAAGAATGGAAGCGAATTCTTAATTGAAGGAGAAATCACCATGACTCGAGGGGGAACGATCATGAATAAACAGCGTGCAATCTTTGTGGATAAAGGTTCTGGTGGCTGGGGAACAGGCCTAAAAATTGAACCCCATGGAAAAAAGACGAAGGTTGTTTCTATTACAGGCGGAGGGATTCACCCAGTCGCAAGAAAGATCGCTCAGGTATCGGGAACAGAAGCTATAGACGGCTTTAAAAATTCAGTTCCGGAAGATGAAATGATGTGTGTTGTTATTGATTGTGGGGGAACAGCAAGAATTGGACTTTATCCGATGAAACGCATTCCTACAGTGGATGTCCTTCCATCTTCACCTTCAGGTCCGTTGGCTAAACATATTAAAGAAGATATCTTTGTTTCTGGTGTTACAGAGAAAGAAATCAGGTTGGCTGACGAGCAAGCAGAAATCCCATCAGAATCCGAAGATACATCAGAACCTAGCCAACTCAATACAAATGAGAAGGAAAATTTGAGTAAGAATGATGTAAAAAAAGAAGAGCGAGAAGATAGAGATAACTTCCTGATGAGATTTTCGAAAGGAATTGGAAAAGTAACAGGAACCTTTTATCAAGCTGGTCGAGATTCAATAGACATGCTTATCAAAAACATCATTCCATTTATGGCTTTTGTGAGTATGCTCATTGGGATAATTAACTACACAGGTATTGGCGATGCTATGGCTCACATCTTGTCACCTTTGGCTGGTTCTTTGTGGGGATTAATCATTCTGGCATTTGTTTGTACCTTACCATTCCTATCGCCAGTGCTCGGACCAGGTTCCGTTATAGCCCAAATTATAGGAGTCTTAATTGGAACTGAAATCGCTAAAGGAAACATTCCGCCTCAATTTGCCTTGCCGGCTTTATTTGCTATTAATGCCCAAGTGGGAGCTGACTTTATACCAGTTGGTTTGTCGCTTGGCGAGGCGAAAGCAGAAACGGTACAATATGGTGTACCAGCAGTTTTATATAGTCGTCTTATTACTGGAGTTCTTGCTGTTATAATTGCCTATGTTGCAAGTATTGGAATGTTTTAATAAATTTATAATGATGATCAAAATGGGGGTATTGATATGTATAAGTCAATTGTAAAAGAAATTGGAGAATTAGCTTTATCATTTGAGGATGAAAAGATAATGATTTTATTTGGGCCACAAACACCAGAGGGGTTAAGAGACGTGGCTGTCATTCATGAGGTTAAAGAAGATCAATCAGAAAGCCCGATTAAAGAAGGGCATACTCTAAGAGTTGATGATCAAGAATTTAGTATTACTGCTGTAGGATCCGCAGCCAATAACAATTTAAAGGAACTTGGTCATATTTCTATCTACTTCAACGAGCCTAACGGAGAAGTTCTTCCTGGTGCTGTGTTTGCCAGCCCGTACGTGCTTCCGCAAGTTAAAAATGGAAGTGTCATTGAATTTATATAATAATGTCATAAGAGCCACTAGAGATCTGATCACATATTAAGAAAAAAAGGAGTTACGAATTTGAACTTACCTGAAGATAATAGGTTGTTTGTTAAAATAGCTCATATGTACTATGAGGAAGGACATAATCAATCACAGATTGCGGAAGAAATCGGTGTAAGTCGCTCTCTTATTTCTAAATATCTTTCAAAAGCAAGAGATTTGGGAATCGTAGAAATTATTATTCATGATGAAATGATACATCCTTATAGAAAACTCGAAGGAAAAGTTGAACGTTTATATGGATTGCGTGAAGTCGTATGCATTCCCAATCTGGGAGGCGAATCCTCGAAAAGCAGATTGGGATCTGCAGCATGTAAATACTTGTTGCGAGTTATGAGAGACGGGCAAACGATAGGGGTCTCCGCAGGAACCACTTTATATGAAGTTGCGAAGGCCATGACCTCTAGCCAGCCCTATCCGTCCGCTACATTTGTTCCGCTAGTTGGAGGAATGGGAAACGAACGGGTAGATATACATGCTAATCATATTGTAGCTAAGCTCGCAGAGAGTCTACAAGCACAATACAAGCTTCTTCATGCTCCCGTAATGGTAGATTCTAAAGAAGCAAAAGACATATTTATGAGGCAAACTTCTATACAAGACATTTTTAACTTATCATCCAAATCCCATATAGCGATTGTTGGAATCGGGGGAACTCCTGAACATTCAACGATGGTGAAGTCTTATCTAGGTCAGGAACATCAGGAGTATTTTGATCATACAGATGTCGTCGGAGACATTTGTTATAATTTCATCGATGAAAATGGCCGCTCATCTCTTAGTTCATGGAATGAAAGAGTGATTGCGTTGGAATTAGATCAATTAAGGGAGATTCCACTTGTTATTGGAGTGGCTTGTGGATTAGAAAAAGTGCAGGCAATAAAAGCAGCATTGGAAGGCAAGTTAGTCCATGTATTGGTGACAGATGAACAAACAGCACAAGCTTTATTGGATTAATTAAAAATAAAGGGATGAGATATTTCTTAAAATCATCCCTTTATTTTTAGGAAATTGGAAAGAGGAATGATTTATTATTTTGCTTTATGGTCGAAGAACTTTAATATTCCCACAAATATCACCTTTGATATTTATAGATGCTGCTTATGCTCTCTAAGAAGTTT
This sequence comes from Bacillus sp. 0102A, assembly GCF_036765155.1. Classification (NCBI taxonomy): domain Bacteria; kingdom Bacillati; phylum Bacillota; class Bacilli; order Caryophanales; family Bacillaceae; genus Bacillus; species Bacillus sp. 0102A. The sequence continues at coordinate 73,699 of NZ_JBAIZW010000010.1, forward strand.
TTCTGTACGAAGTAACTCAGTCACGTTATCCAATATTGAGGATGATGTTAATCAGCAGTTGAGTTTATTTGAATTGGATAACGAAAAGAGAAGAAAGTTTGGATTCGTTATGGATAGTATTAGAAGTAATACGGATGAAAAGCGATTCTGAGAGCAGGTTCTTAACACCAGCAGGAACAGTACTTCACAGAGCTGGACTTACTTGCGGACAAAAATTTTAATAAAACCTCTTCAAAATTTAGAAGGGGAATTAATACATATTTTAGATGTATGACCTCTACTAGAAACTCCAAACGAATGACTATCAGTATAACCAGTATTGGCTGTATGACCTCTACGTGCTTTCTGGACATCTTTTTGAGTGCTAGTTAAATAAATGCTAGCAAATCCAATAAAAACAATGGCTAAAATTAAGACGGATGCATGTTTAAGTTTCATAAAGATAATCCCCTCGCTGAATTTGTTTCGGGCATAAAGCGCTTTCTCATAAAAAGTAACAGCAGCTTCACGGTTCATTCTTATGTATTTGTACCACTCATTAATTTTCACTCCGACCTTGGAAGAAGAGATCATTTGTTCCAACAGAATTCCCCCTAGATTAATTATCTTAATATGTAAAATTTTATCATATTTAAACGTATAAGGAAGATTAATGTTATCTTAAAAAACGAAAAAAAATCCCCCCATTAAAGAGAAGGGCGGGGCTTTTATTGTGATGAATCATATCCCATGGCCTGTTCACTGGTCAGAAATTTCTTGAATTGTTGAATAAGGATAGTATTTAAAGAGGTTATTGTTGTCTTAATATCGAAATAAAGATTAAGTTTAAGTACTTTTGATAGGAGTCACTTTAATGCATATAACAACAAAAAGGTTATTGATACGTGAATTTGAATTAAATGATTGGCAAGCTGTATATGAGTATACATCAGATATTAATGTTATGAAGTATATACCAGAAGGGGTTTTTACTGAAGAAGATGCAAAAGAATTTGTAAATAAAAACAAAGGTGATAAGGCTGAAAAATTTCCTGTAGTACTAATAGATGAAGATTGTCTTATAGGCCATATTGTTTTTTATAAGTATTTTGGTGAACATACATATGAAATTGGGTGGGTGTTTAATCCAAATTATCAAAATAGAGGGTATGCTTCTGAAGCAGCACAAGCTATCTTGGAATATGGATTTACAGAAATGAACTTACATAGGATTATAGCTACCTGTCAACCTGAGAATATTCCATCATACCGAGTTATGGAGAAAATCGGAATGAGAAGAGAAGGCTTTTTTAAAAAATGTATTCCCAAAGGCAATGAATGGTGGAATGAATATTATTACGCTATTTTAGAAGAAGAGTGGAAATAAACTATTAATAATTTTTAAGTCTTACCTCTTGAACAAAAGTTCTTTTATTGAATGCAGCAACATTGGCGATACAAACAAAATATCCCTCCTATACCATTACAATTCGCTTAAGACGGGATAAGTTATATGCCGGGGAGATCATTCTTTGTAGGATTCGCTTGAGGACTAAATTAGCTCTTCATATGCAAACCCGAAGAACAATGTTATAGGAATTTCTTAGTTAATGTTGTAATTATGTTGGCGGCATACCGTCTTAGTTTTTAAAGGTTGAGCAGGTAGAAGTTTTTAACAAAGATTCAGCAACTATAAGACAGAGTTATGAAGTCCAAATAATCTGGAATGATGATATATGTCCATATATTGAGAGATGAAGCGCACCTGCAGCAGAAAGCAGAGTGCTTTTTTTAATGAGGAATCTCAATAAAACAATAATTTTAATCAGAAAAGAGATGTGAAAAATATGGATAAAATAAGGTGAGGTCAAATAAGTGTAAACAATGGGAAAAGCTGATCTTAACCAAAATTGGATGAAGTCGAATAATCCTGATCACGCAGGCAATGTTATTTAGTTAGTCTAGGTTGGGAATAAAAATTAATCAAATTTATGTTAATAACAACATTGATAAATGAACAAAAGAAAAGAACATGTTTTGAAATAAGATTGATCAAAACATGCTTGGTAAATTTCTTTATATTACATTTGCGGGGGTTCCAAACCAAATTTTGTCCATTCCTCTTTTGCTGGACCATAAATACCTGGAACACTTAACCCTGCTTGTCTCATAAGAACAGTCATTTGTCCTCGATGGTGATTTTGATGTTGAATTAAAAACATCAAAAGTGAACCATTCGGCAATTGTTGCCCAATAAAGTTGATACGTTCTTGGAGTGTATAGTCAGTCCATTGGGTTTTTAATGCCTGTACAAATGCATTACTGGCTTGATGATAACTGTCTGCTATAAACTGAGCCGAAGTAGGAACAGGATAATCTTCAGCTGGGGCATGAAACGTTAAGTCTGTGTTTGAGGTAATGATGCGAATGGCAGCAACAGTATGCCAAGCAATACGGCCTAAAGTCCAATTTTCTGAAGTTATTTCCTGTTTAAGTGATTCATCAGTTAGACTATTTAGTATTTTCTGTGTTCCACCGGCTTCGAACTCCCAAGATTTTAAAAAATGATTTAAGGTTTGAAACACAAAATTCCTCCTTATAATATTTTGTTTTCTTTCTATTAACCTATAGTTCAATTATAGTGCCACGTTTAGTTAAACAGAACAAAATTTTAGGCAAGAATGATCCAATGAAAATAGGCATCGAGACATTCTTAAATAAACGTCAAGACTGTATTTCAAATTCACATTTAAAATACATGAAATCAAAATCAAAATCAAAATCAAAATCAAACTAAATGACAATGAAGCCGAATGTTGAATTGCAGAATGGATTCTTTTTTTACAAGGATTCTGAAATTAGAGACGATTCAGGAGAAAGAACATAACAAAGTAAAGAAGCCAGCTGCAGTTTTTGATTCAAATTGCACTGTTTTATTAAAAATTCAATACAAGATCACTTTGAAAATTTACAAAACCAATATCGAGCGGCAGGTTAAATGATATTGAGATGATATGTGTTTTATAGAGTTGCTGAAAAGATCAAGAAGAGATTGATAAAGTGTTTCGTTATCTGTAACTAAAATGGAAGCTGTATGAAAAGAGTGTTTGTCAATAAGCTGAAGAACAAAGGAGCTGAGGGAACATGAAGTTCTTTAAATTTCACGTGATCAAAAATAAAGAAGGAGATTACCTCACATGTAATGAATTATTATAGTAGGAAAGAGAAAAATTTTACAACAAAGGGAGGAATGAGTTAGTAATGAAGAGTTTTATTAAAGGTGCTGTTCTAACTGCTGTTCTAGGTGTTGGTGCTACTTTATTTGCAGGTGATGTATCTGCACACGGGTATATAAAAGAACCTGCTAGTCGAGCGTACATGGGATCATTAGAAAAACAAATAATTGGTTGGACTGCAGCTACTCAAAAATATGGTTCCGTAGTTGATAATCCTCAATCGGTAGAAGGACCAAAAGGGTTTCCATCAGCGGGTCCACCAGATGGGAAAATTGCATCAGCAAATGGAGGCTCGGGTCAAATTGATTTTGGGTTAGACAGGCAGACTGCAGATCATTGGGTAAAACAAAACATACGTGGGGGTCTAAATACCTTTACTTGGCACTATACTGCTCCTCACGCAACAACAAAGTGGCACTATTATATAACCAAGAAAGATTGGAATCCAAACAAACCTTTAACAAGAGATGAGTTTGAATTAATTGGTACTGTTGATCACGATGGTTCAAGGGCTGATACGAATCTATCTCATAAGATTTATGTACCAACTGATCGCAGTGGTTATCATGTCATTCTAGGGGTGTGGGATGTTGCGGACACCTCTAATGCCTTTTATAACGTAATTGATGTAAACCTCATACGATGATGTTGAACCTCCATCCAACAAATCTTAATGCCTCAAAAGTAACTGCAAATACTATTTAATTAATGTGGTCAGATAGTTGATAGTGGACAAGAAAATCAGGTTTACAGAGATTTTCCAATGCATCTGGTACAGTGTATACCGATACGGTTTTAATAGCTAACAATAGATATAGCTATACGGGAAAAGCGATTAGTGTATCAGGTAAGCCATTACTAGTTAGTAAAGTGTTGACTGTAACAACGAATGAAAATGTAACGGAACCGAGAGAATACAAAGTGTTTGAGTATGGAAGTTCCAGAATCAAATGGGATGCTGTGAAGCTTTTAAGGAGCTATTCTATTACAGATCGGTTAGATGTTCGTGCATCTGCCGATATTTTTTTACCTTAATAGAAGTGTACTCGAAAAGTCTATTTAGAAAAGAAGTTAGGCGTTACATTCCCTAATGATTATAAAGAGTTTTTGTTACAACATAGTGGGCCAGAGGGATACGTCCTAATTAGATATCATTATGATGGGAGATATGTCATTGACACAAACAAATCAAGAAAAGGATTAGATTATATGTTATATCTAGATTCATTTGATAATATTGAAGATGCGGTTAACTTAGATTCCAATTTTGAGATATGGTTTGATATGTTAGTGTCTTTTAACGGGACGAAATATTGGAAATCGAGTTCGAAGCATCCAATCAGTTAAGATCGTGGCTTGTCAGGCGTGAGATTGTTGCCCCACTGTAAAAGCTTTAAGGTCGGTTGCTAGTACTTTTGTGGTGCTTCTATCACGAATATCCCCAGGAACTGCAGAGTTAGATCCGTCTCGAATCGATTAGCCTTGGTTACATGATCCCAATCTGCTTCAGTGACTTTTCGAAACCTTTAGGGCCGCCAAGTTGTTGCAACAATATGTTCCCAGCAGTATTATCGCTGTAACGAATAGCAGCCTCTGAGATTTCTTTCAGGCTCATGCCTGTATCCACGTGTTTTTTCTGTGATTGGAGAATATGTAACAAGATCGTCTTTGCTGTAGTGGGTGACTTCTTTAAGTTTTTCAATTGAGTTTTCTTCAGGACAAAAGCTGCGGCTAGAACTTTATAGGTTGATGCTTAAGCAAACCGTTCATTTGGCCGATAGGCGATAGCCTTGTTTGTACCTGTGTCAATTACAACGCCAAGCATAGCATCAAATCATTTCTCAAGCTGAACAAATTTTATAGTAGTTATACGGCTTGGCATTTTTGTTTCTCCTATAGCTTTTGCTTCAGCATGCGTTGATCCGTAAGAGGGTTTAAAACCAGTAAGGCTTAAACATAAAGTCCAATATATATTCCAAAATAAGAGTAAAATCGATATATTTCCAATGAAATGTTCCCCTTGACTGTTAGTTTAACAAAACCCTTTTCATTCATCTTGTTTTCTGTTTTTTTATAAGTTAAGAAGGCATTGAGGGCAGAAGGGGGAACAAAATAGAAAAACACCTATTTTAAAGGTGAGCCTTATGTGAAATGTTACATCATTGATCATAGGGCAAGCGTAGCAGATTTTTATAATTGCATAGATTTCCACCATAGGGCATTATTTAAAAGGATGGCACGAAAGTCATCTTCATGGGCTTGATCAATTGTGATGGGAGTGTAATAAATGCAAACGAAAAAAGTTTATCTCTATGTATTTCATACAATGTCAGACTGGGAATACGGTTATTTAATTGCTGAACTTAACTCAGGTAGATATTTTAAAAAAGGTGCAACACCTTTAAAAGTAGTTACAGCAGGAGCTCATAAAGAAATGATTACGACGATGGGAGGGCTAAACATAAAACCAGATATTACCCTTGATAAGTGTACGCTTGAGAGTGAAGATCTTCTGATTTTACCCGGAGGGAATACTTGGGGAGAAGATATTCATCAATCGATCTTGAAAAAAGTTGGCGAAGCTTTAAAGCTTGGCACGATTGTTGCTGCCATTTGTGGTGCAACCGAGGGCCTCGCGCGTTATGGATACTTAGATTCTAGAAAGCACACAAGCAATGACTTAGCCTATTTGAAAATGGTCTGTCCTCACTATAAAGGAGAAACATTTTATGAGATGGGACCTGCAGTATCTGATGAGAATTTGGTCACCGCATCAGGAATAGCTCCCCTGGAATTTGCGATGGAAGTACTGAAAAAATTAGATGTATTTGCACCTGATACATTGCATGCATGGTATAAGCTAAATAAGACCCAAAAACCCAAATACTTCTTCGAGTTAATGAATACAGTAAATTGATAGAATCAGTACCATGCCCCAGAAATGATGGGGCATTTTTTTATGATGAAAGAAAGCGATACAATTGAAGCAGGGTGATTCAAAAATTTGAAACAATAACAGCATCTGGAACGTATTGTGATAAGAAAGCTAATGATCGACTGCTCAATTTGCTTTCTTGTTTGATGCTGTTCATGCTGTGAAAGGGGGGTGAAAATGCAATTTCATCCAATCCAAAACGGAAAACAAAACAATCATCTTAAATGGGTGGCGGCTGTTTTTTTCAGCTGGGGAACGTTCGTTTTTGCGCTGTTTTTTGCAACTTTTGTCGGTTCAATGGCACGCCAGGCAGGAGCTTCCAAGCTCTTGCAGCAAGGTATCCAAGCAGGCTTAGTGACACTAGTTACTGTCCCGTTGCTCTACATTATTCTTAAACGGTTTTCTAGTAGACCATTCTGCTCTCTCGGACTGTCTGGGTGGCGGCAAGCCATTCCGAAAGCCATTATGGGAGCAATGTATGTGATTATTCTTTCTGGATCTGGATTTGCTATCGCTCATTTATTAGGGTGGATCAACATTACACGATTTCACTTCTCTGGTCATTTGGTTACAGTATTGCTCTTAAATATGATAATCGCTTTCTTTTATGAAGCTTTTCCAGAGGAATTAACTTTTCGAGGTGCGGTGTACTACGCTCTAAACAGGCGGTTTAACTGTTTTATAGCTTTATTCCTGCAGCCGATCCTATTTGTGCTTGGACCTATAACTGTAGGTGGTTTGCAATATATAGCAGGAATTGAATCACCAGCTATCACATTAGATTACATCATTTTATTGTTATCTTTTGGATTCATCCTTCAACTTTTGCGTATTGTAACAGGAAGTTTATGGACATCTATCGCCTTTCATCTAGCTTTTCTCGAAAATTCTCGGTTTTTCGTCCTGCAGGGGGAGGAACGCTTTATAACCTACGAAGAAATTATGCCGGGTACAGGAGCACTGTTTGTCATCTTTTGTATGTTGCTTTTTGTCGGTACTCTGCTATTAATACCAGCAGTAATAGCTCGCTGTTGGCGTAAGAATAAGAGAAACGGCGAAGGTTTTTAACGACTGTGTTTTATACACAAATAGAAAGTGGCGAGGTAAACGGATAGGAGTAAAAATGTCTATTTTAATAATTGTTGAATCATCTCAGTGTTAACTGTATTAGGTTTATTCGCATGGATTTTCAAAAGGCAAAAAAATGTGGATGAAGAAGTATTCATTTATGGGAGGTACATGATTTATCTTCTTGTAGCTGAAGTTGCTGGATATGTCATATTTCAGGTTAATTAAGTATAACACGATAATAAAAAAAACAGAGCGGAGGGATCGTCATGATTTTTAAATCATCATTCTTTCTTTGAAATACATGCGGCACTTACCAATCAAGTAGCTTCAAATGATTATGATTAAAGTCTGTCATATCTGCACATTGAAGTGCATAAATTGCTAGTCTTTCAAAAAGATCATAATCTATCGTTCACTCAAAGTGAAAATGGTATACTGGTGTGACAAGTATTGGAAGTCGCTTACACACTTTCGAGTTACATAAATAAAATCAGGGGGATTACATTGAAACCAACCACGATTTATGCAGCGGCTGCTTCAGTAGGTATTATCGTGACCAAGAGCCACTTCCGTTATGGGCGTTATTCATTCCTATGATAATACCGTTTTCAAAAGATAAAAACAAATAAAACCAGCACAATAATTTAATATATTGGAGGAGTAAGCTCGAGCTAAACGAACTTTTTAAGGATATTGAAGAAGAAACTTATTTTTACTATATAAAATTACGATGAGTTTAACAGAGCTGAACATAACAACTTAACCATGATTTGAAAATGCGGAGGTGCTCAAGAGCCTCAATCAAAAGAAGTTAAAAAGTTATGTTTATACTCGGGCGTTTTCAAGTATCTCATACGGTCTGATCTTTGGTCTGTATATGTTTGTTTATCCGGTTTTATGACAATCGCATTAGTCACTATTGACATCATTGCTTTTGACCTTTCATCACTTACTGGGTAGTTGCTGTTCCTTTGGAATTGTGGTTGAGAAGAAGGCTCAAAAAGTTTAATTTACTTAATCTTATGATTTATACAGTCATTGCTTTTGTAGCTGCCTTCATTTTTTGGTTTTGTGATTCTATATTTAGCGGAATTAGTACAAATTAAGTTAGATCATGTATTTAACTGCATTTACAACAAGTATAAAAGCCGCTGATCCGAACAAGATATATGCGGACCTCGTTTGTTTCTCTATAAGGGCCTCCACCCCTATTAGTACAAAGAGAAGTGCAACTAGTACTTGGAGAGAGGTTAAGAGGAAAACACTTTGATTATATAATGAATACACGCACAGTATTAAAGCTACACATGAAATGAAAAATTTTGAAGCTTTAAGCAAAGAACCACTCCTTGCAAAGTTTTTATTAAAAGCTTAACACGTTATGCACTGTCCTTGGAGAGACTAAAGGAGTAAGATAAAAGAAGCATGTTAAACAAATGTAATGTAAAAATGCTGTTTTTCATCCCGAATCGCTGGCGCTCACGCAAGAGTTCATCACTTTCTCTCAGAGCTTTTTAACAAGTACCATTGAAATAAGGAAAATTCAAATGTGGCAATGAAAGGGGGGGACAGGGTATAAAAAAACTAGTCGTGATTTCTAGCATTCTAGGAATCCTGTTATCAGTCATGGGACAATTTTTTGGAATTTTAACCGATTTCTTTATACCAGGTATTGCTCGGTTTATAGGTATCTTAGCGGGAATTCTTGTGTTACTTAGTCTAAAGTCGAGAAGTACAGAAGTGCAGTCGTTTATCGTCGGCTCGAGTACTGCGTTAGGAATAATGGGTGCAGGAATTTTATATTTTCCAGCTGCGATTATCAATGTCTTGATTGGCTTCAAGTTAAACAAAAAGGTAAAAGAAGAAAACACGAATGAGCAGCTCTGAATAAACTGTTTTTTTGGTTAGAGAATAGAAACGAAATGATCATATGAAGAGTGAGGTTTATATGGATTTAAAATTTTACAGGCTTCTTAGAACAAATGAAGTCGAGTTTTTTCAGGTACTGCAAAAAGAAATTTCAAACATTTACGGTTATATCTTAATTGTTGATTCAAAAAGAAAAGGAGAGCTGTGTGATAATCCAGTTTTAATTGGTATAGAGGATGAAAATGAATATGAGGGTTCCTCAAATTTTATTCAGGTCATTGCATTCACTGAAGAAAGATTTCTTGAAAACTTTACAGCGGATACCTTTTCTTTTATAGATGGTCTGTTAAACATGAAACCAGATTGCCACTTCTTTATTAAAGAGCAGGTATATAAATCAAATTCTGAGCTGCTGGACTACGATTTTCCTTTTGATATGACCCCTATTGTGGATTTCATTACCCCGTATGCACAAGAGATAAATAAAGACATCAAACTAAACAATATTAGAAACAGTGATTTTAATTACCTTTCACAAAAAAATTGAAAAAAATGAAGGTGAAAGATGATAATTAATTTTTACTAATTCAGAATTGCTTGGCTTTACTTTGAAGGGAGTCGAGTAAGATGGATAAGAAAAAGGATGAAATACAAAGAAAATATAGGGAACAAATGAGGGAGAAGACTGAACAAGAAAAAGAAGATAGCAGTTCACATACTTTTGAGATTGTTATTGTACTAGCCATCATTATCTTGATGTTTTTCTTTAATTCAGTATTTAAGGCTTTTTAGATAAAAAAATCCATTTTGGCCAGCTGGAAAAATTCAAGGCGGAAAAAATTGTTCATACATAAGCAATTATTATTTGAATTCTGCCGAAGTATAAGCACTATGCAATTGTATTACAAAAAGCAACCCGGTTTTACAAGTAAAGCTGCCTGCAAGTGGCTTGCCCACCAACCTAAACGCCAGCCATTTAAGCTAATGTCTCACATGCAGACATTAGCTTTTTTCATTGTTTAATAGACTGCAGTCAGGATCCTAGAAGACGCACTCATAATAGCCGTCTCCTATCATACGAGGTCAACATCGACAAGGAAAAAGTATATCTTTAAAAAATCACACTTTCTGTCGTGATAATTTAAATGTATTCATAAAAATGCCGCAGCATATCAGCAGTGCGCCGATGATGATGTTTATGGTCATCTGTTCGTGCAATTGCAACCATCCAAAGAATAGAGCCAAAACGGGAACGAACATTAATGCCATGGATGCTTTTGACGCTTCGATTTGATTGAGCACCCAAAACCATACGACAAATGTAAAGCCTGTAGAAAGCAAACCATTAAACAGCAATGACCAAACCGCCTGATATGACCACTCGGCTGAATGGACCGGCTCCAATATAAAGGAAAACATCAACAACATGACGGCTCCCATCAGTAGATGCCAGGCATTCATATGAATGATATCGATATGCTTGAATTGAAGCTTGCTAAACACATTCGCAATTCCCCAGCTAAGCGCTGCCGCAAGGACGCACAGTTCTCCAAATAAAGCACTTTGGTCGACATTCAGCATTTCTTTTCCAAAAATGAATAAAAGTCCGGAGAAGCCGCTTATCAGCCCGATCGTTTTATATACATTCATTTTCTCGTTTAATGTAAAATGGCTGATCACCGTAACAAATATAGGCATCGTATACACCAAAACAGAGGTTTTCCCTGAATCGACAAACTGCATTCCATACGTTAAGATCCCCATATAGCCCAGGCCCATCAGCAGGCTCATGATGATATAGCTTTTGACATATTGTTTTCCAATTGAAAGTTTTTTTCTTTGAATGAAGAGAATGAGAAATAAAGGAACCGCCCCGATGAACAGACGTAATGCTGAAAATAAAAGCGGGGGAATGTCATGAATTCCTACTTTCATCGCAACCCAAGTATAGCCCCAAATAAGTGTGACAGATATGATTCCCAGCATGACTTTTACCATTAATAAGCCGCCTTTCTTGTTTAAATATCGTGCTGGTTTCTATCATATGTTACATTTGTATATAACTGAAATACATTTTTATTATTGGGGGTATAACCAAATAGTTATGAATATGAACCATCTTCACATATTTATAAAAGTCGGGGAGAAATTGAACATTACAGAAGCGGCAAAAGAATTGTTCATCTCTCAGCCGGCGGTAAGCAAAGCGATAAAAAACCTCGAAAACTCGCTCCAGCTCAAATTATTGATCAGGGATAAACATCATGGTTTAATGCTGACTGACGTCGGAAAGGAAATTTTGCTACTGGCGAGGCAAATGAAGGGGATTGAAAGCAAAATATATCAAGTAGCCAACCGGGAAAACAAGCTGTTAAGCGGGAAGGTGAAAATTGGTTCATTTCCTGCTGTTTCAACAAATATCATGCCGCAGGCGATTGCGGCATTCAGATCAAACTACCCGCTGATCCGCATAGAATTGGTCGAGGGGACCTCTGATCAAATCAAAGGGTGGGTCGAGGATCGGACGGTTGATATTGGGATCGCGGCATCTCCATTTGACCCATTTGACTATCAACTAATATGTAACGACTATATGGTGGCCGTCATCCCTCCGCAAGATAATGAATTAAAACAGGAAAAGCATGTCGACCTCAACACATATCAAGATGACCTTATTTTTTGCAAAGGCGGTCATGAAATTGCAATGTCAAATACGTTTCAGCAGCACCATATTGAATTAAAGGAAAACTTGACTGTGCAAAATGCCGAAACCTTGATCAATATGGTCAAAAATAACTTGGGCATAGGCATTATTTCAAACTTTACACTTTCATCTGTTCCGCATCAATTGATCAAAAAAGACATCATTCCCCGGATTACCCGTGATATTGGCGTCATCGCGCACTCATTTGATGAAATAACGCCGGCGGCGCATGAGTTTATCAAGATATTGAAAACAGTCGTCATCTGAATCCGCAGACGTAATAAGGTGATTCTAGTCTAGAAGAGGAGCATAAAAACTCTTAGTTTAAGACGTTTTATAAAAAGTGTTCGAAGACTTTATTGATGTTCTTAAAGGATGGCAAAAGACGATTTCTCCACAATTATTCTGTGATCTAGCCCTAGAGGAAAATGAATACTCATCGGTAGAGTTTAAAAAAAGAAAAAAGCAACAATTCGAACGTTGCTTTTTCATTTTATTTGGTACTTTATACGCTAGGAGAACTTCAACCTAAAAAAGGTTCATCAATCTCTGTCTTTGTGGGATTCTGTTCCTTAACTTGTTTTAACGTCGCTACGATAAGAAAGCTAACAATCACTAACAAAAGCCATGAACTCACCTTTCCTAGGTGAACAAGACTCCATGCCTCGGTTTGGTTTGGATATGTCCAAGCCCCAAAAAACGTTGCGATATTTTCCGCTATCCATATAAAAAATCCAATGAGCACAAAAGAAAGTGCAAGCGGCATCCGGTAATGAGTTCCATTCACCTCGTATATGACCCATGTTTTCCAAAAGACAATGATGACAAGTCCAGATAACCACCAACGTATGTCAATTGAATAATGGTGGGTAAAAAAATTCAAATAGATCGTAGCGGCAAGCGGGATAACTGCAAAACACGGCGGCCACTTCACCAGTTCAACCTTAAGCCTTCTCCACGCCTGGCAAAGATAACTGGCTACACTTGCGTACATAAAGCCGCTATACAAAGGCACCCCGAACATTTTGGAATATCCTTCTTCTGGATAAGACCAGGAGCCCATATGGACTTTGAAAAGTTCAAGAGCAAGCCCAATAAGGTGGAACAAGGAGATTACTTTTAATTCATCTCGTGTTTCAAGCCCGGAACGCACCATCAGCCCCTGCATGAAAACGCAGATGATGAGCAGCCAGTCATACCGCGGCAAGAAGGGAAGAGGGATGATTTGTGTGATAGCCAAAGAGGCAAAAATAACGACAGGAAACAAACACGAAAGGGCCTGTTCCCAGCCAAAATGAAAGAGTTGTTTTAACGCTCTCATGATATGTGCCTCCAAACTTTTTTTCTGATTATATGTAAGGCACGCATAGATGGACATAGCTTTACGTCCATAGTGTCACCGTGTCCTCTTTATGAATCTTGTGTATCTTCATCACTTCGGTATTCCAAAATATCTCCGGGCTGGCATTCTAAAGCCTTACAAATCGCTTCTAAAGTTGATAATCGAATGGCCTTTGCTTTTCCGTTTTTCAATATCGAAAGATTAGCCATCGTGATGCCGACTCTCTCCGAAAGCTCTGTTACGCTCATTTTCCTTTTAGCAAGCATCACATCAATATTGATAATAATTGCCATGTTCATCACCTCAGACCGTTAAGTCATTTTCTGATTTTATATCAATCGCTTCTTTTAACAGTTTTTGAAGAACAGCAGCAAAGACTGCAATCACCATTGAAGCAAAAATAATGACCAATCCGATGACTATGATACCCGGGGCGTCGTCTATCTCGGCCATCAGATAAAAGACCGGCATGCCTGCTGCATACAAGATACTGATTGTGACCGCACAGTATTTTATATTCTTTAAAGCTCTTACAGAAATGTTAGAGAAAGCTTTGTTCTTGTCAATATAGCTTAAAAGTTTGAACGCTTGATAAAGAGCAAAGTAAAAAGGAATCGCCGTTACATACAAATAGATGAAAACGAGATATTTGATATAAGCGATATTTGGAACTAATTCCGCTGCATAATTGGCTATCTTCGGCACCGCAAAAATGCACAAAGCAAGAATCGGGAGTCCGATAAGAATTACGGCAATCTTTAAAAAGAGTGTTGAGACTCGATTCATAAAAAGCACCTCACTGATTTGTTGTCATTTTGAATTTAACATGATATTTATCGTTTTACAATAAAAAAATATTAAGATAAATTATTTTATTGTTGTTATTACATCTTTATCATTTTAGTCTTTTTTTAACTTGGCAGCGAATTGAACCAGAGAACAATTAAAGTTATAGCTCACTTATGTGGTTTTTCTATTACTCAAAAATAAGCGAATCAACATCTAAATATTCAAACAAGCGATAGGAAGAAATACATCAAAGAATAAGCTGATGCCCATACTAATGGTCGGGAGGTAAACGACTTATGATACAAATTTGGATCACTGGTCTTTTATTATTGGCTCAACCGAGCGAGCCGCCTGACAGCTTAACGGTCACACAGCAAGGGCGGACGATAGCTACTGTTACCCGTGAAAACTTTACAATGCCTCTTCCTGGTACTCCAATGATTGACCATGAAAAATACCGGAAATTGATCGAACAGCTGGATCAGGAAATTTACCGGGAGCCGGCTAATGCTGTGCTTAACGAACAGGGAAGCATTGTCCCGGGCAGGGTTGGTTACAGACTTTATCAACAGGCGTTTAAGGAAAAGTTTTATGCCTATTTCTATGGCCATGGCCCCTCCAAGGTAGAAGTGCCGGAATTGAACATATATCCGAAAGTTGACAGCGAGCTGCTTGCTCACATCAGTACACATCAGCTCGGTCAGTACGTAACGTATTTTAATTCGAACAATAAAAGCCGTTCACACAATATTTCTCTTTCTGCAAAAGCGATTAACAATCATGTTGTTTTCCCTAATGAGACGTTTTCGTTTAATCAAGTTGTTGGGATGAGAACTCAAGACAAAGGATACAAGAGTGCGCCCATTATCGTTAAAGGTGAGTTGTCTGAAGGTGTAGGCGGAGGAATTTGCCAGGTATCTTCAACACTATTTAATGCAGTCGATCGTGCGGGGCTGCGAATCGTTCAGCGCTATTCTCATTCAAGAAGCGTACCATATGTTCCGTCCGGACGTGATGCGACAGTAAGCTGGGGAGGTCCAGACTTTCTCTTTAAAAACCAATATAACCAGCCAATATTAATTCGGGCAAAACGGTATGGAGGGAGTATGATTGTTACGTTGTACTCTTCTGATATGATCAATAACAAACTGAGAAAAGTCCCTAAAGCGCCATCTCAAATACCGAAAGAAATAAATGCCGAGCGGCAATAGGATACTATTATTGGACAAGCGAATGAAAAAGAAAGGAGGGATAAATGAAGTGAAGAAGGTATTATTTTTCTTATATGTAATATTATTTGCGTTTACTTTTGTTCAATCAAAAGCGCACGCTCTTACTTTTACGGTGTTGCCCATTACACAAAAAACGGAACAGTGGTCAGTAGAAGTAAGTGAAGCAAAAAATGTAAAGGAATTTGTGGCACCTAAAAAAGGGAAATATAATGTTTATTCCTTGGAAGTCAACAATATTGGGAAAGAAGCAGCTACGGTGGATGTGCAATTGTATAGAAATGATCCTAATTCAATCACAAGGTTTTCACTTTTTGGATGCCCCGATGAAAATTGTGTAAAACAAATAGATGATGCTAAAACGTTAGCTGAAAGTTTAAACGATGGCTCGCCGTTGAGGTTCAAGCATTTTATGCTGGCAGATAAAGCATCTGAATTAGAAGTTGTTATAATCTGGACGCAAAAAGGGCAAGAAGAACGCAATTTAAAACAGACCTTTAAATTCACTGAAGAGGGCGTTAATTAGGCGTTAAAGCATCTTATTTTAAAATTTGTCAGTCATTGAAATAGAATATTCATATTTCTTATATAGATGAGATGAATCAGCATTAAGCATATTACGGAGAAAGGAAAGGGAAGAGGGAGAGTAAAACTGATAAGATGGGATGGTTTTGATGATTAAATCCATTACTTTGCCAGAGGAAAAAACGAAAATAACAGTTGGAAAACCAGTCAAAGATGAGTCAAACATCAAAGTTACTGCAATTTTTGACTATAGAGAAGAACCAGAGGAAGCTTTTTGGATACACTTATCTGATGGAAGTGAAATGTTTGTTGACGATCACAAAGTCTTTATTGAATACGAATAGAAAAGTATTGAAATGAACAAGCAGTTGAATCACTTTCTGCGCATTTTAGCTTGACATTGTAAAGATAAAGACTGTTACACCTTTGAAAAACCAAAAAACCACCTCAGTTAATCATTAAAGCCGTTAATTTCAAAATTCTCTATGTCAAGATTTAGGTTTTTCAGTTGTTTCAACAGAACTTCAAATTTTAAACAACCACCATTTTTTAATTCTTCTGTAATATCTTCAGGATGAGCAATTTTCATCCCGGACTCAATCCATTGTTTGCGATACAATTGAAATGCAGCCTCAATTAAATGATCCGGAGTGACAATAAAGCCTAATCTTACATCATGGTCCTCACTGTAGCCAAACTCAAAATCGCAACATGGACAAATGTCAAACGTTTTTTGATACTCGCCTTTATACAAAGGATTTTGACTTAATCCTTTATATCCGCAAATTAAACATGAATATAATTTTGCTATCAAATTAGTCCCTCTTTTATCTGTTGAAAATTCATAGTAACACCTTACTATTTTGTGGTTCTGCTAATAAGAATTCATTGATCTAATTATATACTGATAATAGGTACTTATCATTGAATCATAAGGATAAAATAAGTATAAAAATTATTCAACAAGCTATTGTTAGCGAACTTAATGCTGCCTTAAGGTGTAGGAAGCTTGGAGTAATGGAAAAATAAAAAGCCCACTCTCATGAGGCGGGCTATATCGAATGCTCTTCTCCTTAACCTCCGACCGGCCTTTCAGCAACTTGGATGCTAGATGGTGAATCAGTACTCAATTGTGTTAAAGCTACTCCACTTAAAATCACAGTTAAAATAGACACACAAAGCACTATTTTTTTCAAAAGATTCCCTCCACCTGATTCATTTTCTGTTCAGCCCAAATCTTTTCGTTGAAAAAGCTTGCAGCCTCTTCAAAAGCACCTATTGTTTCAAAACTTTTTGCGGCTAAGTAAGCTAATTCATCAACACTTTCACTCTCAAAATTCGAAAATATCTCATAAAGATATTATCATAATTTTAGGGATTAATGTAATAATTTTGAAGGTTATTGACTTAATGAAACAAAACATGCATTTAAAGCATGTTATAAGTTTTAATCTTCCTTTAATTTAAGTTTAAAAAGTTTAGAGCAACCCTCTGTTGGCTCACTTGCTCTTTTTAATTTTCTGTAACATTTTGATCGCATTTTCTACTAAAAGAATGAGGGAAGTGAGGAAAAACATGAGAAAAAAGAACAATAAAAAATGGCTATTGCTGATGACTGTATTTTTGGTGATCTGCATCGTATCAATCTTTGTAATAATGTCAGAAAACAAAGTAAAATATGAGGGCAGCGAAAAAAACGGAATATGGGTTTCTAACCTTGAAAAATCAGATAAAACTTCAATTGGTCCTAATTACTTTTTGAATTTGTACTGGCAGGGAAGTAAGAAGGACGAAAAAAGAACTGTTGTTGAAAAAATCACTTTATACATAGATGGTAAAAAATATGATGACAGAGAAGATTATGATTTATCAGAGTATACAGGTGAAGAAATGCCAGATGGAGGTTATATGGAAGACCACATCGCTACCTTTGATTTTATGCCTGAAGAGGAAGTAATAGGACATGATCTAGTAGTTAAAGTGGAGTGGAAGACCGGGGAGAAAAAACAAACAGAAGAAATGAAATTACATAAGAAATCATGGTATTAAAGATAGCCGACTTGATGAAGACGAGCAGCAATTCTCAATGTTCCAATCCTTGAATCACTAATGAGAATAGCTGTTTAAGGAGGGGGAAAATGAAATCATTACCTTTTTCTATCCAGTTTGACTGCTGTTGGAATCTCAATCTTTGGCCAATTGATAGGAGTTCTTGATGATTCTTATGCTGTTGGCAATGCTTGGTTTGCAGGTGTTTTAGCTGGATTAATTACACTTCTTATTTTGATTGACAGTCAAGTGATGACAAAAAGTTACATCATAATTGTAAGTACAATTTTAGGCACTCTGGGAGTAGGGTTTTTATATCTCCCAGCTGCAATCATCAACATTTTTATAAGTATTAAACTGGACAAGAAAAAGAAAGAAGAAGACCTTAATTGAAGATAGAGATTCCTTTATTTAATTTTTAGGAGGGGAAGTGTATGGATTTACCCACATGGGCTTATATCATAATGACAATCTTAGGTGCTGCCGGCGTTATTAGTTTAATGTGGTTCGGTTATTTTTCTGACAAATCTGAAAAATAATTAAGGAGTTTACTTAACACAATCAACTAGCAGTAAATGTTAAGTCGTGACTTTTGTTATTCGGGCTACTAACTTAAATGAAGGAAAAGCTAAAGAAGCTTTAGTTCAACGGCTTAATGAAAATGACGATGCTGACAACTGCCACAGAGAACAGAAGTGCTTTTCTGAGAAGTGTTAAGACGAAATAAGTTTTATTCAACACCTCTGATTTATGTATGAAGGGGTGTTTTTTGATTTTATAAAATGAGTGTGAGAGCAGTTTTTAGTAAAGAGGTATTTTATAAAATGTACTAACTAATCTATATATTAAATTTTCATTATAATAAAAATACATTGGCACTAAGGGATGAAACTCCTTCACAAAATCCTATTATAGAAGCTTACACTACATCATTTTGTGCTTCAAGAAGCTCAGGGGAATGATTTTTAAGTGAGTTTACTAATGAGAAACCTGGGCTGGAAACATGAAAATCAAAAACCGAAATGTGTTCTTCAGGCTGCTTTGAAGGTAAAGAATGATGAATAATCGTATCGATTCTGTTTATTGATTTTAAGATTCTGTAAATTTGATTGAATGGGGATTTCACCATTGTATAATGACTTGGCAGTTTGGATTTTACATAACTAATGCGATAAGGAGGAAAGTGAAATGAAGAAAATTGCGTTTGCTGTTTTGATGTCACTTCTCGTTTTTATCAGCTTAGTTCCAACAGTTGATGCTGCTGTCATTGATCATGACAAAGCAGTAGGTTTCGATGAAGTTGCCTCAACTACTATTTCTCAAAAAGCCGAAAAAAGTTCCAGCCGTATTGAAGGTTTATAGCGGCTGTGTACCCTTTCCGACAGTAGATGCACAAGGCAATACAAGTGGCGGGTTACAGCCGACTGGAACGCCTGAAGGAGATTGCAGTAAACATACCGGACAAGTTTATTCACGTTCAACTTGGTACAATGGCGTGTGGGCAATCATGTATTCTTGGTATTTTCCAAAGGATGAGGCTTCTCCAAGGTTGGGGCATAGACATGACTGGGAAGGAATTGTAGTTTGGGTCGATAATCCGTCTAATCAAAATCCAAAAGTTTTATCTATCGCATACTCCGGGCACGGAAAATTCACGAATGTTCAGCCAAATGAAAGAAATATGAAGGATACACATCCGTTAATTGCATACGACAGAACATGGCCCTTAAACCATGAATTGCATATTAGTGATCAAGTAGGGGGCACTCAGCCATTAATTGGGTGGGAAAACTTAACACCGGCAGCGAGGAATGCTTTGAATACAACGGATTTCAGTAAAGCAAATGTCCCTTTTAATGATCCTAATTTCATGAATCATTTAGAAAAGGCATAGTTTAGATAAATTCATAATGTATCATGCTGGATTAGTCAGTAGATTAATACGGCATTTTCATTACAAGATGCAGGAATAGTTTAAAAGACTTATTGTTAAAGCTTATATTGGTTAAAATTGTGGGGATGGGAAAGTTAAAGATTTATACGGTTATCAGTTGATGAGTTGTACGAATTCTAATAAAAGATTGAATGTAAAGGCCGGTTTGAAACTTGGCCTTTTTGTAATGAGTTGAAGTCTCAAGAATACAATGAACAAGCAAAAAAGAAAGTGTTTCTGGTATGGACAACCTGAACCAAATCAGAAGGCAATGTGGGTTTGAAATTATAACAGCAATTTCTACATATAGAAACTGTTTTTTTGTATCAGCCCTTTAAATGATACGGAGAGTTATTGATTTGTTAAAATAAAGATATAGTCACGTTAACTTATTGCGAAAGGGGAATGTTTATGTCCAAGACAGCGATAGTTACAGGTTCAGCAGGGGGATTAGGGAGAGGCATCGCAGAAAGACTATGTAAAGATGGTTTTCGTGTAGTGCTGCATGATATCAATGGAGCACTGCTGAATGAAACGGTTTCAGATTTCAAAGAGAAACACTTTCATGTGATTGGGGTTAGAGGGGATGTATCAAAGCGTGAAGACCAATTCAATTTGGTTAAAGAAGCAGCAGATCAGTTTGGCCGCTTAGATGTTTTTGTAAACAATGCGGGTATTGAAGCTGTTTCTCCATTTTTGGAAATAACAGAAGAACAACTGAATAGATTGTTTCAGGTTAACGTGAATGGAGTTGTCTTTGGCACTCAAGCAGCCGCTGATCAGTTCAGGAAACAAAAAACAAAGGGGAAAATCATTAACGCATGCAGTATAGCTGGTCACGAGTCATTTGAAATGCTGGGCACATATTCAGCGACGAAGCATGCGGTGAAGTCTTTTACACATACAGCTGCTAAAGAGCTGGCAAAGTATAAAATAACGGTGAATGCTTATTGCCCCGGAGTCGCAAAAACAAAAATGTGGGACAGAATTGATGAAGAAATGGTAAAACACAGTGATGACCTGCAGCCAGGGGAAGCTTTTGAAAAATTTTCTTCGGAAATAGCCCTGAAAAGATATCAAACCCCCGAGGATGTTGCTAATCTGGTATCGTTCTTAGCTTCAGATGACTCTGATTATATTACCGGTCAAGCCATATTAACTGATGGCGGTCTAGTTTATAGATGATAAAAACTAAATGATATGTAAATAGAAAACCGATTTTGAAACTTTGTATGATCCGATTCGATTTATTCTTTTTACTTGCGATAAACTGGTATAATAAAAAAATTGATTGAGAAGTGATTGTGAAAAAGACAATACACTTTTTGATAAGAATGGTTTGACCGGCTCTGGGCTTGATGAAGTGCAACAAGATCGGCCTATAAGTAAAAAAGAGGCTCGGCGTTTTTTACGCAGGCCTCTTTTGTGTCAGTAGCCAAATACCAGTGTTGTGTTCTGTGATCCGGCATATTTTGTGACAAATTCTTTTGTATACTGCGGCGTTTGGACACGGTAGCTATAGTTAGATCCGGGATTCCAGGAAGTCAGCGGAGAGGTTTGCTTGTTTAAAGACGGGTAGCTGCCTGTATCCTTGAAATAGCCAGTGCCCTTGTCATCGAGGATTCCGCCTTTTTCACTGCCTTTCCCAAAGTAGTTATATTCTGAATATATTTTTGCTTTTGTGGCAATGGTAATCGCTTGGTTAAAGTTGTTGCTGTAATTGTTTTTAACATGAAAGTATCCGTATCTCATGAGGCCCGGGCCTCTTACATACAAATTCTCAAAATAATTATTGGCGATTGTCATGTGGGGATAGCCGTCATATTGATGCTGTGAATCGTCAGGGTATCCCAAAATCAAACCGTATTTATGATTCGCGAATTTTGAGTTGCTGATCGTGATATAATCTGCTGATTTACCGATATACAGGAGCTTGTCCAAATCACTTCCGCTTGCGCTATAGCTGTGGCCTGAAAATGTGACGTGGTCAATCCAATAGTTGATGCCGGAATCTAAATAAAGCTGGATATCATTATTTCCGTTAATCTGCGGACTGTGTTCAAATGTCAGATTTTGAAAAATGACGTTTCCAGAAGCAGATGAAGTTGTTAAATAAATATTTTTCAGCGTTTTTTTCGCGTAAGAGCCTACGAGTGTTTTATTTGAGCCAATGGTGACTGTTGTTTTCGAAGATGCGGAAAGATCATTCTGAAGAACTAAAATTTTCGGAGTTGATCCTCCTAGATGGTTTTTTAAATCATTAACGTTTTGAATGTAAACAATCTGGCCGTTTTTTCCGCCCGTTGTGCTCGCTTTAGAAATGCCTTTTTCATTTTTAGCATTTCCGGCAAATCCTAAAAGGCCATTCGTTGAGGTGTTTGGAAAATCGACAGCTCCAAACGCTTTTCCAGGCAAGAGAACCAAAAACAAACTAAACACGGCGAACCATAAACAAAATCGTTTCAGCATAATTTGCCCCTTTCAATTAATAAATTTCCTTGCGGAGATTATTATTACAGTTAATGGAATGGAATAATAGGTTCTATCTTCCTAATTAAATCCGGGTTATTTCAAAATAAACAGATTTCGTTAAAAGACATACTTGAAATTAGAAGAAGGGATTGATACACCGTTGACTGCAGCAGCTTATCGAAACACCTTGCTTTCACTTTTATGTTTAACAGCTGGAATCGTGGATGTAATCGGGTATTTAAGTCTGGGACATGTTTTCACAGCGAATATGACTGGAAATATTGTATTGTTGGGGTTGGCGATCGGCAAATCCCTTGAGGTCACAGTTTTTAATTCTTTGACCGCGCTAATCGGATTTATATGTGGCGTGATTATTTCAACACTGATGGTCGGAAAGGCAGAAAATACCCTGTGGCCTACTGCGGTGACAAAAGCGCTTGCGCTTGAAGCATTCATTTTGTTTGTCTTTGCTTGTCTTTCTTTTTATTCGGCTTTTGTTCCTGTATACATCCTTATTATTCTCATGAGCATATCGATGGGGATTCAAACAATAGCAGCTAAAAAGCTGGGGATCGCAGGTATTTCTTCAACTGTGTTGACCGGAACACTGGCTTCTCTTTTAGAGGATTTGTCCGGCCGTTTGTTTTTTAAGAAGCAGAAGAAGACATTTTTAAGAGATGCTGTGTTAAGAGCGCTGGCTATTATCTTATATTGTGTGGGGGCTATTATTGTAGCTTTCGCTGATCCTGATTTTTATGACATCATCATTTGGGTTCCGATCGTGCTGATATTTGGCATCATGATGACAGCTAAGTTGAAACTGAGCGGGGAAAAATAACTTTTCCTCATACTGTTATCGAGCCAAAAACGCGTTTCATGTCCTTTATTGCTATGCGAATTTTGCTCAGTAAATAAAATAAGAAATTCGGCTGATGTGCATACTCATTCATTCGTATTGTTTTTTTCATAAAACGCTTCCTTTGATATAGGAATGATAGTGATTATGTATGAAAACCATCTATGAATCTATTTCCTCTTTCAAACCAGATGAATTGAGTCTTATAATGATAATGATTCTCATTTAAAGTCTGGATTGAGGAGGTCATGTATGAAAAAGAAAATCAGTGCATTTGTTAGCGTGGTTTTGTTGATGATCCTTTGTTTTTCCCCGCAAGCTTCGGCAGCATATGACGACCAACATGAAGGCTATGCAACGTATACAGGGTCGGGTTATTCAGGAGGAGCTTTCCTGCTGGATCCCATTCCTTCCGATATGGAGATTGCTGCAATCAATCCGGCAGATCTCAATTACGGGGGAGTGAAAGCGGCACTCGCAGGCTCTTATTTGGAAGTCGAGGGGCCAAAAGGAAAAACAATGGTCTACGTTACCGATCTGTATCCTGAAGGCGCTCAGGGAGCTCTGGATCTCTCACCTAATGCTTTCCGTAAAATCGGCAATATGAAAGATGGAAAAATCAATATCAAATGGCGTGTTGTCAAAGCCCCAATCACAGGGAATTTCACGTACAGGATCAAAGAAGGAAGCAGCAGGTGGTGGGCTGCAATCCAAGTCAGAAATCACAAGTATCCTGTTATGAAAATGGAATATGCTAAAGATGGAAAGTGGGTCAACATGGAAAAAATGGACTATAACCATTTTGTCAGTACCAATGTAGGGACAGGCTCTCTCAAAGTCAGAATGACGGACATCCGCGGAAAGGTTGTGAAAGACACCATTCCGAAGCTGCCTGAAAGCGGAACGTCCAATGCATATACAGTGCCGGGCCATGTACAGTTTCCTGAATGAAAAATACGAAACAGCGGACCTTTTCCCGCTGTTTTTTCATTTTTAAATAGTTATCAATCCTCAGCATCTGGATATAAAAATTTTTTAATCATGTTTACTTGCTGCTGCATTGGATAACTGGTATACAGTCTGCTTGAAATCCGAATAGGATCTCCGAAAAAATATCTTTCGTAGTGAGTTTGCCTTGTTCCGAATGAACTCATGGTTAAATCCCCACGCCAAACGGAAAATTTTCACACGCTCTTCAGCATTTGCATTGGTTGCTTGGAGGTATTGGTCAAGATCTTCCCGTATCTCTGAGTTAAACGCATTTTCTGTCGGCAGCGTCACCATTCCGCTAGCGCCAATTAATTGAATGATTTCCGTTAATCGGGGATATAGAGTAGAAGTGACCGTACTGACGACTTGAAGCGGGATCAAACTGGGACGCATATAGCCGCACTCATCTAACTGAGCGTCATTTTCTGATTTGTCAATGAGTGCTTTAATGGTTTCCAATCCCACAATGATCTCAGAGAGTTTTTCTTGTATATGCTGATATTCAGAAACATTAATAGTCTCGACCAGCAGCTGCGCGACTCCTAATAGAAATTCAATTTTGATCATTTGTCTAATGGCAACCTGGTGAAAGGTAAAGGCATGAAAGGAGCTTTTTGTCATAAAATCTTTAGCTGCTTCCACATTATCATAAAAAAACACACGATCCCATGGCACTAACACGTGATCAAAAACAACGATTGAATCCATTTCTTCATATCTTGAGCTTAAGGGATGATTAAAGGCAGATTCGCTTACTACAAATGATTCTCGTGTGATGAATTTAAGGTCTTTTGTATTAGAGGATATCGAAAAAGCATAAGCTTCATCCGTTTCAAAGAAAAATTCAGGTGCCGAAAAAACCAGAATTTCATCTGTTAACCCGCCTTGGGTTGCAAGAAGACGTGCGCCTTGTATGATTAATCCTTTTTCGGTTCTATCGATGACTTTAGCAGATATCGGTTTTTCGCTGATCCCTAAATAAGACTGTGACCGGTTCACTTGGGGCGTAATGAAGGTATGGGTAAAGGAAAGATCATGCTTAGCAGCTTGCTTATACACGTCTAGTATATGTTCCGGAAAGCAATTCTCTTTATCTCTTAAAAGCTCTGCTGAAGATGCAAAGCTCATCATAACTGTATTCATGTAATCAGGACTTCTCCCCATCATCCCGTGAGTATGTCTGGCCCAATGTTCAATCATGTTCCTTCTTTTTCTCAAATCACTCTTGGTTTTAGGCTGAAGGTAAGAGAGGCCGATAGGATCATGTTCTCCAGGAAGGCAATAAGTCATTTCATTCATGACCTCATCCTTCGTTTGCAAATCATAAAGCGAACTTTTCGTTCTGATGATCCCTTTAAATGCAGGATGATCGGAAATATGACTCGCTATTTTTTCGCCATCATACTATACTTCGTTTTCTAGTTTATTCAATCGGTCAATGAATTCCTTTCCATTGATGATCCCCATTTGACGTTTCCTCCTTCAAATAGCTGTGTATTGTCATTATATTTTCGAAAGAACAGCCTGTTCAGTCTATTTGAAATCGGAAAAGCCTTTTTTAGTATGCCTGAATAAAAGCAGCGAAAAAGAACAATTTGAAATACCTAAGTAGACAAGGCAGCAGATGTCTCGCACGGTTTTTCTGCAATGTCCAGATATGCAAATAATTGGATTGTTCATCATGCTGATAGCACTATAAACTTTATTAAACCTGTCGATATTATTGACATGGGTGTAAGCGAATTACACTCAAACGCTTAAACATTACATAGTGCAGAAAGGGAATCGACACATGAAAGTGAAAACAAAATTGCTGGGGATTATATCAATATTAGTTATTTCAATCATTGGAATTGGAGGCTCCTCAGTTTTTATGATTTCTTCTACTGTGAAAAAGAATGAAGAACTTAAAGACAAAATGGAATTCCAAAAAGAAATGAAACACATCCAATATCGATTGACCGGTTTATCAAATGATGAGAGAGGCTTTCTGATTACCGGTGATAAAGAATATGACGAGGGAATGAAGGAAAAAGCAGACGATGTCTTAAAGAGCCTTGATCGGGTCAATGACTTGGTTGATGAAGAGAATTATCAATCAAATATTGAAGACATTAAGACAAGTTTCACGCAGTATAGAGCTTTAAATCAGCAAGTGGTAAAAGCCTACTCTTCGGATCCTAAAAAAGCAGAAACCATCCATTTTGGAGAAGAAAGAACGTTAAGAAAAGAAGTGGTAGATCCGGCTGTCGACAAGCTTTCTGACCATCTGGATCAAGAGGTCGAGGATCTAAAAGGTGAAATACGCGCCAATGGGGAAATGAGTCAATGGTTTATCAGCATTGTCACAGGGATATCAATTATGTTAGGCATTGTTTTAAGTTTATTGCTGTTAAAGTCTATTATGGTGCCATTGAGAAGCATGAATAAGCAGCTGGAGGAAATTGCTCACGGAGACGCTGATTTAACTAAAAAAGTCATTGTGAAAAATAAAGACGAATTTGGTCAGCTTGCTCAATCTTTCAATTCTTTTACCCAATCATTAACACAAATTGTGAAGCAGATCAGCAGTTCATCTGAACAAGTTGCCGCATCTTCCGAAGAATTATCGGCAAGCGCGGAAGAATCAAAATCAACTTCTGAGCATATTTCCGGAGCCATGCAGATGGCTGCCGACAGCAATGTAAAACAAAGCTCAATGACAGAAAAAAGTGCGGAATCCATTAGTGAATTATTAGACAGTCTCTCATCTGTTGCTTCAAATACAGGTAACATAGCGGATCTTTCTACTTCAATGAGAGATAAAGCTGAAATAGGGTCTAAATCCGTTAACAAAATGTTAGAGCAGATGAAGTTCATTGATACATCTGTAGATTCAGCCGGCAATGGTTTGCAGGCATTGGTATCAAGCACAGCAGAAATCAGTGATATTTCTTCGCTTATCACAAATATATCCGAGCAGACAAATTTGTTGGCCTTGAATGCAGCGATCGAGGCGGCCAGAGCCGGAGAGCAAGGAAAAGGTTTTGCTGTGGTGGCCGAAGAAGTTCGGAAATTGGCCGATGAAACAAATAAATCTGCCAATCACATCCAATCGGTGGTAACAACCATCCAAAATGAATCAGTTGAAACGGTGAATAATATCAAGGTTGTTCAAGAAAATGTAAGCTCAGGTATTGTTCTTTCTCAAGAGACAACAGGGAATTTCAATGAAATATTGAACCTTGTGGAACAAGTCGCTTCGCAAATACAAGAAGTGGCAGCGGCAACTCAACAGCTTACATCCGGCGTTGAAGTGATTCAGCATACAGTTCATACATTGGCCGCTGGCACAAAGGAAACGTCAGCAAATACAGAAGCGGTTGCGAAGTCATCACAGGAACAGCTCAATTCAATGGAGGAAATCTCCTATGCTGCTGAGTCTCTATCCCAGTTGGCGGAAGAACTTCAAACCGTCATTAATCGTTTTAAATATTAATTAGGTTGCATTTCTTTAAACCCCATCTTATTCGGTGGGGTTTTATGTTTATGAGGGAGCTGATTTGGGGATCGTTATTTTCATGGTGATTGTTTCTTCAAACGGAGCTGACTTGCTTTTTAAAGTTAGCTCCGTTTGAATGACTAGTCCAAATTTTGATCAATCGTTCCTTCAAAATAGTCATCACTGACTTGTTCATGAGTTTCAGCCAATCCTTTTTCCAATTGCGTGGTTCCTTTATAATCGGAAGGTTCGAAAAATCTTCCAGCAACTTCCGTGGTGTCATTTATGTTTTCTTTATTATGAGTGTGGTTTTCAGTTTTTACATTCTCTGTCTTATCACCTGCGTTTAAAGACTGCTGAAAATCATACTCCTTGTCTAATGAAGAATATCTTTTGTAGTCATCCGGTCTGTCTGCTCCATTTTTTTGCGTCACTTTACTCACTCCAGATTGTTGAAATTTTATCGTGTCATACGAGATTCATGCAAAAACTTATCTTGTTCTTTTAGGATCAGAACCATGTTTTTTAGGATCATCTGCTTTAAAAGCTGTCTCAGTCTCATGGTCATTTCTTATTTGTTCAATACTTGAATTTTGAATTCCTTTTTTACTCATTGTTTTCACCCCTTTATGAAAAATGTTGAATGATTAACTCTTCTTATTCTGTCTGTTAGGTATGTATTCATTCGCTTTTTTTCGTTGACTCTTTCTCATTTAGGCAAGAGAGTCAATTTCATGCCAGTCGTATTTTTTAATATAGGCAAAGGTCATTTATGAGACCTTTCGTTAGTACTGTAGATGAATAGGCTGTATAAAGGTGGGGAACTGCTGAGTAATAGAAGGAGAAAAATAGAACAAAAACGCATCATATCATTTTGTGACGTCAGGGCTATCCAGCCTTTCCTTTAGTTTGTTTTTCGGATTTTATTTTTTCATCAGTTATCGCATGCCGATGATTGCCTTATTCACAGGAGCACTTGCTTTATTATATGATTTTTTTCTGTTTGGAGTTTTTGCTTTTATCGCTGTATGCATCTGCAGTGATTTACTGGTTTTGGGATTCTCTGATCCTTTATAAACGTGTACAGCTCATCGGTGTCTAAAGTGAATCAGGTTCAAATTTTAAAAAGGAGAGACACTGTGTAAAAAATGATATCAATGCCTAAATAAATGTTTTGGTGAGTGGCATTCTTACTTATCATAAGAGGAGAAATTGAAGATAAATATGATGAAAGATGTATGAAATGAGAGAAAGCTGTCTATACAGCTGAACTGAGAAGAGCGTGTCTAATGAATCTCGCTCTCCTCAAGTTTTGTTTTATTCACCCTGATGTTTCTCAACTAATGTGAATGTCCATTCTTTTAACAAATGTTTTTGTACATACCTTTTTCCGTTTACTTCAATGTAAGGAAGGTCTTTCGTGTCTCCAGCTAACTGTTTTGCCTCTGCTGTCGTTATTCCTAAAAAATAACCGATGTAATAGTAAATATCTCGTTCTTTTATAAGCAAGGTATCACTTTTTTCATATGATTTTGGATGATTCATTTGCTTTAAACCTTCACCGATAAAATATCCAGCCAAAGCAATACCGATTCCTAAAAAAACGTCCATATGCATGCCTCCATTATCTCGATGTTAGGTTATACGAGCTGAGCATACGCCAGGTTTCATTTTTTAACCAAAAAACCGCCAGAATGTGCTCTGACGGTTTCTTTTAAGCCTTTTCTATCTGCACGCGGCCTGAAAAAAAGGTTGCGCCGCCGCCCATATCGGATAAGCGGTCTGGGGTAAGCGCGTTGACGAGTTGTTTTTTTCCCGGTTCATCCGCCCATAATCCTTGGCTGACTACGACACCTGGCAGCACTTGTTCTCCGACTGCAGCGGCCAGTTCACATTCTCCCCGGCTGTTCCAAATTCGTACAGGGTCTCCATCAACGATTCCGTATTTTTCAGCATCAGTTGTGTTAATAAAGAGCTTTGGCGTCTTTTCAAGCTTGATGTGCTTTGCATTGTTGGAAAACGTTGAGTTTAAGAAATTATGGTTTGGCCCCGGAACATACATAAACGGATGTTCGTCATCGCTTGCAAGAGGCGTATGTGTCGGTAAAGCCGGTAAACCGTCTTGCATCATTTTTTCTGAATATAATTCTATTTTTCCGCTTGGAGTCGGAAGTTCGGATGGAAACAGCGGCTTTTCGCGTTTCGCTTTCATAAATGAATGCTTTCTTAGTGAATCGTAATCAATCTCCGCCAAATACGGATTATCTGGATGGTCAAGCGCCTGACGGATTAATTCTTCATCTGAATCTTTGAGCTCCTGGTCTGTGAATCCCATTGCTTCAGCCAGTAATCGGAACACCTCAGTGTTTGATTTGCTTTCTCCATATCTCTCAATCACCGGCTGCTGAAGCTGAATGTAATGATGCCAGTAGGAAGTATAAAAATCAGTATTTTCAAAAGCTGATGTCGCAGGCAGTACAATGTCTGCATATGCAGCCGTTTCCGTCAAAAACAAATCATGAACCACAGTAAACAAGTCTTCCCGCAGCAAGCCCTGTCTGACTTTGTTCGCTTCTGGCGCAACAACGGCAGGATTCGTCCCGTAAATAAAAAGAGAGCGAATAGGCGGATCTGGTTCCAAAAGCACTTTGCCAAGCTGATTCATATTAAACGACCTCGACGTGTGCCCTTTCAGTAAATCAGACCGCTGCAAGGCATTCGTGTTATATTCTAAAATGCCGCTGTTATGCTTTATTGCGCCGCCCCCTGTGTGGAGCCATTGGCCGGTGATCGCCGGAAGACAGGCAATCGTCCGTACAATCATCCCGCCGTTATCATGATGCTGGAGTCCGTTTCCGATTCTGATAAAAGAAGGGGAGGTTTCGCCGTACATTCTTGACAGCTGGTATATATCGTCGGTGCTGACACCGGTGATCAGCGATACCTTTTCCGGATCATACTGTTTCACGTGTTCACGGAGCTCTTCATAGCCGACCGTGTATTCAGACAAAAACGCTTCATCATGAAGGTTTTCTTTAAATAAAATGTGCATGATGCCAAGGGCCAGTGCGCTGTCGGTTCCGGGTTTAATAGGAATAAACCAATCTGCGAGACGTCCTGTTTGATTTTTATGCACATCAATCACGACAATTTTGGCCCCTTGTTTTCGAGCTTTTTGGGCAATTGTGATTTGGTGCATGTTTGTGCTGACCGCGTTGATTCCCCAAAAAATAAATAGTTTCGTATGAATGGTTTCCTCGGGATCGGTTCCCGCACTTATACCCATTGTATATTTATAACCTTCAGATCCCGCTTTGCTGCAAATCGTCCGTTCAAGCTGGCTTGAGCCCAGACGATAAAAGAAGCGGCGGTCCATTCCTTCAGCTGTTAATTTTCCCATATTTCCGTAAAAACTGTAAGGAAGTATGCTTTCAGCTCCCTCTTTATCAATCAGCTGTTTCCAGCGTGAGGTGATGGTATCGATCGCCTCATCCCAAGAAATCGGTTCAAATGTCGCCCCGCCTTTCGCACCTGTTCGTTTAAGCGGTGTCGTCAGCCGCTTTTCATCATAGATGCGCTCCGTCATGTTTCGAACTTTGTTGCATATGTTTCCGGCGGTCACAGGATGATCGGGATCACCTTGCACTTTCACAATTTTTCCGTCTTTTTTATGTATTAACAATCCGCACTGATCCGGGCAGTCCAGCGAGCAAACCGATTTGAAAATGCCGTTTTGTTGTGTGGCGAAAGATTTCATGGCCCAGTTCCTCTCTTAGATATTTTGTAAGAATTATAACATTTCGGATGATAACGTCAATTCTGAAAAAAGTGATTGACATCAATCTGAGACTTCTTTATGATAAACGTATTCTTCATTCTGAAAATTACATACTTAACATTTTCTATCCAGAGAGGTGGAGGGACTGGCCCTATGAAACCTCGGCAACATTATTGTGCCAATTCCAGCAAGCGTCAGCTTGAAAGATAGGAAAGTAAGGTTTATACCGGCGTCTGACTGTAACAGGGCGTGCCTATATATGAATCTCTTTCCATCTTCGGAAAGAGATTTTTTTATGGCAAAATTTGATGAAAAGGATGTTTTGCACCATGACTGTTTTGGTTACAGCACCGTACAACGAAGAAGGACGAAAAGAGCTTCAAAAATTATTCGGCTCAGTTGCTTATCAATCCTGGAAGGAAAAAGGACGGGCATATAAGGAAGATGAACTCATTCAGCTATTAAAAGAATCCAACGCCACGGGCTTGATTACGGAGCTAGATCAAGTAACAGAAAGCGTATTTGCATCTGTTCCAGAACTTTCATTTATAGGCGTATGCAGGGGAATGCCGTCCAATGTGGATGTGGCAGCAGCGTCAAATAGAGGTATACCCGTCTTCTATACACCC
Source organism: Bacillus sp. 0102A (assembly GCF_036765155.1). Taxonomy (NCBI): domain Bacteria; kingdom Bacillati; phylum Bacillota; class Bacilli; order Caryophanales; family Bacillaceae; genus Bacillus; species Bacillus sp. 0102A. Next base: position 105,566 of record NZ_JBAIZW010000010.1, read on the forward strand.
GGGCGAAATGCACAAGCCGTTGCTGAAATGTTTATCGGAAATGTGATTTCCTTTCTCCGCCATACCAGCACCTCTAATCAATGGTTGAAGGATAGGAAGTGGGAAAGCGATTATTTGCAGGCTTATGTCAAATTCAAAGGGAATGAATTAACAGGAAAAACGGTCGGCATGGTTGGGTTCGGAGCAGTTGGGCAAAGGATTGCAAAACTGCTGACTGCGTTCGATTGTAAAATAAAGTATTACGATCCATATGTACAAGACGATCATCCTCAATATGAAAAAGTATCTCTTAAAACGGTGTTTTCAGACAGTGATATCGTTTCTGTTCATCTGCCTCGTACCGAGGAAACACTGGCACTTATTGATCGGACGTATTTTAATCTGATGAAAGAGAGTGCGATTTTCGTCAATACATCAAGAGCTGTTGTGGTAAACCGTGAAGATCTTTTATCTGTATTAAAAGAATATAAAATCAGAGGAGCGATTTTAGACGTTTTTTATCATGAACCCCCAGAAGAATCAGACTACGAATTCATTTCATTGCCTAATGTTCTGGCAACACCGCATCTCGCTGGAGCAACCTTTGAGGTGGAGGATCATCACGTGACGATTCTGAACGAAGCCCTCACAAAGTGGCAGGTTCAAAAAACACTGCTTATTCCGACATTATATAACAAAGATGAACTAAAAACAGAGGGATAAGAAAGGAGGGTAACGCAATGAAAAAACAAAAAGGCTATCTCGTTTTTGATATCGGCACAGGGAATGCGAGAGTAGCGGTCGTAGGTACATCGGGCAACGTTCAAACAGTTGAACGGGAGGACATCGTGTATTCAACCGAGACGCTTTACCCGGACAGCCGTTATTTTTCTCCTCAGGTGCTGTGGAAGCAAGTAATGAAACTGGCAAAACGTGCGCTTTCCCGTTCAGGTGATATTGACATTATTGGTTTGACATCGACGAGTCAAAGACAGGGGATTGTGCTGATCGATCAAAACGGCGACTCTTTTCTCGGGCTGCCGAACATTGATAACCGCGGCCGTGAGTGGGAGGAGAGCATACCCAATCAGGAAGAGATATACAGTCGCACAGGCCGACTGCCGACTGCACTTTTTTCTGCGCTCAAGCTTTATGGTTTAAAACAGCGCCAGCCCTCTTTATGGGAAAAAACAGCGAGCTTTACAAGCATCAGTGATTGGGTGACATACCAGCTGAGCGGAATATTGACATATGAACCATCACAGGCAACTGAAACCCTGCTGTTTGACGTGAAGCAAAACACTTGGTCAAAAGAGATGTGCGGCAAATTCGGCTTTTCTCCATCCATCCTTCCGCCTCTTGTAAGAGCGGGAACAGCGATTGGAACGATAACACATGAGTATGCGTCTGAATTGAGCCTTCCTATACATGCAAAAGTGATAGCAGGGGGCGGAGATACACAGCTGGCTGTGAAAAGCACCGGCGCCGCGCTTGAGGACATTGTCATTGTATCAGGGACAACAACGCCGATTACCAAAATTACGGCTGATCATGACGACACAAAACATAAAGCCTGGCTGAACTGCCATACAGATCAAGGACATTGGCTTTTGGAAACGAATCCGGGGATTACCGGTTTGAATTATCAAAAATTAAAACAGATTTTTTATCCGAATGAATCGTACGAAGTGATGGAGGAGGAGATTTCTGCCCTTGCTAAGGGAGACAATGCATGTGTGGCGGCTCTCGGTTCTTACTTATCGGCAGAAAAGAATGCGTTAACGAGAGGCGGTTTTCTTTTTGATGCCCCGCTTTCAGCAAATTTAAAGAGAGCACATTTTGTACGTGCGGCGTTGCAAGAGATCGCATTTTCGATCAAATGGAACTTTGACATATTAACAGAGGTTACTCCGTTTGAACGTGACTATGTTTGGGTGTGCGGAGGAGGATTCCAAAGCACAGCACTCACTCAATATATCGCGGACCTTCTTCAGAGAAAAATTTATGTTCAAGAGGGATATCATCAGGCATCTGTCGTTGGGGCTGCAGTCATTTGCAATGAAACCTTTCAATTGACGGAAGAGATGTCACCAAAAGCCCGGTTGATCAAACCGCAGGACTGTCAGGTCGAACTTGCTTTATATGAGGAATGGAAGCAAACACAGCGCTTTTTTTCAGGTTCAGACAAAGTGTTGATATAAGGGGCATTTGCTACTGTTTTGAGGAATGATCTAATTTTCGGCTTTAACAAGGTAATACGGTAATTGACACACGCACCTAAGGAGGAGACAGATATGTTAGATAAAATTGGAATACCGAAGCGGCTTGCTTGGGGGTTTTTAGGGGTTGTTTTGTTTATGATGGGAGACGGGCTTGAACAAGGATGGCTCAGTCCTTTTCTGATCGAAAACGGACTTACGGTTCAGCAATCCGCTTCAATTTTTAGCATATACGGAATCGCGCTGGCCATTGCTTCCTGGTTTTCGGGTGTATGTCTTGAAGCATTCGGCGCAAAACGGACGATGTTTATGGGGCTGCTGTTTTATGTGATCGGTACAGCTGCCTTTATCGTATTTGGATTTGAACAGCTGAACCTTCCAGTGATGTATGTGACATACTTTGTAAAAGGGTTAGGCTACCCGCTTTTTGCTTATTCTTTCTTGACATGGGTCATTTACAGAACACCGCAAAACAAGCTAAGCACTGCTGTCGGCTGGTTTTGGATTGCATATTGCTTGGGCATGTTTGTGTTCGGTGCTTGGTACTCAAGCTACGCGATCAAAGCGTTCGGTTATTTGAATACGCTTTGGAGCTCTATTTTCTGGGTATGTCTTGGTGCATTCTTCGCATTGTTGATCAATAAAGACCGTTTTGAAAAGAAGAAAAGAAAAAGGTCAGAAACAGCTGAGGAGCTTTTAAAAGGGGTTACCATTCTTTTTACGAATCGGCGGGTGCTTACAGGCGGAATCATCAGAATCATCAACAGTATTGGTACATATGGTTTCCCAGTCTTTTTGCCGATGCACATGGCTCAGCATGGAATTTCAACCAATGTGTGGCTGCAGATTTGGGGAACGATTTTTCTAGGGAACATTGTGTTTAATCTAATTTTTGGAATTGTCGGCGATAAGTTCGGTTGGAAAAATACCGTTGTTTGGTTCGGCGGAGTCGGCTGCGGTATTTTCACCGTCCTATTATATTATGCACCTGTTTTCTCCGGCGGGAGTTTAGCGGTTGTCAGTGTGATCGGCTTTATTTGGGGAGGGTTGCTGGCAGGCTATGTGCCGATCGGTGCAATTGTGCCGACGGTGGCTGGAAAAGACAAAGGGGCGGCCATGTCCGTACTGAATTTGGCTGCAGGTTTATCAGCGTTTGTCGGCCCCGCGCTCGCCTGGCTGTTCATCGGTCTCGTGGGTGCAGAGGGCGTTGTTTGGATCTTTGCAGTCCTTTATCTTGCGAGTGCGGTCATGACGAAATGCCTTCATATTCCTAAGGAAAAAACAGGACAAGCGGAAACATCTCCTCAATATGCATCTTAATTAGAAAGCGCCCTGTTATGAAGTGCACCCCAAATTTTAGACACAGTCTAAAATTTGGAGGTGCTTTTTCTTTTGGT
>NZ_JBAIZW010000011.1:0-65823 GCF_036765155.1 Bacillus sp. 0102A
CACTGCCGCTTAACGAAGCAGCTTTATTAATATAACATTCAGCTTCTTTTAAGTCAATAACTTTTTTTAAAGCATTTAATGAAGCTTTTAATTGTTGTCAGCTGTTTATCAGCGACGAATAATAATATATCACGGATATTATCAAAAGGTCAACACCTAATTTAAGCTGTATAGAAAAGATACATTTTATGAGTTATATTCAATCGGCCATGCTCATAAGATGTAAAACAAGAACAATGGACAAGATAAGGAGGCATCATCAGTGAATCACTTCTATGTGTGGCACATTAAACGAGTAAAACAATTTATCATTATACTTATCGCCGCATTTGCAGCAGCCAGCTTTTTTTATATCCAAAGAGCTGTCCCGCTTCCCGTGTTTTCAACTGACACCGGACCTAAAGCCATTTATAAAGGAGAAACAGATTCGAAAGACGTTGCCCTTACTTTTGATATCAGCTGGGGTGATGAAAAAGCCGAACCTATACTTAATACTCTGAAGGCGAACGGGATTAAAAATGCGACGTTTTTTCTTTCCGCTTCTTGGGCTGAACGCCACCCCGACACAGTGGCGCGTATCGTGAAGGACGGCCATCAAATAGGGAGCATGGGCTACGCCTATAAAAACTATGCCAATTTAGAGAGCAGCGAAATAAAAAAGGACATTAACCGTGCGCAAACTGCCTTTGAAAAGTTAGGGATCAAAGGCATGCAGCTATTAAGACCCCCTACCGGACAATTCAACAAGAATGTTCTAACGGTCGCAAAGCAATACAACTATACGGTCGTTCATTACAGCATAAACTCTCAGGATTGGACGAATCCCGGAGTTGAAAAAATCATCGATAATGTGACCCAGCAAGTTTCCGGAGGAGACATTGTTCTTTTACACGCCTCCGATTCGGCAAAACAAACAGAAGAAGCGCTGCCCGATATCATCCATCAGCTGAGAGAAAAAGGATTAAAAAATGTAACCGTAGGTGATCTCATTGCAAATTCTGATGCCAAATCCTCAGAGATAAAGTAATTACTTCGCTGCAAACTTTGGCAGCATCAGCAATTGGAAAGCATTACACGCCATTAACGGAAAAAGCATTAAATAAAGCCAGTCCTCATCATTTACTCTTAACGCAGGGAACCATTCTAATGCAGTAATCACAACCATTAAAAACAATGATGACACAAACGTTTTCTTAGGGGACTGCTTTTGCTTTATATATGCTGTTACCACCCCAAAGATCAGTAAAAATACCGGTAACCACGCATAGCCAGTCAGCGATTCTCCGCTCTCTCCAAAAAATAAAAACCGCACGTACATTAAATCAAAAGCAACAAACAAGATGAAAAACAACTGAAGCAAATTCCACAAAGATGAGGATCTTAATATCTCAAGTGCAAACCGGTGAACTGTTAAAAAAACGAAAAACCCCATTTGGCTGATTACACTAAAAATCATGCCTACTCCAACAAACCAAAATAACACAGAGAAAATCTGCCCCGCTTCGAATTCTAGAAACAGCCCCTTATATCCTCCCCATTTTAAAGCAAAACCCACAATACCCGTGATAACCGCTCCGACAGCTAAATTAGAAAAGAAAAAACGAACCAAACCACGGCTTTTCATTTCTTTCATCCACCCCTCAAGAATCGCAAACCGCGATATTTTGTTATGTATAATTCTAAACAGATGAATCATATTAAAAGTAAGACAAGTATGTGAAAGGAGCTTAACCATGTCAAAAGCCAAAACGCTATTGATAAGCTGTTTTTTGTTATTATCTGTAACAGCTTGTGCTCCAAAAGACCAAGCAGCGGATATGGACTATGACCAGACTAAAAAAATGGTTGTTGATATATTAAAAACTGATGATGGAAAGAAAGCCATTAAGGAATTATTAAACGATGATGCGATGAATGAAGCGTTGGTGATTGACCAAGATGCGATTAAAGGAACGATAGAAAAAACACTCACCTCTAAAAAAGGAGAAGAATTTTGGAAAAACATCTTTGAAGACACTGATTTTGCCGAAGGTTTTGCGAAAACTCTTCAAAAAGAGCATGAAAAAGTGATAAAAAAACTGATGAAGGACCCAGATTATCAGAAGATGCTGATGGACGTTATGCAGGATCCAGGCATGAATAAAAAGTACAGCCAACTGGCAAAAAGCCAAGAATTCCGCAGTTACTTAGAAGAGGTTATTAACGAAACACTTTCTAGTCCGCTTTACAAAAAACAGTTCGAAGATGAACTGAAAAAAGCAGCAAAAGAAACCGCCAAAGAAAGTGAATAAAAGGAGAGCCGGGATATAGAATCCCGGTTCGCCTTTTTATACTTGCACTGACATTTTGTCAACTATTTTTTTTGCGATGTCCTGATATATTTCTCCTATAGGATGGCTTTTGTCATATACAGACGGAGCAAATTGATCCTTATCCCAATCAGGTTGTTTCAACGGGATTCTGCCAAGCAAAGGCACATTCAATTCCTCGGCTAGTTTATCTCCGCCGCCTTTTCCAAAGACGTATTCTCTTTCCCCTGTCTTTGCGCTTTCATAATAAGCCATGTTCTCTATAACACCAACAACTTCATGATCAGTTTTAATGGCCATAGAGCCTGCTCTAGCCGCTACAAAAGCAGCTGTAGGATGCGGCGTTGATACAATAATTTCTTTGCAGCTCGGAAGCATTGTATGTACATCGAGAGCAACGTCCCCTGTTCCAGGCGGAAGATCAAGAACAATATAGTCTACTTCTCCCCACTCTACTTCATGGAAAAAGTTGTTCAGCATTTTGCCAAGCATTGGCCCTCTCCAAACGACCGGCGCATTTTCTTCTACGAAGAAGCCCATTGACATCACCTTTACCCCAAAGCGTTCAACAGGAAGAAGTTTCTCTCCTTCAATAGTCGGACGCACAGTGATGCCCATCATATCCGGCACACTGAAGCCATAAATATCCGCATCAATTAAACCGACCTTTTTCCCTAGACGAGCCAGAGCAATAGCAAGATTTACTGACACAGTCGACTTGCCTACGCCGCCTTTTCCGCTTGCTACAGCAAGAAAGACTGGCGGATTATCCATATTTAATAATGTTTTTTTCTCAGCTGACGGCGCCCGGAACTTATCAACCGTTTCCTCAGGCAGCTCTTCAAATCGAAGGCCAACTGTCTCTGCACCTGCCCCTTTTAAGACGTTTACGATCTCTTGCTGAATCTGCATTTGTTCTGCGGTTCCGGTTTTTGCAAGAGCGACTTTTACACTGACATGCCGTTTTTCAGGCTTTATTTTAATTTCCTTAACGGCATCCAATTCTCCCAGAGGTCTTTGAAGAAAAGGTTCGCGCATTTCACCGACTAGTTTTCTTACTTCATCTTCTCTTATCATCGAACCTCACCCTTTTGTGTATTCGTTTTCAAGCAATATTATATCATACATAATTGGCAGGTGTCTTATGCTTAGAACCATAAGAAAACCCTCCTTTACTCTGGAGGGTCTCCTTTTTCTGTGTAATATCGCATAATGCCTTTATATATGGAAGATGCCACCTTGTCCTGATATTTCGATTTCCCGAGCAGCTTTGCTTCACTTGGATTGGATAAAAACCCGACTTCTATAAGCGCTCCCGGTTTGGTGACGTTTTGCATTAAGTAGACACCATGAATCCGCTTTGCTTTCCGGGTTGTGTTTTCCAGGTTGCTTCTCAATTCATCCTGAATGTATTTCGCGACTTTCTCATTTTCTGCGTATTTTCCGAAATAAAAGCTTTGGGCTCCGCTCCACTTTTGCGAAGGAATCGCATTGAGATGAATACTGATATAGAGTTCAGCCTCTGAATGGTTTATTAATTTGACCCGCTGTCTCAAGTCTTCCGCTTTTCGTCTGCTATAGCCCTTCGTTCCTTCCGGAGCGAGATCGGTATCACTTTCCCTGGTCATAATGACAAGCGCCCCTTGTTCCTGAAGGTAGTCCCTGACTCTAAAGGCCACTTCTAGGGTTACATCCTTCTCTAACAGCTTTCCGCCGACTGCTCCGCCGTCAGGGCCGCCATGACCTGGGTCCAGATAAATAATTTTCCCGCTCAAGGGCAGACTCCACGGCTCCCATGAATCGTTATTGCTGAACTGATACTTAAATAGAAATAGTAATACGATGAAGCCTAGCAAAAAACCGAGCCATTTAAGCTTTCTCCTCATCCCTTCCCCTCCCGCTTGTCCGTTACTACTATAACTATGGGACAGGGCCGGGAAATATGCTTATCGCATGCGAAGCTTACACTGTTTTTCTCTTTGGACAAACCCCTCTGTCCACCAGTCTTTAATGAACTTTCGTGCTGCTTCATAAACCGTATTTTTATCAAATGTTGCATATTGCTCGTGTATCCAATTATAGAGATAATCAAAAAACTCCATACGCAGCTCTTCTTCTTCGCTTGCTGAGCGGGCACTGATGCTCTGCATGGATTCTCCGTAATAGCCGAATATCCCAAAACGCCCGCCTAACAAATAAGCTTCTATCGCAAAATCAATACAGCCTTCGCTGATAATATCTCTTTCATCATCTAAAAACGGGAATAATGGTTCCAAACAGTCCTTAACAGACAGAATAATTTGCCTCAGAGAGAGTTCTTTGAGCAAGTTCTTTTCTAATTCATAATCCTTTTGGCGTTTCACATCCATAAAAGACAGTACCTCTGCCATACAAATTCACTCTCCTTTTACCGGTTATTTTGAGGTTTGGATGGTGAAACCATGCCCGAATTCGGTTGGAAATTCGCCCAAATGAAGGTGCAGAGACCGGTAAAAAGAAGGGGGTTTAGAAGCTTTCTACAGAGGGTAGAACAAATGTTCTTTCTATAGCATTATAAAAGCAGCCCCTCTAATAGGTTGCTGCTTTTCATACTTTCACACTTCTTGTTGCAGAATATGTATGAATATATTGGTCCAATACAAAGCCGCCTTTATCTTCATAAAAGCCAGTGACGATAAAACCGGCATCAATTTGGCCCTTGATTTGGTCTTCTAAGGAATGGCCGAATTCCAGAGCTTCTTTATTTTCAATCAGTTTTTTCACTTTATGTTTTGGAAGATCTTCTGGGTCGGCATATGGAATAGAGTGTTTTACTTTTAAAATACCTTGCTGTTCTAATTCTACATCAAACAGAAATACGACAGGATTGACAAAACCCGAGATTAGAGCGCCGTTTCTTTTCAGCACACGGTGGGCTTCCTTCCAGACCGGGAGGACATTCTCAACAAAAACATTAGCAACAGGATGTACAATGATATCAAATGATTCATCCTGAAATTGACTGAGATCGTCCATGCTTCCTTTGACAGGATGTATCGCGAGACAATCGCGCTCAGCAACCATTCTATCCTGCTCCAGCTGCTTTTCCGAGTTATCTAATACAGTGACATCCGCTCCTGCGGCTGCCAAAATCGGACCCTGCTGGCCGCCACCTGATGCTAAACAGAGAACTTTCAGCCCGTTGACAGGGGGAAACCAATCCCTCGGTACATCTTTCATTGGTGTCACTCTTATATCCCAATTTCCTTTTTTCGCTTGTTCGATGACATGCTGCTCGACAGCAACAGTCCATTCATTACCTGTTTCTACTTTTTGATCCCAAGCTTTGCTATTATGATCTACTAACGCATTCATGAATCGTTCTCCTTACTTTAATGTATAGAGTATAACAAATATTTCTAGATTGTTATCGCTTTCCCTTTGCATATTTAGAAAAAAGTTCATAGAAACGCAAAAAAACCACAAAGGAGATGTGATTTTTTTGGCTAATGATTATCATATCATTTTTTTGAATCATATAAATGGCAAAACACTTGGTGCTGCTCGGACATATTGCTTATCACTGGCATCTCTGTTTTGCATTGCTCCATGACAACTGGGCACCTCGTATGAAACGGACAGCCGGCCGGCGGATTTGAAGGACTAGGCAAATCACCTTTCAGCATAATACGTTCCTTTCTGCGATTCGGGTCTGGGATCGGGACAGCTGACAGCAGCGCTTTCGTATACGGATGCTTCGGATTCTGTATAATTGAATCGCGATCGCCAACTTCAACCAGTTTGCCAAGGTACATGACACCTATACGGTCGCTTATAAAATCAACAACACTTAAATCGTGTGCTATAAACAAGTAGGTTAAACTAAATTCCTTCTGCAAGTCTTTCATCAAGTTAAGTATCTGCGATTGGATCGATACATCGAGTGCGGAAACAGCTTCATCTGCAATGATCAGCTTCGGATTAACAGCGAGAGCCCGGGCGATTCCGATTCTTTGTCTTTGCCCGCCGCTGAATTCATGCGGAAAACGACTGCCGTGCTGACGGGACAGCCCCACCGTATCCAGAAGCTGATGCACTTTTCTTTCACGTTCAGAAGAAGTCATGAGTCCATGAACAATCAACGGTTCTTCAATAATTTCTTTCACTCTCATTCTGGGATTCAATGAGGCGTAAGGATCTTGAAATACCATTTGAAAATCTTTGCGCAAACTACGCACGTTTTTATCATTCATTTTTGTAATATCCTGTCCATTAAACAGAATACTGCCTTCTGTAGGCTCTAGCAGCTTCATTAACATCCGTCCGGTTGTCGACTTTCCGCATCCGCTCTCTCCGACCAGGCCGAAAGTTTCTCCGCGATTAATTGTAAATGATATATCATCAACCGCTCTCACGGGCTTTGATTTTTTAAAAAGTCCCGATGAATCCGCAAAGATTTTTTTCAAGTGTTTCACTTCAACTAAAGGTTCATGAATCATATACTTGCTCCTCCTTTCGCTCATTTTCATTCAGCCAGCATCGGCTTGTTCTTCCTTCCCCCACGTTTAGCAGAGGCGGTTCTTTTTTCAGGCATTTATCAAAGACAAACGGACAGCGTGATGCAAACTTGCATCCAGCCGGCCAATCCTCTGCCATCGGAACATTGCCTTGGATAGAATGCAAACGTTCCTGTCGCTTTCCGATTCGAGGGATGGATTCCAGCAGCCCTTTTGTATACGGATGCTTCGGATCATCAAACAGATCATAAACCGAGCCTTGTTCTATCATTCTTCCTGCATACATTACAGCCACTCGATCACACGTTTCAGCGATGACGCCAAGATCATGTGTGATCAACAATATCGATGTGCCGTGTTTCTCCTGCATATCTTTCATGACATCTAGTATTTGGGCTTGAATCGTCACATCAAGTGCTGTCGTAGGTTCATCTGCGATTAATAATTTAGGCGAACAAGACATGGCCATGGCGATCATGACGCGCTGTCTCATTCCTCCGGACAACTGGTGAGGGTATTGTTGTAAAATTTCATCAGCCCTTGAAATACCGACTTGGGTCAGCATTGAAACTGCATGTTCATCCGCTTTCTTTCGTGAATATTTGAGATGCTTTTTAATCGCCTCTCTTAGCTGATTCCCTATCGTTAGAACAGGATTCAATGAAGTCATCGGCTCTTGGAATATCATGGCGATCTCTTTTCCCCGCAGTTCCCGCACTTCTTTTTCTGAAAGATCTAATAGGTCTTTGCCGTCAAAATGAATTGATCCGCCGACTATCTTTCCCGGAGTGTCTTTTAACAGTTTCATAATGGATAAAGAGGTGACGCTTTTTCCGCTCCCGGACTCACCGACAATACCCAGAATTTCACCTTCGTTTATCGTAAAATCAACTCCGTCAACTGCAGGAATTTCTTTACCGTTTACAAAAAAACTCGTCCGTAGCTGATTGACGCTTAATATCGGTTTCATTCATTTACCTCCTAATCCTTTATCTTAGGATCAAGTGCATCCCGGAGTCCGTCACCAAGCAAATTAAAAGCTAAAACGGTGAGAAATATTGCAAGTCCCGGAAAAATCGTCACATGCGGAGCTGTGTTTAAGTAGTTATGCCCATCACTCAGCATAGCGCCCCATTCAGGAGTAGAGGGATCTGCTCCTAATCCTAAAAAGCTAAGTCCTGCCGCTATTAAAATAGCAGAACCGATTCTCATCGTGAAATACACGATAATCGTTGAGAACGTCCCCGGCAAAACGTGTTTAAGAATAATGCGTGTATCTTTAGCACCTGTTGATTTTGCCGCTTCCACGTACAGGCTTGATTTCATCTCCAGCACACTGCTTCGAACAATCCGCGCAAATACAGGCACGCTGAATATAGCAACTGCAAAGACTACATTCATCAAACCTGTTCCAAGTATTGCGATAATACCGATTGCCAGCAGCATTCCCGGAAAAGCTAATAAAATATCGCAGAATCGCATAATCAAACTATCAATCCACTTACCAAAATAGCCACTTATAATGCCAAGTGCACTCCCGGCTAAAGCTCCCAAAAAAACAGAAGACAAACCAACAGATAAGGAAATTCTCGCTCCAACTAATATCCTGCTGAAGATATCCCTTCCGTATGCATCGGTTCCCGCCAAATGAGCTGCTGAAGGCTTTAAAAATAATTGGCCGTAATCGACTTTTGCAGGGTCATATGGCACAAAATACTGGCCGAATAATGCGACAATAAATAATAGCAAAAGAAATACAGCGGATATCAGCGATACTTTTTGCTTCTTAAAAGAAACCCAAAAATCATGGAACCTGCTGCTTTTTGCCGGCTTCTCAACATGTTTTATCTCCATTTGATATCCTCCTTCCTATGATCCGTAGCGTACTTTCGGGTTCAGCCAGCCATATAACAAATCAACAATTAAATTAATGAGTAGAAATTCAAAAGAAAATAATAAAAGTTCAGCTTGTATAACCGGGTAATCCCTTGACACAATTGAATTAATTAACAGACGGCCCAATCCGGGCCAGCTGAATAACGTTTCTGTAATGATTGATCCGCTAAGCATAAATCCGAACTGTAATCCAGTCATCGTGACAACCGGAATCATTGCATTTCTGAAGGCATGCTTCATGAGAACTGTATATTCATGCAGGCCTTTAGCTCTGCTCGTCCGGATATAATCATTCTTTAACACATCCATGACTGCTGATCTTGTAAAGCGGGCAATGATAGCTGCAACTCCTGCTCCTAGCGTAATAGAAGGAAGAATATAATGTTTCCAAGAGTCTATTCCGCCTGTAGGAAGCCAGCCTAATTGAACGGAAAACAACTGCATGAGCATAAGCCCCAGCCAGAAAGAAGGAATAGATATCGCTGAAACGGCAAAAACCATTGTAATATGATCCTGCCACTTGTTTCTTTTGACAGCTGAAATCAATCCGATTGGAATTCCGAATAGCAGGGACCAAAACATGCTCACAACTGTCAGCCAAAATGTCGGCATAAACCGCTCAGACAACATCTCTGCCACAGGTCTTCCCGCCTGAATAGACGTTCCTAAATCTCCTTGAAAGAGATTGGACATATATGAGATGTATTGTTGATATAAAGGCTGATCTAAGCCATATTTCTCTCTTACTAATTTGATTTCATCAATTGTTGCATCACTGCCTGCGATTAACCGGGCAGGATCTCCGGGAATCATATGTACAAACATAAAGACAATGACAGTAATAATGAACAAGAGAGGAATCATCAGCAATAAACGTTTGATTGAATACTTTATCATTAGGCGCCCTCCTTGACTTCAATAAAAGGAGGCTGACCCACATGAGTCTGCCTCCGGAACACGCTGAATGGGCGTCACCCAAGCTTCAGCATTATTTTTTTTCAGCCCCGCGGACATCCATCACACCTGATGGCTGCATCACCACTCCGTCGACACTGTCTTTTTTCGCATAAATTAAATCTGGTACAGCAAGGAAAACCCACGGAGCATCTTCCCATATCTGCTGCTGCGCCTTTCCATATAATTCTTTGCGTTTCGCCGTGTCGGAAGTTTGTAACGCTTGGTTCAGATAGCTGTTTACAGTACCACTTTGATAGTAGGACGTGTTATAAGAATTCGGCGGGAATGCTTCCTCTCCGCCAAAGACAGGGCGAAGACCCCAATCGGCATCGCCGGTAGACGGAGACCATCCGCCATTATAAAGCTCCAGATCAGCATCTTTCGCGTTTGTAACACCCCAGATTTTATCCCCGATAGTACCGCTTTCCATAGGAACTGTTTTTAATGTAATTCCTACTTTATCAAGCTGCTGTTTATAGAATTCCATCATTTTAACCTTATCAGAGCTGTTTCCGCCCCAGATTGTTGCCTCAAACCCATTTGGATAACCCGCTTCTTTTAAAAGCTGTTTCGCTTTTTTGATGTTATATTCGTATGGTGTTTGTCCAGCGTAAAACTGTGTATCAGGTGCAATAGATGATTTCGCTTCAGAAGCATATCCGTTATATACAACTTTCAGGAAAGCTTCTTTATCAATTGCATAGTTAATAGCCTGGCGGACTTTCACATCATTAAAAGGCTTTTTCATAGTATTCATTGAAAAATACTTCACAATTAAAGACGGCTTTGTAACCAGTGACAGGCCGTCGGTGTTCTCAATTGTTTTTGAATCAGTCGGAGGAACGGGATAGATGAAATCCGCTTCTCCCGTTTGAAGCATCGCAATTCGTGCTCCATTTTCAGGAACAGGCTTAAAGACAATGTTATGTACCTTTGGAAGGTCCTTGTTCCAATAATTTTTATTGACAGTTAATTTAAGATATTCGCCGTGCTGCCATTTTTCAAATGTAAACGGTCCTGTTCCGACCGGGTGCTGTGATACTTTGTCACCATATTTTTTTATCGCATCAGGACTAATCATCATAGCTGCCGGATGAGCAAAGTTGTTGATCATTGCCGCAAATGGCTTGCTTAAAGTGACACGCACTGTATCACCATCTATTACTTTCGTTTCTTTTACTAACTCAAATAAACTATGTCGTTTTAACTTGGATTCAGGATCGGCAAGACGGTCAATGTTCGTTTTCACCGCTTCGGCATTAAAGTCCGTTCCGTCTTGGAACTTGATTCCTTTCTTGAGCTTGAACGTAAACTCAGTCGAATCTTTGTTTATCTCATAGCTTTTGGATAGGACAGGAACGACTTTGTTATCCTTATCAAAGCCTAAAAGTCCCTCCATAATAGCTGATTCAGCTGTATAGGATGCATTATCGTTTGTATCATGAGGATCAAGCGTTGTCACATCACTTTCTAAAGCAACCGTGAATGTATCACTTGATGAACCCTTACTCTCTGAAGCTTTATCATTTTTATCGTTGTTACCGCACGCCGCTAAGAAAATACTGGTAATAAGCACAAATGACAAGCTGAATATAAACCGCTTTTTCACTTTAAACCCCCCCCATATAAAATTGTTAAAATTTAAACTAATTGAACAATAGTGTATACTACAAGAGAAGCGTCATATTGTCAATAATGCTGATAAGTTTAATAAGCTTTATGGCAGTCTGCAGTATAGTCAGTTGGAAGGAATGAGTATAGATGAAACCTGTTATCGGCATATCAGGGAGTATCATCATTGATCAAGGCGGGCGTTTCCCAGGTTATAAGCGCGCCTATGTGAATGATACATACGTTCAATCTGTTTTAGATGCGGGAGGCGTCCCTTTTATCGTGCCTGTTATAAATGATGAAGAAACAATCGATCAGATGATACAGCAAATAGGTGGGCTTGTGATGTCAGGAGGGCATGATGTTAACCCCCTCCTTTACGGTGAGGAGCCTCTTGCTAAGCAAGGTTCCGTTTTTCCCGAGCGAGATGAATTTGATCAATTACTAATAAAAAAAGCCATTGCTGCCGGCAAACCCGTATTTGCCATTTGCAGAGGATTGCAAATTTTGAATGTCGCGTATGGCGGCTCTATTTACCAAGATCTATCTTATATTAAGAATGCATCTATTAAACATGATCAGTACAATAATACCAAGGTTCCCACTCATACCATTGACATTGAAACGGGTACGCACCTTCATTCTATATTTGGAGATACAGCGCTGGTCAATTCGTTCCATCATCAAGCGATTAAAGATGTGGCTCCCGGGTTCCTTATATCTGCACGGGCACGGGATGAAGTCATTGAAGCAATCGAAATGGAGAGCAGCACATTTGTGCTTGGGGTTCAGTGGCATCCGGAAATGTTGACAAAAGGATATCCGCTCATGCTGATGCTATTCGAAACTTTAGTGGAGAAAGCCAATCAGCAAAAAGCGGCCGTTTTATAAAGCAAAAAGCAGAAGCACTCATACAGGCTTCTGCTTTTTTATAAGGATATAAAAAAGCCCCCAACCCAAGGTTGAGAGCTTCGAAAACGTAAAATTAACGTTTTGAGAACTGAGGTGCACGACGAGCGCCTTTAAGACCGTATTTTTTACGTTCTTTCATACGAGCGTCACGAGTCAGAAGACCAGCGCGTTTAAGTGTTGCACGGTATTCTGGATCTGCTTCAAGCAAAGCACGAGCGATACCATGACGGATTGCTCCAGCTTGACCAGATAAGCCGCCTCCATGTACGTTTACTAAAACATCATAAGTACCAGCTGTTTCAGTCAAAGTTAATGGTTGTTTGATATCTTCGATTAGAGCTGGAGATGGGATGTGCTCGCTGATTTCACGATTATTAACGACGATACGACCTTCTCCTGGAACTAAGCGCACACGCGCTACAGAGCTTTTACGACGGCCAGTACCGTAATATTGAACCTGTGCCAAATTGGTAACCTCCTTTTTAATTAACCGCGAAGTTCGTAAACTTCAGGTTTTTGTGCTTCATGTGGATGCTCAGAACCACGGTATACGTTCAATTTTTTGAACATTTGACGACCTAGAGAACCTTTTGGAAGCATGCCTTTGATAGCAAGCTCAAGCATTTTCTCAGGGTAGTTTGTACGCATTTCAAGAGCAGTTCTTGATTTTAATCCGCCTGGATGTTGAGTGTGACGGTAGTAGATTTTGTCAGTTAACTTTTTACCAGTTAACTCGATTTTTTCCGCGTTGATGATGATCACATGATCTCCAGTATCAACGTGCGGTGTGTAAGTCGGTTTGTGTTTTCCGCGAAGGATAGATGCAACTTCTGTAGAAAGACGTCCTAGAGTCTTGCCAGCAGCATCAACAACTAACCACTTGCGTTCAATAGTACTTGCGTTAGCCATAGGTGTTGTACGCATTGAATTTCCCTCCTAAATGATCTGTCATTTTCAATAAACTTCGATTACGTTCTATTTCACAACACAATAAGTTCCGGGGCTTATCGTGGGGTTGAAATACATACCATATGATATCTTATAACTTTATGCAGACTCTGTCAAGAAAATATTACACACCTGGTTTAGTTGTCATAGAAAACGTTCCATAAATATAGCCCGTGCCCCGGCGCTGTGCGCCCTGCCGCTTCGCGATCCTTCGCTTCCAGCATGGATTTCACATCATTGGGAGAAATTTTGCCAATACCTGCATCAAGCAAAGTACCCGCAATAATTCTGACCATATTATATAAGAAACCGCTGCCTGTGATCCGCATTTGCAGGCCGTCATCTGTCTCAGTCCAATCAAGTTCGTAAATCGTTCTTACCTTGTCCTGCACTTCTGTTTTAACCGCGCAAAAGCTCGTAAAATCATGCGTCCCTAAAAGATGCTTTGCCGCTTCTCTCATGTTCTGCACATTAAGGTGATATGAAAAATGGTAAGCGTAATGCCGTTTAAATACGTCCGGGTGTTTATCCGTGTATACAAAGTAGCGATATTCTTTTTTCACTGCGCTAAATCGTGCATGGAACCCATCATCCGCAATTTCTGCCTGTTTGACTGCGATATCGTCCGGAAGCAGTGCATTTAAGGCATACGGCCATCTCTCTGCCGGGATAGACAGCGGTGTATCAAAATGAATCACCTGTCCGGCTGCGTGAACCCCGCTGTCTGTTCTTCCTGACGATACGACCGGAATTCTTTCTTTCGACTTATGCAGGACAGCTAAAGCCTTCTCCAGTTCACTCTGAACCGTTCGTTTGCCCGGCTGAACCTGATAACCGTTAAACAAATGTCCGTCATAAGAAATCGTGCATTTCAGTCTCATACCAGCACCTCTAAGCTCTTAAGAAAAATAACAAAGCAGCCAATACCATCAAGCTGACAATGACAGAAGTATCTTTTCCTGTCCATACAAGCTTTCTATATTTCGTACGTCCCTCTCCGCTTTGATAGCCTCTTGCTTCCATTGCCACCGCAAGCTCCTCGGCACGTTTGAATGCACTGACGAAGAGAGGGACAAGAAGCGGGACAATAGCCTTTACTCTGTCTTTGACAGGGCCGCTTGTAAAATCAACGCCTCGCGCCATCTGAGCCTTCATGATCTTATCTGTCTCCTCCATCAAGGTCGGGATAAACCGCAAAGAAATTGACATCATAAGAGCCAGCTCGTGCACAGGAAGCTTTACTTTTTTTAATGGATTCAGCAGCTGTTCCATTCCATCGGTAATCTCAATCGGAGTAGTCGTTAGTGTTAATAAGGTTGTGATTAAAATCAGATAGACGAATCTTAGAGAAATGAATATCCCTTGAACCAAACCGCCCTCATAGACTTTGAAAACGCCTATTTGAAAGATAATCGGTCCTTCGTGTGTCATTAAAATGTGAAGAAGGAACGTGAAAAGGACAATCCAGATAATAGGCTTCAACCCTTTCATTAAAAAAGAGAAAGGAACTCTTGTTAAAGAAACGACGCCCACTGTAAATAATCCAAGCAGTGCATATGTCTGTACATTATTGGCTAAGAATACGATACAAACAAATAAAAAGATCGTGATGAGCTTTGTTCTGGGGTCAAGCCGGTGCACAAGTGAAGAGCCCGGTACATACTTGCCGATAATCATGCTGTCCATCATAAGGTTTTCTCCCCATGAAAGAGAGTACGGATTTCAGCAGCGGCATCTTCAATCGTGAGCATAGGCTCTTTAAATTTGACGCCAAGTGCAGCTTCCAGCTGTCTTTGGAATTTGATCGTTTCCGGAAGATCCAGCCCCCAGCCAGCCATCTCTTCACCTTTTAAAAACAGATCACGCGGACTGCCTGAAGCTTGTATCGTTCCTTTATGCATGACAATCATTTCATCAGCGTATGCAGCGGCATCCTCCATGCTGTGAGTCACAAGGATCGTCGTCAGGTTTCCCCGTTGATGAAGCTCATAAAACATGTCCATTATCTCTTTTCGACCTCTTGGATCCAATCCAGCAGTCGGTTCATCCAAAACAAGCACTTCAGGATCCATTGCAAGTACGCCGGCAATTGCAACTCTGCGCATTTGTCCCCCGCTTAATTCAAAAGGCGATCTGTCCAGAAGCTCTTCTGCTAAACCTACAAGCTTCAGCATCTCTCTCGCTCTTTGTTCAGCAGCCTCTTTTTTCACACCAAAATTCATTGGTCCGAACGAAATATCTTTGAGAACTGTTTCTTCGAATAATTGATGTTCAGGAAATTGGAAAACGATTCCGACTTTTTTGCGAAGGGCTTTCAGCTCTTTATTCTTTTTCCCTGCCTGAATGACAGTGCTGTCTAGTGATATCTGTCCCTTCGTCGGCTTCAGAAGACCATTCAGGTGCTGAAGAAGAGTGGACTTGCCAGAGCCTGTATGCCCGATAACGGCTACGTAGCTTCCTTCTTTAATCGATGCATTGATGTCATACAGTGCAAGGCGCTCAAACGGCGTCTTCATCTGATAGCGATGCTCTACATCTTTGATTGTAATGTCCATAGCTCTTTCACCAGCCCTTCCTGAGTCAAATGATTTTCTTCCAGTGCCAGTCCATTTTCACGTAATAGCTGGCTAAGCTGGAATGAGAAGGGTAAATCAAGCCCGATTCGAACAAGTTCCTTATTCAATTTAAAAATCTCTTCAGGCGTCCCTTCGGCATGTTTCTTACCGCCATTCATGACAATGATTCGATCTGCTTTTGCCGCCTCATTCAAATCATGTGTGATGGAAATGACAGTTGCCATGCCCTGTTCCTTTAAGTGTCTTACCGTTTCAAGCACTTCTTCTCGCCCAATCGGGTCAAGCATAGATGTTGCTTCATCTAAGATAATAATATCAGGACGTGCGGCAATAACTCCCGCAATCGCAACTCTCTGCTTTTGGCCTCCGGAGAGATGGTGCGGCTCTTGATCGAGAAAATCTTGCATATTCACCTGTTTTACTGCCCAGTCTACTCTCTCAATCATTTCTTCCCGCGGTACACCATTGTTTTCTAAACCAAAAGCCACATCATCGCGAACTGTCGTTCCGACAAATTGGTTATCCGGATTTTGAAAGACCATACCAATCTTCTTACGCACTTCCCAAACCGATTCCTCTGTCAATTGAATCCCGGCAACCTTGATATCACCTGATTCAGGAAGGATTAAACCATTCAAAGTCCGGGCCAGTGTTGATTTTCCTGAACCGTTATGACCTACAATAGCAAGCCATTCACCCTCATACACCTGCAGGGAGACGCCGTCTAGTGCCCGCCTTTCTGCGTCTTTCCGATATCGAAATACGATATCCTCTACCGATATCAACTGATTTTGATTCATGGAAAACCGGCCTCCTCTCAGCTAACGCTCTGCTATTCTCTCTATATAAAAAGTTGCAGTATCTAAAAAAAGGGCATAGATCCAGTTAGAAACTGTCCCGCCCTTCTTTAGATACACAAAAATATGTGATATTAAACCAATTCGATAATTGCCATTGGTGCTCCGTCACCACGGCGAGGACCAAGCTTCATAATACGTGTGTATCCGCCTTGGCGCTCCTCGTAACGAGTTGCAATGTCAGAGAATAATTTTTGAAGTGCATCTTGGTTATTTTCTTCGTTAGCAACCTCGTTGCGGATGTATGCAGCAGCTTGACGGCGAGCGTGAAGATCACCGCGTTTGCCAAGCGTGATCATTTTTTCAACTACAGAGCGAAGTTCTTTCGCACGTGTTTCAGTTGTTTCGATTCTTTCGTTGATGATCAAATCAGTTGTAAGATCACGAAGCATAGCTTTACGCTGTGCACTCGTACGTCCTAGTTTTCTGTATGACATGTGATGTCCCCTCCTTTATTGGAATGCTGTTTCTGATAATAAACACACGAAAATCCTAGTTCGCATAGGAAACTAGTCAATCGTCTTTGCGAAGTCCGAGTCCAAGTTCTTCTAGTTTCGCTTTCACTTCTTCAAGTGATTTGCGTCCTAAATTACGAACTTTCATCATATCTTCTTCCGTCTTGTTCGCAAGCTCTTGAACCGTGTTAATACCCGCACGCTTTAAACAGTTGTAAGAACGAACAGAAAGATCTAATTCTTCAATTGTCATTTCAAGAACTTTCTCTTTTTGATCTTCTTCTTTTTCAACCATGATTTCAGCATGTTGAGCTTCGTCAGTTAAACCAACGAATATATTAAGGTGTTCAGTTAAAATCTTTGAACCAAGCGCAATGGCTTCTTTCGGTCCAGTGCTTCCATCAGTCCAAACATCAAGTGTAAGTTTATCATAGTTTGCAACTTGGCCTACACGAGTGTTCTCTACCTGATAAGATACACGAGAAACTGGTGTAAAGATAGAATCGATCGGAATCACGCCGATTGGCTGATCGTCTCTCTTGTTTGCGTCAGCAGGCGTATACCCACGTCCTCTTTGAGCAGTAAGGCGAACTCGGAAACTCGCATTCTCACCAAGAGTCGCGATATGAAGATCTGGATTTAAAATCTCTACATCACTATCGTGTGTAATATCTGCTGCCGTTACAGTTCCTTCGCCCTGTACATCAATTTCTAACGTCTTCTCTTCATCAGAGTAGATTTTCAATGCAAGCTTTTTAATGTGTAAGATAATCGTTGTAACATCTTCCACAACGCCTTCAATTGTCGAGAATTCGTGCAGTACACCATCTATCTGGATTGATGTTACAGCGGCACCAGGGAGTGAGGATAAGAGGATACGACGTAAGGAGTTACCCAGAGTTGTACCATATCCACGCTCAAGTGGCTCTACGACAAACTTACCAAATTTGGCATCGTCGCTGATTTCAACCGTTTCGATTTTTGGTTTTTCAATCTCGATCATTACTTAAAACCCTCCTTCAAAACGTCGAAACCTCGAATAGAATCATATGAGATTCCATCCGAAATTCCCCATTGTTTAGTCCCGTATGTGCTCAGGCAACGAGTCGGTGCATTCGTTTCATAAATAACTGTATCATAACCCATTATTGACAGGGACACAAAATCTATACAAACAAATTACACGCGGCGACGTTTTGGTGGACGGCATCCGTTATGAGGAACAGGAGTTACGTCTCTGATAGCAGTGACTTCTAGTCCAGCAGCTTGAAGTGCACGAATTGCAGCTTCACGGCCTGAACCAGGGCCTTTAACAGTAACCTCAAGAGTTTTAAGACCATGTTCGATTGAACCTTTAGCAGCTGTTTCTGCAGCCATTTGCGCAGCAAAAGGAGTAGATTTACGAGAACCTCTGAACCCTAGAGCTCCGGCACTAGACCAAGAAAGAGCATTACCATGAGTGTCAGTGATCGTAACGATCGTGTTATTGAAAGTTGAGCGAATATGAGCAATTCCAGACTCAATATTCTTTTTCACGCGACGTTTACGCGTGTTAGATTTACGAGCAGCAGCCATTGTTTAGGTACCTCCCTTACTTATTTTTTCTTGTTAGCTACAGTACGACGCGGACCTTTACGAGTACGCGCATTGTTTTTAGAGTTTTGTCCGCGAACAGGCAAACCTCTGCGATGGCGGATTCCGCGGTAGCTTCCGATTTCGATCAGACGCTTAATGTTAAGAGAAACTTCACGGCGAAGGTCACCTTCTACTTTCAGTTTATCAATAACATCACGGATTTTACCAAGTTCTTCTTCAGTAAGATCACGCACACGAGTATCTTCTGAAACACCAGCCTCTTTCAAGACTTGTTGAGCCGTTGTGCGGCCAATTCCGAAGACATACGTTAAAGAAATAACAACACGTTTGTCACGTGGGATATCTACACCAGCAATACGAGCCATTCTCTGGGCACCTCCTTATAAATTATCCTTGTTTTTGTTTATGCTTTGGATTTTCACAGATCACCATTACTTTTCCTTTTCTGCGAATAACTTTACATTTTTCGCAGATTGGTTTAACTGATGGTCTCACTTTCATGTGTTTCCAACCTCCTTCAGTTTCCGGAGTGCTTTATTTGTAACGGTACGTAATCCTGCCACGAGTTAAGTCATATGGAGATAATTCTACCGTAACTTTGTCTCCAGGTAAAATGCGAATGAAGTGCATGCGGATTTTACCAGATACATGAGCCAAAACAGTATGGCCGTTTTCGAGTTCAACTTTGAACATCGCGTTTGGCAATGTTTCGACTATAGTACCTTCCACTTCAATTACATCGTCTTTCGCCATTCAAGTGTTCTCCCTTCTTCAAATCAGTAACTTGCTTTCTGACAAATTTCAAAAGAGAAAATCTCAGTTTTCCGTTTGTCACACGCCCTGTTTCGTTTATACTGTTCTGAACTTCCGGAGATACGCAATCATAAAGGGTTAAATGATTGATATTCTTTTTCTTAGGAGAATGAAATGTACGCTTTTCTCCGTCTGCTGTTAGTACAATGATGATCGTTAACAATTCCAATGACAACAGCAAGATGAATTCAGTCCTGCCAATGTTCATCCAAACTTTCTGCCCTATCAAGCCGGAAAAAACACCTGTCTTCGGAATTATTTTCATCACCTAGACTCTCGTCAGTATATCAAAACCCGTTTCCGTAATCGCAATTGTATGTTCAAAATGAGCACACTTTTTCCCATCTACCGTTACAACCGTCCAGTTATCAGCCAATGTTTTCACGTAGCGGCTGCCAGCGTTCACCATAGGTTCAATAGCGAGAACCATGCCAGGTTTGAGCCGTGGTCCTTTGTTGGGCGGACCATAATGAGGAATTTGCGGGTCCTCATGCAAGTCTTGACCAACACCATGTCCGACATACTCCCTAACAACTGAAAACTGCTCATTTTCGACATACGTTTGTATTGCGTGGGAAATATTCGACAAACGTTCACCTGGTTTTGCTTCCTGCAAGCCTTTATATAAAGACTCCTCTGTCACTTCCAGAAGTTTTTTGTCATCATTGCTGATGTTTCCTACCGGATATGTCCATGCAGAGTCACCATGATAACCATTTAATTTAGCACCGATATCAATACTGATGATGTCTCCGTCCTTCAGCACCCTGCTGCCAGGAATACCGTGAACGAGTTCTTCATTAACTGATACGCAAATGCTCCCGCGAAACCCATTATACCCCTTAAAAGATGGGATTGCACCCTGCTTATTAATAAAACGTTCGGCAATTTGATCCAATTCTTTTGTCGAGATTCCTGGTTTAATATGCTTTTTTAACTCTTCATGAGTTAAAGCCACGATTCGCCCTGCTTCCCGCATGATACCAAGTTCACGTGGGGTTTTACAGATAATCATTTTTTTAATCCTCCAAGAAGATCCTTCACATCTGCATATACGTCTTGAATGTCCTGTTGGCCATTCACGTTTGCAAGATAACCTTTCTCAGAATAAAAATCGAGTAAAGGCTGAGTTTGCTTCATGTTTACCTCAAGCCGTTTAGAGACTGTTTCCTCATTATCATCTGCCCGTTGATAGAGTTCGCCTCCGTCTTTATCACAAACACCCGGCGTTTTCGGCGGATTAAAGACTAAATGATAGGTTGTGCCGCAAACACTGCAAATTCTGCGTCCAGTCAGACGTTCCATCAGAACATCCTTGTCGACTTCAATGTTAATGACATAATCAATCGGCTTGCCGTACTCCTCAAGAATTCCTTCAAGAGCCTCGGCTTGAGCGACTGTTCGCGGAAATCCGTCCAGAAGAAAACCTCTTTCACAATCGTCTTTGCCAAGCCTTTCTTTTACAATTCCGATTGTGACTTCGTCAGGTACGAGCTCTCCCTTATCAATATAAGATTTTGCTTCGAGTCCGAGTGGTGTTTCTTCTTTCATAGCAGCACGGAACATATCTCCTGTTGAGATATGAGGAATCCCATAATCCTCAACAATTCGTTCGCCCTGTGTACCTTTACCGGCACCAGGAAGCCCCATTAAGACTAAGTTCATTCGGATTTCCCCCGTCCTCTCTTTATTAAGAGGGAATGGATAAATCCATTTCCTCTAGTTTTTCATAAATCCACGGTAGTTTCGTTTCACCAACTGGCTTTCTAGTTGCTTCATTGTCTCTAAGGCTACCCCGACAACAATTAACAAAGATGTTCCGCCAATTTGTGCACTTTGAGGCAATCCAGCGAATTGAATGAAAAAGATAGGAAGAATGGAAATCACGGCTAAGAATATAGAACCCACAAACGTAAGTCGATACAAAATGCTCGTAATTCTATCTTGAGTCATTTTCCCTGGACGAACCCCCGGGATATAGCCACCCTGTTTTTTAAGGTTATCAGCCATTTGTTCAGGATTGACCTGTACAAAAGCATAAAAGTACGTAAAGGCAATAATCAACGCAACATATATCACCATACCCACCGGATGCGTATTATCAAAGTAGTTTTGAATCCACTTTGTCACATCATTTGTTCCAAAGAATGACGCGATCGTCCGCGGCGTTATCAGAAACGCAACCGCAAAGATGACCGGAATAACCCCCGCAGGGTTTACTTTCAATGGTAGGTGAGTAGACTGTCCTCCGCCTGCAGGTGAACGACCTGTGCCTTTAGCATATTGAATCGCAATTTTCCGTACGGCTTGCTGAATGAAAATAACTCCAACAATAACTGCTAAAATCGCAATCACAAGAAGTGCGATTTTTACAATATGAATAAACAACTGATCGTCGCTGCCGACAAATTGAGTCTCATATATTTGTCCAACCGTTTTTGGAATACTAGCCACAATCCCCGCGAAGATAATGATCGATATTCCGTTGCCTACCCCATGAGACGTAATTTGTTCTCCGAGCCACATTAAAAAGGCAGTTCCGCCAGTGAGCACTAAAGCAATGATGAGATATGTCGAAACACCCGAATTTTCGATCAGCATACCGTTTGCCAGATTGTTGAATCCGTATGACATACCTAACGCTTGGATGAACCCAAGCACAATCGTAAAGTACCTTGTGAACTGAGCTAATTTACGGCGGCCAACTTCACCTTGCTTAGACCACTCGGTAAACTTCGGCACAACATCCATCTGAAGCAGCTGAATGATGATCGAAGCCGTGATATAAGGAGTAATTCCCATTGCAAAAATGGAGAATTGGTAAAGCGCACCGCCGCCAAATGTATTAAGGAGATCAAAAACACCCATTTGAGACTGTGCCTGTAACGCTTCAGCGTTAACATAAGGCACAGGAATAAACGCACCTATGCGAAAGACGATAAGCATGAGTAAAGTGAATATGATTTTATTCCTGATATCACTCACACGCATAAAGTTGGAGATTGTTTTAAACAAGTTAGATCACCTCAGCTGTACCGCCAGCAGCTTCAACAGCTTCTTTCGCAGAAGCAGAGAATTTATTGGCTTTTACAGTTAATTTTTTCTCTAATTTACCGTTGCCAAGAATCTTTACTCCTGCATTAAGTTTGCTAATAACACCAGTCTCAAGAAGAAGTTCAGGAGTGACTTCCGTTCCTTCTGCAAAACCGTTCAATTTGTCTAGGTTGACTACAGTGTAATCCTTGCGGTTGATGTTAGTGAAACCGCGTTTAGGAAGACGTTGGAATAAAGGCATTTGTCCCCCCTCGAATCCTGGACGCACACCGCCGCCAGAACGAGCGTTTTGACCTTTGTGACCTTTACCAGCTGTTTTACCGTTACCAGAACCAATACCACGACCTACGCGATTACGCGTTTTGCGTGAACCTTCTGAAGGTTTTAATTCATGAAGTTTCATTAGGACACCTCCTTATCCGATCAAATATTTTTATTGTTCTTTAACAGAAACTAAATGAGATACTTTATTAATCATACCGCGAATCGCAGCGTTGTCTTCATGAACAACAGTTTGGTTTGTTTTCTTTAAACCAAGTGTTCTCACAGTAACGCGTTGATCTTCCGGACGACCGATTACACTTCGTTTGAGGGTAATTTCTAATTTAGCCATTAATGTTCCCTCCTTATCCTAACAGTTCTTCTACAGATTTTCCACGAAGCTTCGCAACGTCTTCAGCACGTTTAAGTTCACTTAAACCTTGAAGAGTTGCACGAATCATGTTGATCGGTGTGTTAGAACCTAAAGACTTAGAAAGGATATCAGCTACACCTGCAAGCTCAAGTACCGCACGTACAGGGCCTCCAGCGATAACTCCAGTACCTTCAGAAGCAGGTTTTAACAAGATGTTACCTGCACCGAAACGTCCGATGATTTCGTGTGGAATTGTAGTTCCAACCATTGGTACTTCAATTAAATTCTTTTTCGCATCTTCAACAGCTTTGCGGATCGCTTCTGGTACTTCTTGTGCTTTACCAGTACCGAATCCTACGTGTCCGTTTTTGTCACCGACAACGACTAGAGCTGCGAAGCGGAAACGACGACCACCTTTAACAACTTTCGCTACGCGGTTAACCGTAACTAAGCGTTCTTCTAACTCTAATTTGCTTGGGTCAATACGACGCATAATCATGTGTCCCTCCTTCTTTTATTAAAATTTAAGTCCAGCTTCACGAGCAGCATCAGCTAAAGCTTTTACACGTCCATGGTATAAGTATCCGCCACGGTCAAATACTACGTCAGAAATGCCTTTTTCAGCAGCGCGTTTTGCAACTAATTCTCCAACTTTAGTAGCAGCAGAAGCATCTCCTGTGCTTTCAACGTTCAAGTCTTTATCGAGAGTAGATGCACTAGCAAGTGTTACACCATTTACATCATCGATGATTTGAGCGTAAATGTGCTTGTTAGAACGGAAAACGTTCAGACGCGGTCTTTCAGCAGTACCGGAAAGTTTAGCGCGAACACGAGCGTGTCTTTTAAGACGAGCAGCATTTTTGCTAGTTTTCGTAATCATCTAGGTCACTCCTTTCTTCACTTTAAGCGATCTTACTTAGCAGATTTACCTTCTTTGCGGCGAACAACTTCACCTTCGTAGCGGATACCTTTACCTTTGTAAGGCTCTGGTGAACGGACAGCACGAATGTTAGCAGCAATAGCTCCTACACGTTCTTTGTCTGTTCCTTTTACAACTACTTTAGTTTGAGAAGGAACTTCAATTTCGATGCCTTCCTCAGGAACGATCTCAACAGGGTGAGAGTATCCAACGTTTAAAACAAGTTTATTTCCGGATTTAGACGCACGGTAACCGACACCGACTAATTCCAAACCTCTTTCAAATCCTTTAGATACACCTTCAACCATGTTGCCAAGCAGACTGCGAGTAGTACCATGCAGCGCACGGTGCTCTTTATGATCAGAAGGACGAGCGACTGTAAGCACATTGTCCTCTACTTTAATCTCCATATCAGGGTGAAACGTACGAGTTAATTCTCCTTTTGGTCCTTTCACAGCTACAGTATTGTTATCGTTCAACGTAACTGTAACATCAGCAGGAATCTCAAGTAACTTCTTACCTACACGAGACATACCAAACACCTCCATTCATGTTAAACTTCTTACCAAACGTATGCTAGAACTTCTCCACCAGCTTGTTTTGCACGGGCTTCTTTGTCCGTTAAAACACCTTGTGATGTAGAAATAATCGCAATTCCAAGACCGTTAAGTACGCGAGGTACTTCATTAGATTTAGCATATACACGCAAACCAGGCTTGCTGATTCTTTTAAGACCAGTGATAACGCGCTCGTTGTTTTGTCCGTATTTCAAGAAAACGCGGATGATACCTTGTTTGCTGTCTTCTACGAACTCAACGTCACGAATGAAACCTTCACGCTTTAAAATTTCAGCAATTTCTCTTTTCAATTTAGAAGCAGGAATTTCAAGCTTCTCATGACGTACCATGTTTGCATTGCGAATACGAGTTAGCATATCTGCAATTGGATCTGTCATAACCATTATATAATTACCTCCTTCCCTTTCTTGGGGATTACCAGCTGGCTTTTTTCACGCCAGGAATTTGTCCTTTATATGCAAGCTCACGGAAACAAATACGGCAAAGTTTAAATTTACGAATGACTGAATGCGGACGTCCGCAGCGTTCACAGCGTGTGTACTCTTGTACTTTAAACTTTGGTGTACGTTGTTGTTTCGCAATCATAGACTTTTTAGCCACGATTTCGCCTCCCTTTCATTGATTATTTCTGGAACGGCATACCTACTTGAGTTAATAGCTCACGAGCTTCTTCGTCAGTATTAGCAGTTGTTACGATAACGATGTCCATTCCGCGAACCTTTGTTACTTTATCGTAGTCAATTTCAGGGAAGATTAACTGTTCTTTGATACCAAGTGTGTAGTTACCGCGACCGTCGAAAGATTTTTTAGAAATCCCGCGGAAGTCACGTACACGCGGTAAAGATACAGAAATAAGTTTATCAAGGAAATCATACATGCGCTCTCCGCGAAGAGTTACTTTCGCACCGATAGGCATTCCTTCACGAAGACGGAATCCAGCAATTGATTTCTTCGCACGAGTAACGACAGGTTTTTGACCTGCGATAAACGTTAATTCTTCAACAGCACTGTCGATTGCTTTCGCGTTTTGAACAGCGTCACCAACACCCATGTTGATTACGATTTTTTCGATTTTAGGCACTTGCATGACAGAATTATAGTTGAACTTTGTCATTAAAGCAGGTGCAATTTCTTTATTGTACTTTTCTTTAAGGCGGTTCATGAGATAGACCTCCCTTCCTTTTAATACTATTTATCTAGAACTTGCCCAGATTTTTTTGCTACACGAACTTTTTTGCCATCTTCCACTTTGTATCCTACGCGAGTCACTTCACCTGTTTTAGGATCGAGCGGCATAACGTTTGATACATGAATTGGCGCCTCTTGATTAGAAATACCGCCTTGAGGGTTAGCTTGAGTTGGTTTAGAGTGTTTCTTCACCATGTTCACACCTTCAACTAAAACGCGGTCCTTTTTAGGGAAAGCAGCAAGGATTGTTCCTTGTTTGCCTTTATCTTTACCAGAGATAACCATTACTTTATCGCCTTTTTTAACATGCATCCTGATCGCACCTCCTTGACTAAGGCATTTATTTCATTAGATAACTTCTGGAGCTAGAGAAACAATTTTCATAAAGTTGTTTTCACGCAACTCACGAGCAACTGGTCCGAAGATACGAGTTCCACGCGGGCTCTTGTCGTCACGGATGATAACACATGCATTCTCATCGAAGCTGATGTATGAACCGTCGCTTCTGCGTGCTCCGCTTTTCGTGCGAACGATAACAGCTCTTACGACTTCACCTTTTTTGACAACGCCTCCTGGTGTTGCTTGTTTAACCGTGCAAACAATGACATCACCAATGTTAGCTGTTTTGCGTCCAGAACCGCCAAGAACTTTAATAGTAAGCACTTCACGAGCGCCAGAGTTATCAGCTACTTTTAAACGAGTCTCTTGTTGAATCATTATTTGTTACCTCCCTTCGGAAAAAGAATTCCGAACTTTATTAGATAATAACAGCTTCTTCGACAACTTCAACTAGACGGAAACGCTTAGTTGCAGACAATGGACGAGTTTCCATGATCTTTACGATGTCACCGATTTTAGCTTGATTATTTTCATCATGTGCTTTGAATTTTTTTGAGTATTTTACGCGTTTACCGTAAAGTGTATGTTTTTTGTATGTTTCAACAACAACAGTAATGGTTTTATCCATTTTGTCAGAAACTACACGGCCTTGGTAAACTTTGCGCTGGTTACGTTCGCTCATGCTCACGACCTCCCCTCAGTGATTATTTATTTGCAGCAATTTCTCTTTCACGAATCACAGTTTTCATGCGCGCGATGGCTTTGCGCACTTCACGAATGCGAGCAGTATTTTCAAGTTGTCCTGTCGCTAATTGAAAGCGAAGATTGAAAAGTTCTTCTTTAAGAGACTTTACTTTTTGTTCAATTTCAGCAGTGGTAAGGTCACGAATTTCATTAGCTTTCATTTGATTCACCACCAATTTCTTCACGTTTTACGAACTTCGTTTTAATTGGCAATTTGTGAGATGCAAGACGAAGTGCTTCACGGGCAACCTCTTCAGACACACCAGAAATCTCAAATAAAACTTTGCCCGGTTTTACAACAGCTACCCAACCTTCTGGAGCCCCTTTACCGGATCCCATACGTACCTCAAGTGGTTTAGCAGTGTAAGGTTTAGAAGGGAAAATTTTGATCCAAACTTTACCGCCACGTTTCATGTAACGAGTCATCGCAATACGTGCAGCTTCGATTTGACGGTTAGTAATCCATGAAGCTTCAAGAGCTTGGATACCGAACTCACCAAAATGTACTTCAGTACCGCCTTTCGCACGGCCACGCATTTTTCCGCGATGCTCTCTGCGATATTTAACGCGTTTTGGTAATAACATATTATTTTCCTCCTTCCTCAGTTTTCTTCTTAGTAGGAAGAACCTCTCCACGATAGATCCAGACTTTTACACCAAGCTTACCGTAAGTAGTGTCAGCTTCAGATGTTGCATAGTCAATGTCCGCACGTAATGTGTGCAATGGAACAGTTCCTTCACTGTAGTATTCAGAACGAGCGATATCTGCACCGCCAAGACGACCAGAAACCATTGTTTTCACACCTTGTGCTCCAGCGCGCATTGTGCGTTGGATTTGTTGTTTCTGCGCACGGCGGAAAGAAACACGGTTTTCTAATTGACGAGCGATGTTGTCAGCAACTAGCTGTGCATCAAGATCTGCTCTTTTGATTTCAAGAATGTTAATGTGTACACGCTTGCCAGTAAGGCTGTTAAGGGCTTTGCGAAGTGCTTCAACTTCAGAACCGCCTTTACCGATAACCATACCAGGCTTAGCTGTGTGGATCGTAATGTTAACGCGGTTTGCTGCACGCTCGATTTCTACTTTAGAAACAGAAGCGTCAGAAAGGCGTTTGCTAATGTATTCACGAATTTTTAAATCTTCGTGCAGGAAGTCAGCGTAATCTTTACCAGCGTACCACTTAGATTCCCAATCACGAATGACTCCGATACGAAGACCGACTGGATTTACCTTTTGACCCACTACTTATCCCTCCTTCTTTTCTGATACAACGATTGTAATGTGGCTCGTACGTTTGTTGATTTGGCTCGCACGTCCCATAGCACGTGGGCGGAATCTTTTTAACGTAGGGCCTTCGTCAACGAATGCTTGAGAAATAACCAGGTTGTTAACGTCCATTTCATAGTTATGCTCAGCATTTGCAATAGCGGATTTTAATACTTTCTCGATAATTGGAGAAGCAGCTCTTGGTGTAAGGTTCAAGATTGATACTGCCTCACCTACTTGCTTGCCTCGAATTAGGTCCATTACTAGACGTGCTTTACGAGGAGCAATACGGACTGTTCTTGCAACAGCTTTAGCTTGCATTTAAAAGCCTCCTCTCTTAGCGTCTTGTTTTTTTGTCATCACTAGCATGACCTTTGTACGTACGAGTTGGAGCGAATTCACCCAACTTGTGCCCTACCATATCTTCAGAGATGAATACAGGCACGTGTTTACGTCCGTCATAGACTGCGATTGTGTGACCAATAAACTGTGGGAAAATAGTGGAACGACGAGACCAAGTTTTTACCACTTGTTTCTTGTCTGATTCGTTTAATTTCTCGATTTTTGTCATCAAGTGTCCATCGACAAATGGTCCTTTTTTCAAGCTGCGAGCCATTTTGGAACCTCCCTTCGTGATTGCACTACGGTCCGAAATGAACCGTAGACAACCCCGTTATTTATTTTTACGACGACGTACGATAAATTTATCAGATTTGCTCTTTTTCTTACGTGTCTTGAATCCAAGAGTTGGTTTACCCCATGGAGACATAGGTGATTTACGTCCGATTGGCGCACGTCCTTCACCACCACCGTGTGGGTGATCGTTAGGGTTCATTACAGAACCACGAACTGTAGGACGGATGCCTTTCCAGCGAGAACGTCCAGCTTTACCAATGTTGATAAGTTCGTGCTGTTCATTACCTACTTGACCGATAGAAGCACGGCAAGCAGAAAGAATCATGCGAACTTCCCCAGAGTTAAGACGCACAAGAACGTATTTACCTTCTTTACCAAGAACCTGAGCAGATGTACCAGCTGAACGTACAAGCTGTCCGCCTTTGCCAGGTTTTAATTCAATGTTATGCACAACAGTACCAACAGGGATGTTGATAAGTGGAAGTGCATTACCTACTTTAATGTCAGCTTCAGGACCTGACATGATTTCAGTACCCACTTGAATTCCTTTAGGAGCAAGAATGTAACGTTTTTCTCCGTCTGCATAGTTGATTAGAGCGATGTTAGCTGAACGGTTTGGATCGTATTCAACTGTAGCAACGCGTCCAGGTATACCATCTTTATCGCGTTTGAAGTCGATAACACGGTATTGGCGTTTATGTCCGCCACCTTGGTGACGTACAGTCAATTTACCTTGGTTGTTACGTCCGCCTTTTTTGTGAAGGGGAGCAAGCAAGGATTTTTCCGGCTTGTCAGTCGTGATTTCAGCAAAATCTGAAGTTGTCATGCCACGACGTCCATTAGAGGTCGGTTTATACTTTTTAATCGCCATTTTGAATTTCCCTCCTTCTTTTTACAGATAATTAAGCTTCAAAAATTTCGATTTCTTTGCTGTCTGCAGTAAGTTTTACGATCGCTTTTCTGCGACGGCTAGTCATACCAGTGTAGCGTCCGACACGTTTTGATTTACCTTTGTAGTTCATGATGTTGACTTTGTCAACTTTCACTCCAAAGATGCTTTCAATCGCGTCTTTCACTTCTGTTTTATTAGCTCTTACATCAACTTCAAAAGTGTATTTCTTTTCAGCCATTAAATCAGCAGAACGTTCAGTAATGACGGGGCGCTTTAGAACATCACGAGGATCTTTCATTATGCAAGCACCTCCTCTACTTTTTCAACCGCTGCTTTTGTAATCAGAAGCTTCTCGTGGTTGACAACGTCTAAAACGTTGATTCCGTTAGCTTCAACTACAGTAACTCCAGGAATGTTGCGAGCAGATAAAGCGACTGCTTCGTTAGCGTCCGCAGTTACAATTAAAGCTTTTTTCTCAACAGATAATCCTTTAAGGATAGCTGCCATTTCTTTTGTTTTAGCTGTATCAAGAGTAAGATCTTCAAGTACGATGATGTTGTTGTCGATCACTTTAGAAGACAATACTGATTTGATTGCCAAGCGGCGAACTTTTTTAGGTAATTTATAAGAATAGCTGCGTGGTGTTGGGCCGAATACGACACCACCTCCGCGCCATTGCGGTGAACGGATAGAACCTTGACGGGCACGTCCAGTACCTTTTTGACGCCATGGTTTACGACCTCCGCCGCGTACTTCAGAACGATTTTTTACTTTGTGAGATCCTTGACGTAAGGAAGCTCTTTGCATAAGAATAGCGTCGAATACAACACTCTCATTTGGCTCGATACCAAATACAGAAGTGTTTAATTCGATGTCACCAGCAGTAGAACCGTTTTGGTTGTATAATGCTACTTTTGGCATGATCAATTTCCTCCTTTCCTAAGAGAGTTATTTAGATTTAACAGCACTTTTAACAGTGATTAAAGTTTTCTTCGGACCAGGTACGTTACCTTTGATCAAAAGAAGATTGCGTTCCGCATCAACTTTAACGATTTCAAGGTTTTGAACAGTGATTTGATCTCCGCCCATACGTCCAGGTAATAGTTTGCCTTTGAATACACGGTTAGGATCTACAGGTCCCATTGAACCAGGACGACGGTGGTAGCGTGAACCGTGAGACATAGGTCCGCGAGATTGTCCGTGGCGCTTGATTGCACCTTGGAAACCTTTACCTTTAGATACTCCTGTTACATCTACGATTTCTCCAGCAGAGAAAATTTCAACCTTGACTTCCTGACCAACTTCATACGCATCCATTTCCACTCCGCGTAATTCTTTAACGAAGCGCTTAGGAGCAGTTTCCGCTTTTGCAACGTGTCCTTTTTCAGGTTTGTTAGAAAGCTTTTCTCGCTTGTCGTCAAAACCAAGCTGGATAGCCTCGTAGCCATCGTTTTCAGCTGATTTCTTTTGAAGAACAACGTTTGGAGCAGCTTCAATAACAGTTACCGGAATAAGATCACCGTTTTCTGCGAATACTTGCGTCATACCAATTTTTCTTCCTAAGATTCCTTTGGTCATTCGTCACACCTCCTATTAAGATCATTCTATATTTTAGAATTAAAGTTTAATTTCGATATCGACACCAGATGGTAAATCTAATCGCATGAGAGCATCAACAGTTTGTGGTGTTGGGTTCACAATGTCGATTAAACGTTTATGTGTACGCATTTCAAATTGCTCACGAGAATCTTTGTATTTGTGCACCGCACGAAGGATTGTGTAAACTGATTTTTCAGTTGGCAACGGGATCGGACCAGATACGCTGGCACCAGAACGTTTTGCCGTTTCAACAATCTTCTCAGCAGATTGATCAAGGATTCTATGATCATATGCTTTCAAACGAATACGAATTTTTTGTTTTGCCATTATTTTCCCTCCTTTTCGCCTACATCACGTTAGACAGTTCTCCGCGAGAAAAACCTGAACACCTTGCCATGGCAAAGCGGCCGGGTGTGTCAGCAACCTCTCGCTTCATCGCAGTCAAAAGACCAACATACACCATTATACAGAAAACAGACGTATGTTGCAAGACTTATTTAAGATATGCATGATTTGCACACTTTTTTTATTATACAGGTGTTTTTCTTATTTATCAAGGACCTATCATAAGTGGTGCAGTGCGTGGCGACTCAATGTACTTGCGAATAATGATGGCTCCTCGATATGCGGGGTGTGAGCGGAATTCTCAAATTGAAGCCAGTGCTTTTCAGGCGCCTCAAGCTCTTGATAAAACTGTTTTGATATTTCAGCAGGAACAATTAGATCGTGTCTCCCCGAAATGAAAAAGCACGGCACTTTAATAGAAGGAATTGATGCAAATCCATTAAACTGGTACAACTCATCAGTTAAATGTTTTTTGCTGAATCGATGTCCATTGAGGAATTTGCGCATGTTTTTTATTCCATACTCATTCCCGGTAAGCATTTGAAAAAAAATAGATAGAGCTTGACGATGATGGTGAGTGAATCCTCCCCTACTCATTTCAACACAAAACCGATAGATATAATGATAGATCTCCTTCTCCCAAGGCGGAGCGCCAATAAAACGTATGGCCTTGGATACTATACTGGCTCTCTTTGCATCACACATTTCACGAATATAATGATAAGCAGCTGATTCTTCATAGTGAGGGTTAACAACCTGGCTGATTCCATAATACGCGTAATACAACTCCGGACGTTGCTGCAGTACATGAAGTGCTAGCACCGAGCCCCACGAATGGCCGGCAAGATATAGTTTTGTTTTTGAAAAATGGTCTAGGACCCATTGAGTGACTTGAATTGCATCATTAATGAAATGACTGATTGTCATGGAGTGATGAGGAATTCGTTTTGAATAAGAAAGCCCTGATCCTCTTTGATCCCAATGTACTACTGTAAAATGCTGTTCCAGCTCTTTTTGATAATGCCTAACATACCCGATTTGGGGCGTCCCCGGCCCGCCATGTAAAAAAAGCAGCAAAGGATTTTTCACATCAGCCCCATTAATCATCAGCATTTGCTTCGTTTTGGCAATGGTCAGTTCTTTCATGATAGCGATTGATCTCTTTTCAGGAATCATAAAAATTAGCCCCTCGAATATGATAGATCCTATTATACAAGAAATAGATTATAAAATAAAAAACGAGACCCGCAGGGGGTCTCGTTTATGATCATACTATTACTCAGTGATTGTAGAAACAACGCCTGAACCAACAGTACGTCCGCCTTCACGAATAGAGAAACGAGTTCCTTCTTCGATAGCGATTGTAGAGATAAGTTCAACGATCATTTCAGTGTTGTCTCCAGGCATAACCATTTCTACGCCTTCTGGAAGTTGGATGATACCAGTTACGTCAGTTGTACGGAAGTAGAACTGAGGACGGTAGTTAGAGAAGAATGGAGTATGACGTCCACCCTCTTCTTTAGAAAGAACGTAAACTTCAGCTTTGAATTTGCTGTGCGGAGTGATTGTACCTGGTTTAGCAAGTACTTGACCACGTTGGATGTCTTCACGAGCTACACCACGAAGAAGGGCTCCAATGTTGTCTCCAGCTTCAGCGTAATCAAGAAGCTTACGGAACATTTCAACACCTGTAACAGTTGTTTTTTTGTTTTCTTCTTGAAGACCGATGATTTCTACTTCGTCACCGACTTTAACTTGTCCGCGTTCAACACGTCCAGTAGCAACTGTACCACGACCAGTGATTGAGAATACGTCCTCAACTGGCATCATGAATGGTTTTTCAGTGTCACGCTCTGGAGTTGGGATGTACTCATCAACCGCATCCATAAGTTCGAAGATTTTTGCTTCGTAATCAGCATCACCTTCAAGTGCTTTAAGAGCAGAACCTTTGATTACTGGTACATCATCACCAGGGAAGTCATATTCGCTAAGAAGATCGCGAACTTCCATTTCAACTAGTTCAAGAAGCTCTTCGTCGTCTACCATGTCGCATTTGTTTAAGAATACAACGATGTATGGTACACCAACGTTTTTAGAAAGAAGGATGTGCTCACGAGTTTGTGGCATTGGGCCATCAGCAGCAGATACTACAAGGATAGCTCCGTCCATTTGCGCAGCGCCAGTGATCATGTTTTTAACATAGTCAGCGTGTCCTGGGCAGTCAACGTGTGCATAGTGACGAGTTTCAGTTTCATACTCAACGTGTGCAGTAGAGATTGTGATTCCGCGCTCGCGCTCTTCTGGTGCACCATCAATTTGATCGTACGCCATAGCTGTACCTTTACCAGATTTCTTATGAAGTACTGTTGTGATAGCAGCAGTTAATGTTGTTTTACCATGGTCAACGTGTCCAATTGTACCAATATTGGCATGTGATTTGGAACGGTCGAATTTTTCTTTAGCCATTCTAAAATCCTCCTTAAGAGCTTTTAATTAGTAATGTATAGTGTGATAGGAAGTGAAAGAAAGCTTTCACTTCCTCATCTTACAATAGTAGTTATACTTGAGTTAAGAGGCAAAATCAATTATTCGCCTTTATTTTTTTTGATAATTTCTTCAGAAATGCTCTTCGGTACTTCTTCGTAGTGATCCATGAACATAGTGAACGTACCGCGACCTTGCGTATTAGAACGAAGTGCAGTAGCGTAACCGAACATTTCAGCAAGAGGAACCATCGCGCGAACAACTTGTGCGTTACCGCGAGCTTCCATACCTTCTACGCGTCCGCGACGAGAAGTAACATCACCCATGATGTCTCCCATGTATTCTTCAGGAATAACAACTTCAACTTTCATAATTGGTTCAAGAAGAACAGGATTACATTTGCTGACTGCATTTTTCAATGCCATTGAAGCAGCGACTTTAAACGCCATTTCATTTGAGTCAACATCATGGTAAGATCCATCAAAAAGTTTTGCCTTGATGTCAATTAGCGGGAATCCTGCTAAGACACCATTTTCAAGAGAGTCTTCAAGACCTGCTTGTACGGCTGGGATGTATTCACGAGGAACAACACCACCGACGATTGCGTTTTCGAATTCAAATCCAGCGCCTTCTTCATTAGGTTCGAATTCAATCCAAACGTGTCCGAACTGACCGCGTCCACCAGATTGACGTACGAATTTACCTTCAACTTTTGCACCTGAACGGAATGTTTCACGGTACGCAACTTGAGGAGCACCTACGTTAGCTTCTACTTTGAATTCACGCTTCATACGGTCAACAATGATATCGAGGTGAAGTTCACCCATACCAGAGATGATCGTCTGACCAGTTTCCGGATTTGTTTGAGTACGGAATGTAGGATCTTCTTCAGCAAGTTTCGCTAAAGCGATACCCATTTTATCTTGGTCAGCTTTTGATTTAGGCTCAATCGCTACATCGATAACCGGCTCTGGGAATTCCATTGATTCAAGGATTACAAGATCCTTTTCGTCACATAGAGTATCTCCAGTAGATGTATCTTTTAGACCTACAGCAGCTGCGATGTCTCCTGCATAAACAGTAGCGATCTCTTCACGGCTGTTGGCATGCATTTGCAGGATACGTCCGACACGCTCACGTTTGCCTTTTGTTGAGTTTTTCACGTATGAACCGGAATCAAGAGTTCCAGAGTACACACGGAAGAACGTCAGCTTACCAACATAAGGGTCAGTCATTACTTTAAATGCAAGTGCAGAGAATGGCTCTTCATCAGAAGAATGACGAACAATCTCTTCATCAGTATCCGGGCGTACACCTTTGATTGCAGCAACATCAGTTGGTGCAGGAAGGTAGTCAAGAACTGCATCAAGTACAAGCTGAACACCTTTGTTTTTGAAAGCAGAACCGACTAGTACTGGATAGAATTCAACATTCAAAGTACCTTTACGGATTGCAGCTTTCAACTCGTCGATTGTGATTTCTTCACCTTCGAGGTACTTTTCCATAAGCTCTTCATCAAGCTCTGCGACAGCTTCAATTAAGCTGTTACGAAGCTCTTCGGCTTGTTCTTTGTACTCTTCAGGGATTTCTTTCGCATCAGAACGAGTTCCAAGATCATCTTCGTAGAAATACGCAACGTTTTCTACAAGGTCGATGATACCTTCGAAGTTGTCTTCAGCACCGATTGGCAATTGGATTGCATGGGCGTTAGCTTGAAGACGGTCTCTTAAAGTACCTACAGAATAAAGGAAATCTGCGCCGATTTTGTCCATTTTGTTGACAAATACGACACGCGGAACTCCGTAAGTTGTTGCTTGGCGCCATACTGTTTCTGTTTGAGGCTCAACGCCTGATTGTGCATCAAGTACGGCAACCGCACCATCAAGTACACGAAGAGAACGTTCAACTTCAACTGTGAAGTCTACGTGTCCTGGAGTATCGATGATGTTTACGCGGTATCCTTTCCACTGCGCAGTTGTCGCAGCGGATGTGATTGTGATGCCGCGTTCTTGTTCCTGCTCCATCCAGTCCATTTGTGAAGCTCCTTCATGAGTTTCACCAATTTTGTGGATACGGCCTGTGTAGAACAAGATACGTTCTGTAGTAGTCGTTTTACCAGCATCAATGTGAGCCATGATCCCGATATTACGAGTTTTATCTAAGGAGAACTCTCTTGCCATTGGGTAATTTCTCCTTCCTTATTAGGAAATTGTGTTTTTTAAATATATGAAACCTACCAGCGATAGTGAGCAAAAGCTTTGTTTGCTTCAGCCATCTTATGCGTATCTTCACGTTTCTTAACAGCAGCACCAGTATTGTTAGCTGCGTCAAGGATTTCGTTAGCTAAACGCTCTTCCATCGTTTTTTCTCCGCGAAGACGAGCATAGTTTACTAACCAGCGAAGTCCGAGAGTAGTACGACGTTCAGGACGAACTTCTACAGGAACTTGGTAGTTCGCACCACCTACACGGCGTGCTTTAACTTCAAGTACAGGCATGATGTTTTTCAATGCTTGTTCGAAAACCTCCATTGCATCATTGCCAGTACGTTCTTTAATGATATCGAATGACTTGTATAGGATTGTTTGAGACTTACCTTTTTTACCATCGATCATCATTTTGTTGATTAGACGAGATACAAGCTTAGAATTATAAAGCGGATCAGGTAAAACATCTCTTTTTGCTACAGGACCTTTACGTGGCATCTGAATATCCTCCCTTCATTATTTTTACGTTTTTGTGTTTATTATTTTGCTTTAGGACGTTTAGTTCCGTATTTAGAACGGCCTTGCGCACGGTTTTCTACTCCAGCAGTGTCAAGCGCACCACGAACGATGTGGTAACGTACCCCTGGTAAGTCTTTTACACGTCCGCCGCGGATTAGTACAACGCTGTGCTCTTGCAGGTTGTGACCGATACCAGGAATGTAAGCCGTAACCTCGATTCCGTTAGTCAAACGAACACGAGCATATTTACGAAGTGCTGAGTTCGGTTTTTTCGGTGTCATTGTACCAACACGAGTACATACCCCGCGTTTTTGTGGAGAAGATACATTAGTGTGCTCTTTTTTAAAGCTGTTGTATCCTTTGTTAAGTGCAGGAGACTTTGAGTTTTCTACTTTACTCACGCGTCCTTTACGAATTAGCTGATTGATTGTAGGCATTATTTTTTCCTCCCTTCATTACGTTTTATAACCCACATACCCAGGTGGTTCATCAAAAGGCAAAAAACAATGTCTTCACACGAGAAAAAATCTCACGCAAAAACAAAAAAGTACGTTATAACATAATGGCAACAGCTGCTGCTCCTACTTCAATTCCGCAGGCTTTGCCGAGCTTTTTCATGGATTCGACCATTGAGACTGCGATCCCCTGATCTTTCGCAAGTGTAATAACACTTTTCGTAAGGATAGGATCTGCGTCTTCTGCAACGACTACTTCCTTTACCGAACCTCGTTTTAGAGCTTTCACTGTTTGCTTCGTACCAATAATAATTGATCTGGCCTGTGATACTTTATCATAAGACATAAATACATCCTCCAAAGTAACAGGTTTATTTCGAGCACCTTGGTTATATTATCATTCTA
This sequence comes from Bacillus sp. 0102A, assembly GCF_036765155.1. Lineage (NCBI taxonomy): Bacteria > Bacillati > Bacillota > Bacilli > Caryophanales > Bacillaceae > Bacillus > Bacillus sp. 0102A. Next base: position 37,691 of record NZ_JBAIZW010000011.1, read on the forward strand.
GGAGACGTATGTCAACATAGTATGACATTTTTTAGTTTCGTTCTTCTCATAGAGTGATTTTTTATTAAAAATATCTGCTGAAAGACTGTTTTGCAGTCTTTCAGCAGCTTTAAATCAATTATTCAACCGGAACCATGTCATCAGTCGGCTGAACATTTGAAACTGTTTTTACTTTTCGGTATTTCATCATACCTGTACCAGCCGGAACAAGCTTACCGATGATAACATTCTCTTTCAAGCCGAGAAGCTCATCACGCTTACCTTTGATCGCTGCGTCTGTAAGGACACGTGTTGTTTCCTGGAAGGAAGCAGCAGATAAGAATGAATCAGTTTCAAGAGATGCTTTTGTAATACCGAGTAAAACAGGACGGCCTGTAGCAGGACGATTACCTTCAAGCAATACCTTTTTGTTCGCTTCAGTAAATTGGTGAATATCAAGCAATGTACCTGGAAGCACATCAGTGTCACCGGCATCAATCACGCGGACTTTGCGAAGCATCTGGCGAACCATTACTTCTACGTGTTTATCACCGATTTCAACACCCTGCATACGATAAACCTTTTGAACCTCATGGAGAAGATACTCTTGAACAGCAGTCATGTCAGTCACTTTCAGAAGCTCTTTCGGATCGATTGAACCTTCTGTCAGTACTTGGCCTCGAGTAATTTTATCTCCTTCCGCTACTTTCAAACGGGAGTTATAAGGTGCCGTATAAGAACGTGTTTCCACTGCGCCTTGAACCACAATTTCCTGTTGCTTATCACGAACTTCATTGATCTCAACGACTGTACCGTCGATTTCTGTAATTGTTGCCTGACCTTTCGGATTACGCGCTTCGAAAAGCTCTTGGATACGCGGAAGACCCTGTGTGATATCGTCTCCGGCAACCCCGCCTGTATGGAATGTACGCATTGTTAACTGTGTACCAGGCTCACCGATTGATTGGGCAGCAATGATACCGACAGCCTCACCGACTTCAACATCGGAGCCAGTTGCAAGATTTCGGCCATAGCATCGTTTACATACACCATGAGGCGTATTACATGTGAAGGCAGAACGAATCCAGACTTCTTCAATGCCGGCTTCAACAATCTCTAGTGCTTTATCTTCATCGATCAGTTCGTTTTCATTGACAAGTACTTCACCTGTTTCAGGGTGTTTCACTTGTTTTCGTGCAAACCGGCCAATTAAGCGTTCTTCTAAGCGCTCAATGGTTTCCGTTCCTTCTTTAAGAGGCTTAGCAAGGATGCCTCGGTCAGTTCCGCAATCAGTTTCACGGATGATAACATCCTGTGCAACGTCAACGAGACGACGTGTAAGGTATCCTGAGTCAGCTGTTTTAAGGGCGGTATCGGCAAGACCTTTACGCGCACCGTGAGTAGAGATAAAGTACTCCAATACTGTCAGACCTTCACGGAAACTTGATTTGATCGGCAATTCAATGATACGTCCAGCCGGGTTGGCCATCAGACCGCGCATTCCGGCAAGCTGTGTAAAGTTAGACGCGTTACCACGGGCACCAGAGTCACTCATCATGTAGATTGGGTTGAGCTCATCAAGTGATTGCATTAGTTTTCCTTGGATAACGTCTTTCGCAGCACTCCAGATAGAGATAACTCTCTCATAGCGTTCTTCTTCAGTGATTAGACCACGTCGGAATTGCTTCATGACGTTATCAACTTTACCTTGTGCTTCTTCAAGAATTTCTTGCTTATCATCGAGAACGACGATATCAGAAACACCAACTGTAATACCAGCTTTTGTAGAGTATCTGAAACCTAGGTTTTTCATGCGGTCAAGCATTTTAGACGTTTCCGTGATATGGAATCGTTTGAAGATTTCCGCGATGATTTTACCCAAAATGCCTTTTTTAAACGGTGCATTGATTGGCTGCTGTGCAATGGCAGCTTTAACATCGGCACCTTTTTCTAAGAAGAAACGGTCAGGTGTTTTCTCTTCAATGTTGCTCTTCGTTGGTTCATTCATGTAAGGGAATGATTCCGGCAGAATTTCATTGAAGACAAGCTTACCGACAGTTGTAATTAACAATTTTGAGCGCTGCTCTTCGGTAAATGTCACATTCTTAAGGGAGCTAGCTGGAACAGCTACTCTCGTATGAAGGTGGACATATCCGTTTTGATAAGCAAGAAGCGCTTCGTCTGTATTCTTGAAAACCATACCTTCACCGACAGCACCGGCACGCTCAAGTGTCAGATAATAGTTACCCAGTACCATATCCTGAGACGGTGTTACAACCGGTTTACCATCTTTAGGGTTCAAGATGTTCTGAGCGGCAAGCATCAAGATGCGTGCTTCAGCTTGAGCTTCTGCAGATAATGGTACGTGAACCGCCATTTGGTCACCATCAAAGTCAGCGTTATAAGCTGTACATACGAGTGGGTGAAGGCGGATTGCGCGTCCTTCAACAAGCGTTGGTTCAAACGCTTGGATACCTAGTCTGTGAAGTGTAGGGGCACGGTTCAGAAGTACCGGGTGCTCCTTAATAACTGATTCTAGTACATCCCATACCTCAGGCTGTACGCGCTCAATTTTACGTTTCGCACTCTTAATGTTGTGAGCAAGACCTTTTTCAACAAGCTCTTTCATAACGAAAGGTTTGAAAAGTTCAAGCGCCATTTCCTTCGGCAATCCGCATTGGTACATTTTCAAATGAGGACCAACAACGATTACAGAACGTCCGGAGTAATCGACACGTTTACCAAGAAGGTTTTGACGGAAACGGCCTTGCTTCCCTTTCAACATGTGAGAAAGAGATTTTAACGGTCTGTTACCAGGACCTGTTACAGGGCGTCCGCGGCGGCCGTTGTCAATTAAGGCATCGACAGCCTCTTGAAGCATACGCTTTTCGTTTTGAACAATGATGCTAGGTGCACCAAGATCCAAAAGACGTTTCAAACGATTATTACGGTTGATGACACGACGATAAAGGTCGTTCAAATCAGAAGTCGCAAAACGTCCGCCATCAAGCTGAACCATCGGTCTAAGCTCAGGAGGAATAACAGGGAGCACATCAAGGATCATCCAAGAAGGCTTGTTTCCTGAGTTACGGAAGGCTTCTAAAACTTCAAGGCGTTTGATCGCACGAGTACGGCGCTGCCCTTGTGATGTTTTCAGCTCTTCTTTTAACATATCAACTTCTTTTACAAGATCAATATCTTGAAGAAGCTTATGAATCGCCTCTGCACCCATAGATGCTTGGAATTTATTACCGTATTTATCGAGATAAGCACGGTATTCTTTCTCAGACAGAAGCTGTTTCTTTTCAAGCGGTGTGTTTGCCGGATCAGTTACAACGTAAGAAGCAAAGTAAATGACTTCTTCTAAAGCACGAGGTGACATATCCAGCACAAGACCCATACGGCTTGGAATACCTTTGAAATACCAAATGTGGGAAACTGGGGCAGCCAGTTCAATGTGCCCCATTCTCTCACGACGGACTTTAGCCCGTGTTACTTCGACTCCGCAGCGGTCACAAACTACGCCTTTATAACGAACTCGCTTGTACTTCCCGCAATGACATTCCCAGTCTTTAGTCGGTCCGAAAATGCGTTCGCAGAATAGACCGTCCTTTTCAGGTTTTAACGTACGATAGTTTATCGTTTCAGGCTTTTTCACTTCACCAAAAGACCATGAACGGATTTTATCCGGTGAAGCAAGACCGATGTTCATATACTCAAAATTGTTCACATCTAGCAAGGGGCCTACCTCCCTTTTTATCTTCGGATTAACCGATGTCACTTGCCTTTATAACTAGAGATTATTCTTTTGTTACTACATCTCGTTCAACGTCTGCAGATGCTGTTTCCTCCGGCTCTTCATCACCTGATAACGCCAGGCCGTCAGCTTGTTTTGCATCTTCTTCGTCTTCTAAATCTCTCATTTCTATTTCTTCTTCATTACCAGAAAGGATTTTGACATCCATACCTAAGCTTTGAAGTTCTTTGATTAATACTTTGAATGATTCCGGAACACCTGGTTCAGGAACGTTGTCGCCTTTAACGATGGCTTCGTATGTTTTCACACGTCCAACCACGTCATCAGATTTAACAGTCAGAATTTCTTGAAGAGTGTAAGCCGCACCGTAAGCTTCAAGTGCCCAAACCTCCATCTCACCAAAACGCTGTCCGCCAAATTGCGCTTTACCGCCAAGAGGCTGCTGCGTAACAAGTGAGTAAGGACCTGTAGAGCGCGCATGAAGTTTATCGTCAACCATGTGAGCCAATTTAATCATGTACATAATACCGACAGATACACGGTTATCAAACGGCTCTCCGCTACGCCCGTCGTAAAGAACCGTTTTGGCGTCACGAGACATTCCGGCTTCTTCAAGTGTTTCCCAAACATCCTCTTCACGCGCTCCGTCAAATACCGGTGACGCAATGTGGATGCCGAGATAACGAGCGGCCATACCCATGTGAAGCTCCAATACCTGCCCGATGTTCATACGTGATGGTACGCCCAGCGGGTTAAGCATGATATCAATTGGTGTGCCGTCAGGAAGGTAAGGCATATCCTCTTCAGGAAGAATCTTAGAGATAACACCCTTGTTACCGTGACGACCGGCCATTTTATCCCCTTCAGAAATCTTACGTTTCTGAACGATATACACACGTACCAACTGGTTAACGCCTGGAGGAAGTTCATCCCCGTCTTCACGATTGAAGACTTTAACGTCGTGGATAATTCCGCCGCCGCCGTGAGGCACACGAAGAGAAGTATCACGAACCTCGCGGGCCTTTTCACCGAAGATGGCGTGAAGCAGGCGTTCTTCAGCAGTCAGTTCAGTTACACCTTTAGGCGTTACTTTACCAACAAGAAGATCTCCGTCTTTCACTTCTGCCCCAATACGGATGATTCCGCGGTCATCAAGATTGCGAAGCGCATCTTCACCGACGTTTGGAATATCGCGAGTGATTTCTTCAGGTCCAAGTTTTGTATCGCGTGCTTCTGATTCATATTCTTCAATATGGATAGATGTATAAACATCATCCTTCACAAGGCGTTCACTCATGATGATGGCATCCTCATAGTTGTAACCATCCCAAGTCATGAAGCCAACCATTACGTTACGGCCAAGTGCAAGTTCACCAAGCTCCATAGAAGGACCGTCAGCAAGGATTTCTCCTTTTACCACTTCATCGCCGACACTTACGATCGGACGTTGATTGTAGCAAGTACCTTGGTTGGAGCGGACAAATTTCAGCATGCTGTATTTATCCAGGTTCCCTTTTACTTTTTGACCATCTACTTCTTCATAACGGCGAACCCAAACGTTCTTCGCTTCTACGCGTTCAACGATACCAGGGTGTTTACAAATAACAGCGGCACCAGAGTCTTTACCTGATACATATTCCATACCAGTTCCAACGAACGGCGCTTCCGGCTGCATCAAAGGCACAGCCTGACGTTGCATGTTCGCTCCCATGAGGGCACGGTTGGAGTCATCGTTTTCTAGGAACGGGATACATGCTGTCGCAGCAGAAACAACCTGCTTAGGTGATACATCCATGTAATCCACACGGTTTCTGGAAACAACGGTGTTCTCCCCGCGGAAACGGGCTATGATGCTGTCATCAATAAATGAGCCATCGTCATCAAGACGAGCGTTCGCCTGAGCGACAACATAGTTATCCTCTTCATCAGCAGTTAAGTAATCGATTCTGCCCGTTACCTTCCCTGTTTCAGGGTCAACACGGCGATAAGGCGTTTCGATGAAACCAAAACGGTTTACTTTTGCATAAGATGAAAGCGAGTTGATCAAACCGATGTTTGGACCCTCAGGTGTTTCAATCGGACACATACGGCCATAGTGGGAGTAGTGAACGTCACGCACTTCCATTCCGGCACGCTCACGTGTCAATCCGCCTGGTCCTAATGCTGACAGACGACGCTTATGCGTTAATTCAGCAAGCGGGTTCGTCTGGTCCATGAACTGGGAAAGCTGAGAGCTTCCAAAGAACTCTTTAATGGACGCAATAACAGGACGAATATTGATCAGTTGCTGAGGCGTAATTGTATTCGTATCTTGAATTGACATTCTCTCACGAACCACACGCTCCATCCGGCTTAACCCGATACGGAATTGGTTCTGGAGAAGTTCACCTACAGAACGCAAACGGCGGTTTCCAAGATGATCGATATCATCTGTATCGCCTACTCCGTGCAGCAGGTTGAAGAAGTAGCTGATAGAGGAAATAATATCAGCAGGCGTAATGTTTTTAATCTCTTCTTCAATGTAAGCATTGCCGATTACATTGATAACCTGTTCTCCTTCTTGGTCAGTCGGAGCATAGATTTTAATCGATTGAAGAGTTACTTCATCTTCAACAACACCGCCATTTGGATACAGCTTTCTGAAACCGATTCCGTTTTCTAAGTATGGCAGTACTTTATCAAGTGTTCTTCTATCAAGAATCTGACCTTTTTCAGCCAGGATTTCTCCTGTTTCAGGGTCAACAAGCGTTTCAGCAAGTCTCTGATTAAAGAGGCGATTCTTAATATGAAGTTTTTTATTAATTTTATAGCGTCCTACATTTGCAAGATCGTAACGTTTCGGATCAAAGAAACGCGAATCAAGCAAGCTTTTCGCATTTTCAACTGTAGGTGGCTCTCCAGGACGGAGACGTTCGTAAATTTCAAGCAAAGCTTTGTCGCTATTTTCTGTGTTATCTTTATCAAGCGTATTTCGCAGGTATTCATTTTCTCCTACGAGATCAAGAATCTCTTGATCGGAACCGAAGCCGAGAGCACGCAAAAGAACCGTAACCGGCAACTTACGTGTGCGATCAATGCGGACATAAACAACATCTTTCGCATCAGTTTCGTATTCTAACCATGCGCCACGGTTTGGAATGACAGTAGCGGTAAAACCTTTTTTACCGTTTTTGTCTACTTTACCACTGAAATATACACTTGGAGACCGAACAAGCTGGGAAACGATTACGCGTTCCGCACCGTTAATGATAAAAGTACCTGTATCTGTCATGATTGGGAAATCCCCCATGAAGACATCTTGGTCTTTTACCTCTCCAGTTTCTTTGTTAATTAAACGAACCTTCACTCTTAGCGGAGCTGAGTAAGTCACATCACGTTCTTTTGATTCCTCTACAGGATATTTAGGCTCACCTAAACTATAATCAATGAACTCAAGAGAGAGGTTACCAGTGAAATCCTCAATTGGCGATATGTCTTGAAACATCTCTCTAAGACCCTCATCAAGAAACCACTGATAAGAAGAGGTTTGAATTTCAATGAGATTTGGTAATTCTAACACTTCGCTAATGCGAGCATAGCTTCTGCGCTGGCGGTGTCGTCCATACTGAACTAGTTGACCTGTCAACTGATTCACCCCTCAAATCATGCGTATTATATGTGTAATAAGCATTTCTTCCAAAGAAAGAAAATACTTTTACAAGACAAAAGAAAAAAGGGTTTCTAATTAAGAAAACCACATCCAAAAACAAATACCGATTTTATTAGCATTTCCATACTTGTATAATTTATACATAGATATTGACAATTCATCATATCAAGCAAAATATATACATTGGCATTTTATAATATTAACATAGCTAAAATACCGAGTCAAACTTTTTTTGCTTTAATGATATAATAGCCTTTCTTTTTTTGAACGACAGAAACTTCATCAAACAGTTCCTCGAGCTTTTCAATGGCAGAAGGCGCGCCTTGCTTTTTCTGTATGACGATCCACAACTCACCTGATGTTTTTAAGTGTTCAGCGCTTTTCTCAAAGATAGCATGGACAACTTTTTTTCCGGCTCGGATTGGGGGATTTGTAAGAATAGAAGCAAATGTTTGAGCAGAATCAACGTTCGAAAACAAATCACTCTGATAAATCTTAACGTTTGTTATTCCATTTTGTTCCGCATTTTCATTTGATAGCTCTACGGCTCTCTCATTAACGTCAATCATGTGGATGGTCCGGTCTTTAAAGTCGCTGGCGAGCGATAAACCAATCGGGCCGTACCCGCAGCCAACATCCAGAATGCCGCCCTCAACTTCAGGCTCTTCAAAAGAATCAATCAGCAGGCGGGAGCCGAAATCAACTTCCTTTTTAGAAAAAACCCCGCTGTCGCTGGTAAACGTGAAATCTTTTTTACGAAGCCTAAAAGACCAGGTTTGCTTGTTGCTTTTAACTGAAGGTTTATCTGAATAATAATGCTCACTCATTATTAGAACCTCCTTTTGTAATGGCATAAAGAATGGCAAAGAAAAAGCCCGCCTCATAAAAGCGAGCTCCCCCTACAGGTAAGTGAAGATTACTTAACTTCTACAGAAGCGCCAACTTCTTCAAGTTTAGCTTTAAGCTCTTCAGCTTCTTCTTTAGCAATACCTTCTTTAAGTGGTTTTGGAGTGTTGTCAACAAGTTCTTTAGCTTCTTTCAAGCCAAGACCAGTGATTTCACGTACAACTTTGATAACTTTGATTTTTTGAGAACCTGCACCAGCAAGGATAAGGTCGAATTCGCTTTGCTCTTCAGCAGCTCCGCCTGCAGCAGCTCCACCAGCTACAGCTACAGGAGCAGCAGCAGTTACGCCAAACTCTTCTTCGATTGCTTTTACTAGGTCGTTCAATTCAAGTACAGTTGCTTCTTTAACGGAAGCAATGATTTCTTCGATATTTAAAGCCATTTGTAATTCCTCCATTTTGGTTTAATTTATGAAAAGATAATTAGATTAAGCGCCTTGTTCTTCTTTTTGTTCTGCCACAGCTTTTGCAGCAAGAGCAAAGTTGCGAACTGGAGCTTGAAGTACGCTAAGCAACATAGAAAGCAAGCCATCGCGTGATGGAAGTTCAGCAAGAGCTTTCACTTCTTCAACACTAGAAACTTTGCCTTCGATAACGCCAGCTTTAATTTCAAGAGCTTCGTGATTTTTAGCGAAGTCATTAAGAACTTTAGCCGGAGCGACAACATCTTCAGTACTGAATGCGATCGCGTTCGGTCCAGTTAAGAAATCATTCAAACCATTAAGCTCAGCTTGTTCAACCGCACGGCGAGTCATCGTATTTTTGTAAACTTTGAACTCAACGTTAGCTTCGCGAAGCTGTTTACGAAGTTCTGTTACTTCAGAAACGGTAAGTCCGCGGTAGTCAACGATGATCGTTGATTTACTTTCTTTCAGTTTAGAAGCAATTTCTTCAACAACAACTTTTTTTGTTTCAATTGCGCTGCTCATGGTTACACCTCCTGTAGATTCTTGTGTAACACTTATACCGTTAGGTGATCACGACCGAGACGACGGATTCCATATAAAAAGCCTCCATGAGACATGGAGGCTGTATATACAAGCATACGTAACGTAATAGCTGTGATAATATACACCTCGGTAGGAAAATTAAGCGGTTAGGCCCCTACTGTCTACGGTATAAATGATATTCTATTTTACAACATTTTGAATAATATCAGAATGTTGATGTCGTGTCAATATTATTTTACGTTGAAAGTTGAAGAGTCTACTTTGACACCAGGTCCCATAGTAGAAGTTACCGCAACGTTTTTCACGTAAACGCCTTTTGCTGCAGCAGGTTTAGCTTTCAGGATTGTATCGTACATTGTTGTGAAGTTCTCAACAAGTTTTTCATCCTCGAAAGAAACTTTACCGATAGGAACATGAATGTTTCCAGCTTTATCAACGCGGTATTCAACTTTACCAGCTTTGATTTCGCCGATTGCTTTTTCAACTTCGAAAGTAACTGTACCAGTTTTAGGGTTTGGCATTAAACCTTTTGGTCCAAGTACACGGCCGATTTTACCAACTTCACCCATCATGTCAGGTGTTGCTACGATTACATCAAAATCGAACCAGCCTTGTTGAATTTTGTTGATGTAGTCAGTATCGCCAACGAAATCTGCACCAGCAGCTTCAGCTTCTTTCGCTTTTTCGCCTTTTGCGAAAACGAGAACGCGCTGAGTTTTACCAGTTCCGTTTGGAAGCACAACTGCTCCACGGATTTGCTGGTCGTTTTTACGAGGGTCAACCCCAAGACGGAAAGCCACTTCAACTGTAGCGTCGAATTTAGCTGTGTTTGTTTTTTTAACGAGAGCTACTGCTTCAGAAACGTCGTAAGCTTTTGAACGATCTACAAGCTTAGCAGCTTCAGCGTACTTTTTACCTTTTTTAGCCATTTTAAAATTTCCTCCTTATGTGGTTATAGCGGAATAACCTCCCACGAATAAGGGTTGCGAACTTGTTAAAACTCGCAACCCGACAAGAAACAAATTAATCCTCGATTACAATACCCATACTGCGTGCAGTACCTTCAACCATGCGCATTGCCGCTTCAACGTCTGCTGCGTTTAAGTCAGGCATTTTCGTTTCAGCGATTTCGCGTACTTTATCGCGCTTAACGGTTGCCACTTTATTACGGTTTGGTTCACCAGAACCAGACTCAATTCCAGCCGCTTTTTTAAGCAATACAGCAGCAGGTGGAGTTTTTGTAATAAATGTAAATGAACGGTCTTCGTAAACCGAAATTTCAACAGGAATAATTAAACCAGCTTGGTCAGCTGTACGAGCGTTGAACTCCTTACAGAATCCCATGATGTTAACACCGGCTTGACCAAGTGCAGGTCCAACTGGTGGTGCTGGGTTAGCTTTTCCAGCAGGAATTTGCAATTTTACAACTTTTACTACTTTTTTAGCCACGAGACACACCTCCTTAAGTCCGTGATGTGGTAATAGGGTAAACCCTCCCACTCAAGGTTTCATTCTTTATATGAATGACGAAATATCAAGCTAGTTGCCTTGGATAAGTCCAAGACGTACCTTTGCTATATTATCATTTATATATAGCAATTTCAAGTTTTTTCACATTACAATTTATCGATTTGGGTAAATTCCAGCTCAACCGGCGTTTCCCGGCCGAACATATTAACGAAAACTTTGACCTTGCTTTTATCATAATCAATCTCTTCAATTGACCCAGTAAAGTTAGCAAAAGGTCCGTCTATTACTTTCACTGTCTCTTTCAGTTCAAAGTCAATGTCCGTTTTGCGTTCGTCCATGCCCATTCTCTTCAGAATGGTTTCTGCTTCGCCCGGAAGAAGCGCCGTAGGTTTTGAACCAGAGCCGGCAGATCCTACAAAACCAGTAACACCCGGCGTGTTGCGGACAACATACCAAGAGTCGTCTGTCATTACGATTTCAACAAGCACATAACCAGGGAATACTTTCTTTTTCACCACTTTTTTCTTGCCGTTTTTGATATCCGTTTCTTCTTCTTCAGGTACGACTACACGGAAAATTTTATCTTGCATCCCCATTGATTCAACACGTTTTTCCAAGTTGGCTTTTACTTTATTCTCATAACCAGAGTACGTGTGAACAACATACCAATTCTTTTCCATTCTCTTCAGGACTGTCCAGTCCTTCCCTCCCCGCATTTGGTTTTAGTGAATTACCATAACGCTCAAAAAATAGGCGTCAAGCCTATGATAACTTTCATTTTAAGCCACAATAAAAAACCCGCTGAACGGGTTTTGGCAAGTGATATTATGATCTATTATAGCACGTATTGCTGATCATTATTCAACTATTAAACGAATTAATTGAGAAATTCCTGTATCAAGGAGGGCAAAAAAGATAATAAAAAAGATAACTGTTGAAATCACCGTAATGGTATAACGCGTTAACTCTTTTCCTTTAGGCCAGCTTACCTTTTTCATTTCTTTCCCAACATCTTTAAAGAATCTCATAATACGCATGTAAAAGACCTCCACAATTTAAAAGCGCAAAAACTATTTTGTTTCAAGATGAGCTGTATGTGAATTGCAAGTACTGCAGTATTTCTTTACTTCTAATCGCTCAGCCGCTGATGCAGAGCTCTTCATTGTCGTATAATTACGGTTTCCGCAAGTCTTGCATGCCAAGGTAATCTTTTTTCTCATGTCATTACACCTTTTTCTAAATAGACATTAGTTCTTATCTTTAGTAACATATCACAGTCAGAAAAATACTGTCAATATAACTTAAATCCCTATCAAAAACTGATTTCCCGAATTTCCAAGTACTTCTCCAGCTTGCGTTTCACACGCTGAAGGGCATTATCGATCGATTTCACATGCCGGTTCAGTTCATCAGAAATCTCTTGGTAACTTCTCCCATCAAGATATAAGACGAGTACTTTTCTCTCTAAATCACTTAATATTTCGCCCATTTTCATTTCAATATCATCAAATTCTTCCTGGTTGATGATCATTTCCTCAGGATTTAAGGTTTTCGCTCCTGAAATGACATCAAGCAGCGTTCGGTCTGATTCTTCATCAAAAATCGGTTTATCTAATGAGACGTAGGAATTCAAAGGAATGTGTTTCTGGCGAGTAGCTGTCTTTATTGCGGTAATAATTTGGCGGGTAATACATAATTCTGCGAAAGCTTTGAATGAGGTAAGCTTGTCCTCTTTAAAGTCGCGAATAGACTTATAAAGGCCTATCATACCTTCCTGAACAATATCCTCTCTGTCCGCTCCTATTAAAAAATAGGATCTTGCTTTTGCCCGAACAAAGTTTCGGTACTTTGTAATCAAGTAATCTAACGCATCACTGTCCCCAACATGAACCTTTTCAATGACCTGCTCGTCCTCCAACTGACAAAACTGTTCTTTGTTGAATTTTCCCTTGTTGTTCTGTAGATTCACTCCGATCCCCCCGGCGCACGTAGATAGAAATATTATACAGTATTGGGCAAAAAAGCGTCAACTTAATCTAAGTCCCCCCGCCTCCACTTTTCAAACGTTTTCAAAACCTCTTCCGATAAAGCAATTTTACCCGCCGGCTTTTCAGAAGTGATTTTTCTGACCCGTCTCTCTATTCGCCTTTCAATCGCTTCTACCTCTCTCAAAAGCTCCCGGGCCGATTTCCGCAATGCCCCCTGTCCGAAAATCGCCCACTGTTCAGTATAATCAGAGGTCGCGACATGAATTTGAGTCGCGATATTATTCAACGCCTGAGCAAGCTTTTCTATCCGCTCATCAGCCGTTTCATTTTCTTTTGTAAAAATCACTTCAACTCTGTGGTTGGTCTGTTTTTTCTCAAGCCCTTTTACGAGATGCGCGTCAAAAACAACAATAACCCTGTTTCCTGTATACGATTGATATTCCGCCATTTTCTGAATCAGTACGTCTCTCGCCTCTTCAAAACTGTTCGCTTTTAAATCCTTCAGCTGCGGCCAGGCTCCAATCATGTTGTATCCGTCTACTAACAGGATATCCATAAGTCTTTATTCTCCCAGAGGGTTTCGTTTCCGATAGACTTCATACATCAAAAGACCAGCCGCTACAGATGCATTCAGTGAAGTTACCTTCCCGGCCATCGGGAGTTTAATGAGAAAATCACACTTTTCTTTAACGAGGCGGCCCATCCCTTTTCCTTCACTTCCGATAACTAAAGCCAAAGGCATATTGCCGTCCATATTGCGGTAATCCTCACGCGCAGACGCATCCGTTCCGACAACCCAGATACCCCGCTCTTTCATCTCTTCTAACGTTCGTGCCAGATTGGTGACTTTCACCACAGGGATATGCTCGATCGCGCCTGTTGATGCTTTTGCCACTGTTGTTGTCAGCCCGACAGCTCTCCGTTTTGGAATCACGATGCCATGGGCGCCGACCGCATCAGCTGTTCTCATAATGGAACCAAGATTATGAGGGTCTTCAAGTTCGTCCAAAATAAGGAAGAAAGGCTGTTCATTTTTTTCTTCGGCTGCTTTATATAAATCATCCAGTTCCGCATATTCATAAGCGGCAACCTGTGCCACTACGCCTTGATGCTGCCCTGTCACCATTTGATCGAGTTTTTTTCTCGGGACATATTGAATCGTGATTCCCTGCTTTTTCGCAAGTTCAATCACCTGCTGTGCTTGTCCCTTTACGGTGTTTTCCGCCATCCACAGCTTATACAGCTTCCGATCTGATTTTAACGTTTCGATCACTGCATTTTTTCCTATGACGTAATCATGTTGCTGACTCATTTGTTTTCCTCCCTGACGTCCCGAATTGTATAGCTTCGGCAACGAGCTGACTAAGTCTATCCTCTTTTTTCTCTAGAAAAAGGTAGCCAAGCAGCGCTTCAAATGCCGTACTGTAGCGGTACGTCTGAACATCTGTATTTTTAGGTGTCGTTCCCGACTTGGCATTTCTGCCTCTTTTCAGCACCGCTTCCTCTTCTTCCGTAAAAAATGATTGATCCTGCAGAAAGAATAGGATCTCAGCCTGTGACTTTGCCGAAACAATCCGGCTTGATTTCTTATGAAGATCATTTGGTTTGGTAAAGCCCTGCTTAAGCAGGTGATGCCTGACATACACTTCAAAAATGGCATCACCTATATAAGCAAGCGCAAGACCGTTAAGCTGCTTTGAATCTTTTATCGTCTCAAAATCAAGCATCCGACTATTCTCCCCGTTTCCAGCGAGTGCCTTGAGCCGTATCTTCAAGAATGATATTCATGCTTTTCAGCTGGTCGCGGATCTGATCTGATAATGCAAAATCGCGGTTCCGGCGCGCTTCATTTCTTTTTTCAATTAAGTCTTCAATCTCTTGATCAAGCAGTTCCTGCTCACCCAATGAAAAGCCGAGGACAGCAACAATGCGGTCAAACATCTCAACAAATGCTGTAATCACATGATCAGCCGTATGATCTTTCTGAAGATAATAATTAGCATGCTTCGCCAAGTCGAATAAAACAGAAATGGCATTCGCTGTATTAAAATCATCGTCCATCGCTTCTTCGAATGCTTTGCGGTGGTCCTCTACTTTCTCAAGCCATTGATCGTCATCTTCCGTTAAATTCGTACTGCTGTTCAGACGGTGCTTAAGGTTGCTGTACGCTGTTTTTAATCGGTTGAACGCACTTTTTGTATTCTCTAAAAGCTCTTCTGAATAGTTAATCGGATGACGATAATGAACAGATAGCATAAAAAATCTCAGAAGCTTCGGATCATGCTGTTTAATGATGTCATGCACAAGCACAAAGTTGCCTAGTGATTTTGACATTTTTTCATTATCAATATTGATATAGCCATTATGAAGCCAATACTTCGCAAATGTTTTGCCTGACAGTGCCTCAGATTGCGCGATTTCGTTTTCATGGTGTGGGAATGTTAAATCCTGACCGCCCGCATGAATATCAATTTGGTCACCCAGATACTTTTTCACCATCGCTGAGCATTCAATATGCCAGCCCGGACGCCCTTTACCCCAAGGGCTATCCCAAGAGATTTCTCCGTCTTTTGCCGCTTTCCACAGCGCAAAATCAAGAGCATCTTCTTTTTTCTCGCCGACCCGGATGCGTGCACCTGATCTCAGTTCATCAATGGATTGCTGAGAAAGCTTTCCGTACCCTTCAAATGCTCGTGTTTTGAAATAAACGTCACCTTCTGATTCATAAGCGTAGCCCTTTTTCACGAGCTGATCTACGAATTCGATAATCGCATCCATGTTTTCCATCACTCGCGGATGAAGGTCGGCTTTACGGCATCCGAGCGCACCTACATCTTCAAAGTATGCTTTAATAAAACGCTCTGAAATGGCAGGTACATCGTCACCAAGTTCATTCGCCGCTTTAATTAATTTATCGTCTACGTCTGTAAAGTTAGAAACATACTGCACATCATATCCTTTATATTCCAGATAGTTTCGAACTGTATCATAAACAATAGCAGGACGCGCGTTCCCGATGTGAATGTAATTGTAAACCGTCGGACCGCACACGTACATTTTCACTTTTCCCTCTTCAAGAGGGACGAATGTTTCCTTCTGTCTAGTCAATGTATTATAAAGAGTGATTGTCATTTTTGATTGATCCTTTCTTTTCTGTCTTCAATTTCTGCCTTCAGCTCTGAAATCTGCTCTTCCAAAAATTTAAATCGATCAGCAACCGGATCGGGTAAATCCTGATGGTTCAAATCGCGTCTTACTTTCTTGCCATTTTGTACAACGACCCGTCCAGGGATGCCGACAACTGTTGAAAAATCAGGAACATCATGCAGCACTACTGAACCGGCACCAATTTTTGAGCCTTCACCGACAGTAATTGAACCAAGCACTTTAGCACCTGTGGCTATCAATGCGTCATCTTTAATCGTTGGGTGTCTTTTTCCCTTTTCTTTCCCCGTCCCCCCGAGGGTAACCCCCTGAAAAACGGTGACGTTATTGCCGATTTCACATGTCTCCCCAATGACAACTCCCATACCGTGATCTATGAAAAATTTTCTCCCAATTGTAGCGCCGGGATGGATTTCGATCCCGGTAAAAAATCGGCTTACTTGAGATATTAGGCGTGCAAGGAAATAAAATTTTCGTTTATATAAAGCATGTGCAATCCGATGCGCCCATATAGCATGTAAACCGGAATAAGTTAAAATCACTTCAAAATAGCTTCTTGCTGCTGGATCTTGATCGAACACTGTATCAATGTCTTCTTTGAGCATTCTAAAAAACACATGCTTCCCCCCATTTCTCTCTATCTGATTTCCTCTACCCAATAAAAAAAAGCGCCTCTGCATGTTAACATGACAGAGACGCTTTAACCGCGCGGTTCCACTCTGTTTGAAAAGCAGACTTCTGCTCTCCCAACTTCAGCCTGTAACGGCGGCGGCCGCCTTTGAATACTGATTTCGAAAAATGTTCTTCAAAGGTCTTAAGGGCGCACTTCTAAAACCCGGCTCATGGATCTCTCTCAGCCAATGAAGATCCTTTCTGTAATGGCCTAAAGCTTTATACTCTTCCCTGTCAACAATCATCTATTTAGATGTTTTTAAACGCTGAATCGCAATCTCTTTACCGATCAATTCAATTGATTGCGGCAGTTCCGGACCGTGAGTCTGACCTGTTACAGCAACACGGATCGGCATAAACAGTTTTTTCCCTTTATGGCCAGTTTCTTTCTGCACTGCTTTGATCGATGCTTTGATGTTATCCGGAGTGAACTCCTCAAGCTCTTCAAGCTTCGCAGCGAATGTGCTGAGCACTTCAGGAACCTGTTCCTCTTCCAGAACAGCTTTTGCTTCTTGATTATACTCGATCTTATCCGTAAAGAACAAATCAGTCAGCTCAACAATTTCCGCACCGTAGCTTAATTGCTCATGGTAAAGGGAAATCAGTTTACGAACCCATTCTTGTTCTTCAGCAGAAAGCTCAGTACCGACTTTTCCGGCCTTTTGCAAATGCGGAAGAGTCAGTTCAACAACCTGATCAAGATCCAGCTTCTTCACATATTGGTTGTTAACCCATTTTAGCTTATGCATATCAAACAAAGCTGGTGATTTAGATAAACGGTTTACATCAAAAATGTCAATAAACTGTTCTCTTGCGAATAGCTCTTCTTCTCCAACCGGTGACCAGCCAAGCAGGCCGATAAAGTTGAACAGCGCTTCTGGCAAGTAGCCAAGCTCTTTATACTGCTCGATGAATTGAATAATGGACTCATCGCGTTTGCTGAGCTTTTTACGGCTTTCATTGACGATCAGCGTCATGTGCCCGAACCGAGGAACATCCCATCCGAATGCTTGGTAGATCATAATTTGTTTCGGTGTGTTAGAAATATGATCCTCACCGCGCAGCACATGTGTCATTTTCATTAAGTAGTCATCGATAGCTACCGCGAAGTTGTAAGTCGGCGTTCCGTCTTTTTTCACAATAACAAAGTCGCCAATGCCATCTGACTCGAAAGTAATTTCGCCTTTTACGATATCATTGAAGGCGATGACTTTTCCTTCCGGCACGCGGAAAC
Source organism: Bacillus sp. 0102A (assembly GCF_036765155.1). Taxonomy (NCBI): domain Bacteria; kingdom Bacillati; phylum Bacillota; class Bacilli; order Caryophanales; family Bacillaceae; genus Bacillus; species Bacillus sp. 0102A. The sequence goes on from NZ_JBAIZW010000011.1 coordinate 55,460, forward strand.
GAATACTCGGCTTTCTGCCTTCAGCAATAAATTCCTCCTGTTCTTCCTGAGTCAGATTTCTGTGTTTGCCGGAATAGCGCGGCATTTCTCCGCGAGCAATCTGTTCTTCACGCTCTTTTTCAAGCTCTTCTTCCGTACAGTAACATTTATAAGCAAGCCCTTTTTCAAGCAGCTCTTCATAGTACACTTTATAGATATCGTTACGCTCTGACTGACGATATGGACCGTATTCACCGCCGACATCGACACTCTCATCCCAGTCAATACCAAGCCATTTCAGATAATTCAGCTGGCTTTGTTCTCCGCCCTCAATATTGCGCTTTTTATCAGTGTCCTCAACACGAATAATAAACTTACCGCCTTGGTTGCGGGCAAATAAATAATTAAAAAGCGCCGTTCTGGCATTTCCAATATGCAAATGTCCGGTTGGACTCGGTGCATAACGGACGCGTACTTCGTTTCCCATTTTCAAATACTTCCTTTCATGTCATGTATGTCCTCAGGCTAAAATGTATGAATCTATTCTACCACCAAATAGACCCGGCATCAAAACAAGTTAGCCTTTTTGTATCAGTACTGTCGCTTGAGCCGCTATTCCTTCCGCCCGGCCTGTAAATCCAAGCTTTTCTGTCGTTGTTGCTTTTACATTCACTTGAGAAACGTCTGCATCAAGCCCTTCGGCGATTCTTTTTCTCATATCTTCTATGTACGGCAGCATCTTCGGCTTCTGTGCAATGATGGTGCAGTCAATGTTTCCAAGAACATAGCCCTTCTGTTTCACGATCCCCCAGACATGCTGAAGTAATTTGAAAGAATCTGCGTCCTTGAATTCAGGATCAGTATCAGGAAAATGCTTGCCGATGTCACCTTCTCCCACAGCTCCCAGGCAGGCGTCAGCGACGGTATGCAGCAATACGTCTGCATCAGAATGGCCGAGCAGCCCTTTTTCATAAGGGATCTCAATTCCGCCAATAATCAAAGGACGGCCCTCAACTAATTGATGCACATCAAATCCTTGTCCAATTCTAAACATGTTTATTCCCACTTTCTGAGTCCATGATCGCTTCAGCTGACGTCAAGTCGTCTGGCGTCGTCAACTTAATATTTGTATACCTGCCTTCTACAACACGGACCGAAACGCCTTCCATCTCTTCAACGAGGCTGGCGTCATCCGTCCCTAAAAATCCCTTGTGCTCGGCCTCAGCGTGAGCCTTCATCAATAAAGAAAGACGAAAAGCTTGTGGTGTTTGGACAGCCCACAAGCTTGAACGTTCAATCGTCTCACTGACTTGTAAATCTTGAACGCGTTTAATCGTATCTTTTACCGGGACAGCGAGGATGGCCGCTCCTGCCTGTTCCGCTTCAGCGATCAGTTCGTCAATTTGTTCATGTTTTATAAAAGGCCGGGCACCGTCATGAACAAGGACTATTTTTTCTTGATTCACGGCCTTCAGCCCCTTATAAACACTGTGCTGACGCTCATCTCCGCCTGCAACAAGCTCAATAGCGGTTTGAAAACGATAATTGGTCAGCATTTGCTGAAAGTCCTCCCGCTCCCGCTCATTAATCACCAAAATGATTTTTTCGCACGGCCGGTGGCTGTCAAACACTTTTAACGTGTGTATGATCACCGGGTCTCCTTTCAGCTCAATGAACAGTTTATTTCTCCCTGCCTTCATCCGTTTTCCCTGTCCGGCTGCAAGAATCACCACATCATAACTCATTATTTTTTCTCCCTTTACAGCGCCTTCTCCAACAGCTTAGGCTTAGCAAAAATCATTCGTCCCGCTGCTGTCTGCAGCACACTTGTAACGAGTACATCTATATGCTTTCCGATATAATTGCGTCCTTCTTCAACGACAATCATCGTACCGTCATCCAAGTAGGCAACTCCCTGATTATGCTCTTTCCCATCCTTAATGACCTGAACATTCATTTCCTCGCCAGGAAGCACGACAGGCTTGACCGCATTGGCAAGGTCATTAATGTTTAATACTGCTACCTTCTGAAGCTCGCATACTTTATTTAAATTAAAATCATTCGTCACGACGACCCCTGATGTCAGCTTAGCGAGTTTGACGAGCTTGCTGTCAACCTCCTGAATATCTTCAAAGTCGCCTTCATAAATTTCAACTTCAATGTCTAATTCTTTCTGAATGCGATTCAGGATATCAAGACCGCGCCGCCCTCTGTTCCGTTTTAGAACATCTGAAGAGTCAGCAATATGCTGTAATTCCTCAAGAACAAACTGCGGAATCACGATAATCCCTTCTAAAAAACCAGTCTGACAAATATCTGCAATTCTCCCATCAATAATAACACTTGTGTCCAAAATTTTCAGCTTCTTGTCCTCAACCTCATGTTCTTCATCGGCTGGTCCTTTTTTCTTTTGCATTCTGGCGGAAATGGAAAACAGGCTGATCAATTCATCCTTTTTCTTAAAGCCCACCTGGAAGCCTAGATAACCGAGGAAAAAAGCTAAAAACACAGGGATGATTGTGCTGAATATGCGGTAAGGTATATTGTCTAAAGGAATAACATTTACGATAAGATAAGCAATTATAAGTCCAAAAACCAAGCCAAGACTTCCAAACAACAAATCTGGAACCGGCGCTTTTAACAATGAATCCTCTATCCACTTCATCCAGTTCACAACGTAATCTGTACCCCATATACTGATGAGAAAAAAGATAATTGCTCCTATTGCCGCAGACGTATATGCGTTTGTTATTAAAGGTATGTCCTGTATACTTAACAGTACAAACAATTCAGGTATTAAAAATATACCAACAACGCCGCCGAAAATAATGAAGAACGCCTGAACTATTCGTTTTAACATACCCCCACCTCCTTTTTAAAACATTTTATTTTCACAAGATTTTATGCATCCTACGAATATCAGAATAAACAAAAACCAACATTAATATACCCGTTTTCATAAGGTTTTAACCGAAATCACAGCTGTCTGTCTAAATAATGCTTCTCTTGCAGCCGTTTTAATCCTTTTTTAATCTTTTGGGCTCGTACTTCGCCGATTCCCTCTACTTCATCTAAATCTTCTGCACTCGCTTCAATAATCCTTGGGAGAACTCCAAATGCTTCTACAACATTTTCCACAATCGGCATAGGAAGACGAGGGATCTTATTTAACAGCCTGTATCCTCTTGCCAGTACATAATCATCAAGATTTGTAGAAGCCGGGTAACCGAGCAGTTTATAAACAATGGAATCATCCAGCAGATCATAGCTGGACATATCCTGCAGCTCTTTCAAAAGAACAAACGGGTCTTTAATTTTTTCTTTCACATAATCCTTGATAAATAAAGCCGCCTCTTCTTCCATATCCGTAATCAATTCAATGACTTGCAGTTTAATCAAATGGCCTTCTGTTCCAAGCTCTTTGATATACATGTTGATTTCGTTTTTGATTCGCAGTACCATTTCATAACGATGCATGACGGACAAGACATCACTGAAGGTAACAAGCTCCTCAAACTCTAATGCATTCAGTGCATTAATCGTTTTATCGAGGATTGTCTTATATTTTTCAAGTGTTTGAATGGCTTGGTTCGCTTTGGTTAAAATAAATCCTATGTCTTTTAGTGTATACTTCATGTTTTCTTGATATAACGTTATGACATTTCTTCTTTCAGAAATAGCGATCACGAGACAGCCAGTTTGCTTAGCTACTCTTTCGGCGGTTCTGTGCCGCATTCCTGTTTCTGATGAAGAAATTGTGGCTTCAGGCATCAGCTGTGTATTGGCGTATAGGATCTTTTGACCAGAATCACTTAAAATAATCGCCCCATCCATTTTAGCCAGCTCATATAAGTGTGCCGGAGAAAAAGCAGTGTTAATGTGGAAACCGCCATCCACAACTTCTTTTACTTTATCGTTATATCCAACAACAATCAGACCGCCTGTATTTGCTCTCAGTACATTTTCGATTCCAGCTCTGAGCGGAGTACCCGGAGCAACAAACTGCAATATAGATGACAGGTCTAACTCGTGTTTCGCCCCTTTTTTCTCTTTTTCCATCTATTATCCTCCTAATGAAGTACGAAGCGCCTCTGCAACATTTGCTACTCCGATAACCTCAATCCCTTTTGGTTTTGTCCATCCATCCAGATTTGCCGCGGGTATGATCATGCGTTTAAAACCAAGCTTAGCAGCTTCCTTCACACGCTGTTCAATTCTTGAAACCCGCCGGACTTCTCCGGTTAATCCCACTTCACCTATAAAACAATCGGCAGGATTTGGAGGTGTATCTCTAAAGCTTGACGCGATACTGATCGCAATGGCAAGGTCAATTGCCGGTTCATCAAGCTTTACGCCGCCAGCCACTTTCAAATAAGCATCCTGATTTTGCAGCAGCAGCCCAACTCTTTTTTCTAACACGGCCATTAACAGCGAAACCCTGTTATGGTCTATACCCGTTGCCATACGCCGCGGATTTCCAAAGCTTGTCGGCGAGATGAGCGCCTGGATTTCAACGAGAATCGGCCTTGTGCCTTCCATAGAGGCAGTTATACTCGAGCCTGCAGATCCCGCTGAGCGTTCTTCCAAGAAAATTTCTGAAGGATTCAATACCTCGGTGAGCCCCTCTTCGCGCATTTCAAAAATACCCATTTCGTTTGTAGAACCAAAACGGTTTTTTACAGCTCGCAAAATACGGAAGGTATGGTGACGTTCTCCTTCAAAATATAAAACAGTGTCAACCATATGCTCCAACAATCTCGGCCCTGCAATAGACCCTTCTTTTGTCACGTGTCCTACGATAAAAATCGGAATGCCTTTTGTTTTGGCGATTTTCATCAGCTCAGCCGTACATTCTCTGACCTGTGACACGCTGCCGGGAGCCGATGTGATATCGCTTTGGTAAACCGTTTGAATAGAGTCAACAACGACAAACGCTGGATTCATCTCTTGTAAAGCAGACGAAATATACTCCATATCGGTTTCAGATAAAACATGCAGCGACGGACTATTAATGCCGAGACGGTCTGCTCTAAGTTTCGTTTGTTTGACCGATTCTTCTCCCGAAATGTACAGCACACTGTTCGATGAATCTGATAATTGAGCAGAAACTTGCAGTAATAACGTTGACTTTCCGATACCGGGATCGCCGCCGATTAAAACAAGTGAGCCTTTAACGACACCTCCGCCGAGTACCCTATTAAATTCGCCAAGCTTGGTTTTGACGCGGGGTTCATCTGATGTTTCGATTGATGTAATAGGTGAAGGTTTCTGTACAGTTTGAACAGAATGAGAAAAAGCCGCTCTCCGATTGGCCGGTGCCTTTTTAATCATTTCTTCCACCATTGTATTCCAAGCACCGCAGCCCGGACATTTCCCCATCCATTTTGGAGACTCATAACCGCAGGATTGGCAGATGAATTTCGATTTTGTTTTAGCCATATATAATGTAAGACCTCTCCCTTGTTCTATTTCTTGATATGAAAGTGAGGCATACACTTACATGCTGTATGCCTCATTTTCGTCTTCTATATTAATTCGTTTTAGCAGTCGTTTTTACGACAATTTCGCCGTCTTCTACATCGAGAACGATATGCTGTCCTTTATGAATATTTCCTCTGAGGAGTTCTTCAGATAAACGGTCTTCGACATGTTTTTGGATAGCTCTTCTTAACGGACGGGCACCGTATTCCAGATCAACACCCTCTTCCGCGACTTTCGCTTTTGCAGCATCTGTCAATTCAATAGAAAGGTCCTGCTCTTTCAGGCGTTTCGTTAATTGGTCAGACATTAATGACACGATTTCAGTCAGGTGTTTTTTCTCAAGTGAATGGAAGACAATGATTTCATCAATCCGGTTGATAAACTCTGGTCTGAACGCGCGTTTCAGTTCACCCATCACTTTATCTTTCATGTCTTTATGATTTTGCGTCTCATCCTGAACGTTAAAGCCGACATATTTATTGCGTTTCAGCTCACTTGCTCCGACGTTTGATGTCATAATCAGAATCGTATTGCGGAAATCGACTGTACGTCCTTTAGAATCCGTCAAACGCCCGTCTTCAAGAACTTGCAATAGAATATTGAAGACATCTGGGTGTGCTTTCTCAATCTCATCAAGAAGCACCACAGAGTACGGTTTTCTTCTCACTTTCTCTGTTAATTGACCGCCTTCATCGTATCCCACATATCCCGGAGGTGAGCCGACAAGTCTTGAAGTCGAGTGTTTTTCCATGTATTCAGACATATCAATTCTGATCATGGCTTCTTCATCGCCGAAAATGGATTCAGCAAGTGCTCGCGCAAGCTCTGTTTTACCCACACCTGTAGGGCCTAAGAAAATGAATGAGCCGATTGGGCGTTTAGGATCTTTTAACCCTGCTCTTGCGCGTCTGACTGCTTTTGCAACAGCGACAACCGCTTCATCCTGGCCGATGACACGGGAGTGAAGAATGCTCTCCATATTGAGAAGCTTATCTGTTTCGGTTTGAGCGATTTTAGATACTGGAACACCAGTCCAGCTAGATACAACCATCGCAATATCATCAACAGTAACCTCTGAGTTTTCCTGCCCTTGCTTCTCTTTCCATGATTTTTTTGTATCCTCTACTTGCTCGCGCAAGCGCTGCTCAGTGTCGCGCAAGGAGGCCGCTTTTTCAAACTCTTGGCTCTGCACCGCCGCATCCTTCTCTTTACGAACCTCATCAAGCTTCTGTTCAAGCTCTTTTAAGTTAGGAGGCGTTGTAAAAGAGCGCAGTCTAACCTTTGAACCTGCTTCATCAATCAAGTCAATTGCTTTATCCGGAAGGAAACGGTCAGAAATATATCTGTCAGAAAGCTTAACCGCAGCTTCAATGGCATCATCTGTGATAGAAACACGGTGGTGGGCTTCGTATCTGTCACGCAAACCTTGTAAAATTTGAATGCTTTCATCTGCAGATGGCTGATCAACCTGGATTGGCTGAAAACGACGTTCCAATGCTGCATCTTTTTCAATATATTTACGGTACTCATCAAGAGTAGTCGCTCCAATACATTGAAGTTCACCGCGAGCAAGTGAAGGTTTTAAAATATTAGATGCGTCAATGGCACCTTCTGCTCCGCCCGCTCCGATTAAGGTATGGAGCTCATCGATGAATAGAATGATGTTTCCTGCCTGGCGAATTTCATCCATGACTTTTTTCAGGCGATCCTCAAATTCACCGCGGTATTTAGTGCCGGCAACAACTGTTCCCATGTCTAATGTCATCACGCGTTTATCGCGTAAGATTTCGGGAACTTCGTTATTAATAATTTGCTGTGCCAAACCTTCTGCGATTGCGGTTTTACCTACACCTGGTTCACCAATAAGAACAGGGTTGTTTTTCGTTCTTCGGCTTAACACTTCGATTACACGCTGAATTTCCTTGCTTCTGCCGATTACAGGGTCTAGGCTGTCTTCCTTCGCAATAGCAGTTAAGTCTCTTGCCAAGCTGTCAAGCGTAGGCGTATTCGCATTGCTGTTTGTTCCTGTCGCTGAAGATCCTGTTTCATTGCTTCCGAGAAGCTGGAGCACTTGCTGTCTTGCTTTATTTAAGCTGACGCCGAGGTTATTTAGAACTCTTGCAGCAACACCTTCACCTTCGCGAATCAGACCAAGAAGAATATGTTCTGTTCCAACATAAGAATGACCTAGTTTTCTAGCCTCATCCATTGAAAGCTCAATGACTTTTTTAGCTCTTGGAGTGTAATGAATCGTTTGAGACATTTCCTGCCCGCGACCGATCAAACTTTCAACTTCTTTTTGAATTTTATCTGAACCAAGTCCAAGCGCTTGTAGAGCTTTAGCGGCAATCCCTTCTCCTTCTCGTACCAGTCCTAATAAAATATGCTCAGTGCCAATGTTATTATGACCTAAACGAAGTGCTTCTTCCTGTGCAAGCGCCAGTACTTTTTGAGCTCGTTCTGTAAATCTTCCAAACATCATATCGATTCATCCTCCTGTCTTTTCCCATTCATTTCTAAGTGAAGCCGTTCTCTGATGAGAGCCGCTCTTCGAATGTCCCTTTCGTTCGGACGCAAAGCTCCTCCCGAGTACTGCTGTAAAAATCCTGGCTGTGTCAAAATCATTAGTTCATTAAGTATGTTGCTTGAAAGTCCTTTAATAATGCCTAGATCTATGCCTAACCGGACATCCGAAAGGCACTTCGCAGTCTCTTTCGACTCTATCATCCGACAATTGGACAAGACCCCGTAAGATCGATACACCCGATCCTCAAGTTCTATCTTAGAGGTTTGATAAAGCGCTTCTCGGGCAGATCGTTCTTGTTCAATCAGCTGGGCAGCAACACTGTTAAGGTCATCTACAATATCCTGCTCTGGCTTACCAAGCGTGATCTGATTTGAAATTTGAAAGATATTCCCTACTGCTTCGCTGCCTTCCCCATAAATTCCTCTAACAACTAAGCCTAATTGATTAATTGCCGGTATAATTCGATTTATTTGCCTAGTTAAAACCAATGCCGGCAGATGCATCATGACTGAAGCCCTTAAACCCGTACCTACATTTGTAGGACAGCTGGTTAAGTATCCTCTTTGCTCATTGAATGCATAATCAACTTTTTCTTCAATCCAGTCGTCGACCTGGTTTGCGGCTTTCATTGCTTCTAAAAGCTGAAATCCAGGAAAAAGACACTGTATTCTAATGTGATCCTCTTCATTTATCATGACGCTTACTTCCTCATTTTCAGAAAGCAAACATCCTCCAAAAGGGGATTCTGTCAGATTCGGACTGATGAGATGTTTTTCCACTAATACACGCTTTTCTAAAGACTGTGCATCATGCATTCTGATCAAAACGAATTTGCCGATTTCGGGAATTTCTTGTCCTGAAAACTGATCTTCAAACTGCTGTATGATGGATGAGGCTTCTTCATTGGAATACCGCGTAGGGAACCTTATATGTTCAAAGTTCCTTGCTAAACGTATGCGGCTGCTGAGTACAATGTCACTTTCAGGTCCTTTCTGCTTCATCCAACTGCTTAGTGCATCCTGAATAAAATGCTTTAGCGACATTACCCCTGTTCCTCCTCACTATCTGTACTTTTGAGTGATTGCTCTAATGAACGAATTTGATCTCTCACATGAGCTGCGTTTTCAAATTCTTCTTGATGAATTAAGGATTCTAATTCTTTTTTGAGCATGTCAATCTGCCGTCTGACATGGAGATTGCCGCCTATACGTTTCGGTATTTTTCCAGCATGCACAGTGTTTCCGCTGTGCACTTTACGTAAGATAGGTGTAATGTTGCTACGAAACGTTTTATAACATTCAGAACATCCAAAACGACCAATTTTTCTAAATTGCTGAAAGGTCATTCCACATTTCGGACAAGCAGATATTTGCTCCGATTGACTGAACATTTGAGTTCCTGCTTTTTGGAATGAAGAATCCATGTTCAGCAAACCCGAAAGTAAATTATGAATAGAGAAACCGTGATTTGCACTTATACCATATGAATCACTATTTTCTTTGGCACATTGTTCACAAATATGAACTTCTTTTTTCTCTCCGTTATCAACCTTTGTAAAGTGAAAAGTGGCTGGTCTCTCGTGGCACTCTTGACAAATCAATCTTTTCACCCGCTTATTTTAATTTTAAAGAAGTCAGCATAGCCTTCATCATTCTTGCTCTTAATTCATCACGTTCAGGCAAGTCAATGTATAAAACCGAGCGGTCCATCACGCTGACCATCATTTTTGCTTCTCTTTCTGAAATCACCTTGTCTTCTAATAGCCTTATAATAATGTCATCAGAGGCTGCTTGAGACAAATGGGTATTAATTTGAGAAATAATATTATTGATCAGGACAACTTCACTATTCATTTTAATTTTAATAATTCTGATGTAACCGCCGCCCCCGCGTTTGCTCTCAACAATATAACCTCTCTCGCTTGTAAATCTGGTGTTGATGACATAATTTATTTGGGAAGGAACGCATTGAAATTTATCTGCAATTTCGCTTCGTTTAATCTCTAAAATTTCCTTGCCATTTTGATCTAACACTCGTTTTAAATATTGTTCAATGATGTCAGAAATATTATGTCCCACTCAACCCCCTCCTTTACTGACTTTGACTATATTTGACTTTAATCTTACTATAAGGCGTTTCTCGAGAATTTTCAACTTTCTCGCTCTATCCTTTATTATTTCCACTTTCTCGGCCCATAAAACCTGATCACCGATTTAAAATTCAGTGTAAAGTTATTATATTATACAATAAAAGAAATTTTATGATACCAACAAACCAGAATACAAAAAAGAGCAGCTCATATGAGCTGCTCTTTTTTCGATTGCTTGGCGGCGTCCTACTCTCACAGGGGGAAACCCCCGACTACCATCGGCGCTGA
>NZ_JBAIZW010000012.1:0-55206 GCF_036765155.1 Bacillus sp. 0102A
TCAGCGCCGATGGTAGTCGGGGGTTTCCCCCTGTGAGAGTAGGACGCCGCCAAGCAGGTAAAACCCAGCTCATTGAGCTGGGTTTTTTGTTTATTTAAGAGTGATAAAATCAAACAAATACAAACACCGACAGCTTATATAGCCCATATACTGATTTCAAGTTTCAAAAAGATCTAAATAGTGTATACAATATACGATTTAAGGGAAGGCTAATTGTACGGAGGTGGGAACGATTGGACGAAACACGTAAACCTAATCATACATGTGTGATTTGTGATCAAGAGAAGAATAGAGGCATTCATCTTTATACGAAATTCATATGCTTAGATTGTGAGAGAAAAGTAATTTCTACATCAACTTCCGATCCTGACTATGCCTTTTATGTAAAAAAACTAAAGAGCATTCATACACCGCCATTATATTCTTAAGACCTGAAAAGGTCTTTTTTTATACTCTTTCATAAAGATATTGGTAATAAAGAGAAGATGAAACTTGTTTAGGGATTGAACGTAGTAGATAATAATATTAAAACTGAGTATACACAGGAGTCGATGATCTCATGCAGAGATTTTTTCACTTTTTAATATGGAGTTTAACGAGCAGTGCGACTTTTGTTTTCATAGGAATATTGAGCTTTTTCGGTTTAAATCAGCCGCTTTTTTTATCTTTTGTTTATGGGTTCGCTTCAGGAGCAGTCGTATATACAGCTGGCATTTGGAATTCGAGACGGTTGTTTCTTAAAAAGCATGCGCTGACAGGAAGAGAATATGCCTATATTAAGAAAAATCTAGAGGAAGCAAGGCAGAAAATCATACGCCTTCGAAAAGCTTTATTTCAAGCAAAAAGCATTCAAATGTTTAAACAAAATGCAGAAATACTGAGGCTTGTCAGAAGGATTTATATCCTCACCAACAAAGAGCCGAAGCGGTTTTATCAGGCTGAGCGATTTTTTTACCAAACGCTCGATTCAGTTGTTGAACTGACAGAGAAGTATGCCTTTTTATCATCTCATCCGAAAAAAAGCAAAGAGCTGTCGATGTCACTGAGTGAGGCGCGTATCACACTTGCTGAATTGACAAAGCGTTTAGAGGAAGATTTAACTCAATTAATGGGTGATGATATTGACGAACTGCAATTTGAATTAGATGCGGCGAAACATTCATTAAAGAAATAATGGAAGAGGGTAAGAGCGATGAACAGAGATCAGAGCGACCTTCATATTGATGAGTTGTTGGCGGACCCTTTTGGAGAAATAGAGGCGGAGGCTGTAAAAGCAGAGAAGCAGCAAGTACGCCTTGTTGATGTTCTACCTGAGGAAAACAAAGAAAAAGCAATTCAGCTCGCTGAACAGATTGATCATAAAAATATGCAGAGCATTGTCTTATACGGTTCACAAGCTCAGTCGAAACTGCTGAATTTTTCTCACACTATGATTGATCATGTTCAAAAGAAGGATGTCGGGGAGATTGGCGAAATACTTGGAGAGCTGATGAAAAAGCTGGAGCAAGTAAATCCTGATGATCTTCAGTCTAGGAAAAAGGGTTTTTTGGCACGTGTGTTTGGAAGAGTATCGAATTCTCTTCAGGAGGTGCTTTCTAAATATCAAAAGACCAGCGTACAGATAGACAGAATCAGTTTGAAGCTGGAACACTCTAAAAATGCTTTAATCAGTGACAATAAGCTGTTAGAGCAGCTATACGAAAAAAATAAAGAGTATTTCACCGCGCTGAATGTTTATATTGCTGCAGGGGAACTGAAGCTGGAGAAATTAAAAACAAAAACAATCCCTGAACTGAAGCAACAGGCTGAATCAGAGGAGCACAATCAAATGGCTGTTCAAGAAGTAAACGATTTGGTTCAATTTGCTGACCGTTTAGATAAAAGGGTGCACGATTTGCTGCTGAGCAGGCAAATTACAATTCAAAGTGCTCCGCAAATCAGGCTAATTCAGAATACAAACCAAGCGTTAGCTGAAAAAATCCAGTCATCCATTGTGACAGCAATTCCGCTTTGGAAAAACCAAGTTGCGATTGCGCTGACGCTTTTAAGGCAGCGCAATGCAGTGGATGCCCAACAGAAAGTATCTGATACAACCAACGAGCTTTTACTGAAAAATGCGGAGCTTTTGAAGACCAATACAATTGAAACTGTGCGGGCGAATGAACGAGGCCTAGTTGATATCGATACTTTAAAAAAGGTGCAGGAAAGCTTAATCAGTACGCTTGAAGAAACGCTGACCATACAAGAAGAAGGACGAGACAAACGCCGTCAAGCAGAAGAAGAACTCATGGTGATGGAAGACGATCTGAAGCACAAGCTGCTTACGATGAAGGAAAGGTAGTTACCAGCAAGTCTTATCTTTAAGTTCTGTCAGAGGAACGATATAATAAAGTGTAAGAAAACATATTCAAAGGATTGTTTTAATGAACACACCTTTATATACAGCATTGATTCAGCACGCGAGAAGAAATTCTCATTCATTTCATGTTCCGGGACATCACAATGGAGATGTCTTTTTTGATGACGCTAAGTCGATATTCAATCCGCTGCTCACTATTGATGTAACTGAACTGACAGGGCTGGATGACCTCCATCATCCTTCTGGGGTGATTAAGGAAGCACAAGAGCTTGTCAGTCAATTATATGGATCGGCGGAAAGTTTTTTCTTGGTGAATGGAACAACTGTCGGAAACTTAGCGATGATTTTATCTGTTTGTGAACCGGGTGATATTATTCTGATTCAAAGAAACTGCCATAAATCTGTCTTTCATGCTGTTGATATGGCTGGTGCTGAATCGGTTTATCTCGCACCTGACATTGATGCAGCGATGCATGTGCCTACGCATGTTCCGCTAAATACAATTAAAGAAGCCTTGGCAGCGTATCCAGATGCGAAAGGCTTGGTGCTGACCAATCCGACATATTACGGGCATAGTGCTGATTTGACCGAAGTCATTTCAGAAGCTCATCATTACGGGATTCCTGTTTTAGTGGATGAAGCGCATGGCGCACATTTTGTTTTAGGGGAGCCTTTTCCGCCCTCAGCTTTAAAAATGGGGGCAGATATCGTTGTTCAGTCGGCTCATAAAACGCTGCCTGCCATGACGATGGGCTCTTATTTGCACTTTAACAGCAGCAGAGTTGACCGGAATCGGGTGGCAGAGTATTTAAATCGATTACAAAGCAGCAGTCCGTCTTATCCGATCATGGCTTCATTAGACATTGCCCGCGCTTATGTACAGCGTATGATAGAAGAACATAAGCTTTCTGACATTCTGCAACGCATACAATCACTTAAACAAACGTTTGATTCACTTAGAAATGCAGAAGCTGTCAAACCGGCAGATCCACGTACGATAACGGATCCGCTGAAACTCACAATTCGTTCAAAGCGGGGGCATTCTGGGTATACGCTGCAAAACATATTAGAGCGTGCTAACATATTCACTGAGCTTGCGGATGAAAATCAAGTCTTGCTCGTTCTTCCATTGGGAGGAAATCGCAGAATAAACGCTGAAATAATGAAAACCATTGATGCAGAGGTTGAAAACACGCCTCCAGATCAGAGGTTTGCCTCTGCAGAATGGGGATTGCAGCCTGTTACAGTCTTGCCTTATCAAAAAAAGGTCTTACAAACGTTTACGAAAGAATATGTGGACTTTAATGAAGCGGCAGGCCGGCTGAACGCTGAGGATATCGTACCTTATCCTCCAGGTATACCGATGATCATGGCGGGAGAAAGAATAACGAAAGAAAGTGTGCAAAAGCTCAGCCGCTTGATCAGCATGAAAACGCATGTTCAAGGGAATACGAAAATCAAAGAGAAACAACTACTTGTTTATATAGAAGAGGAGAAATCATGAGCGGTTTATTTATTACATTCGAAGGTCCTGAAGGTGCGGGGAAAACGACTGTTCTGCAGGAAATCAAAAACATACTGACAGCAGAAGGCCTTCAAGTTACAGCAACTCGAGAGCCGGGTGGCATAGATATTGCAGAACAAATTCGAGAGGTTATTCTGAATGAGAACAACACATTAATGGACCCAAAAACAGAAGCTCTCTTATATGCGGCTGCAAGACGCCAGCATTTAGTTGAAAAAGTAAAACCAGCATTAGAACAAGGGCAGGTTGTTCTTTGTGACAGATTCATAGACAGTTCGCTCGCGTACCAAGGATACGCAAGAGGACTTGGGATTGATGAGGTCCTGTCAATTAATGAGTTTGCCATCGGCGATATGATGCCCCATGTAACGGTTTATTTTTCAATTGATCCGGAAGAAGGACTGAAGCGCATTCATGCAAACGGCTTGCGGGAGAAAAACAGGCTTGATTTAGAAAAATTAAGCTTCCATACAAAGGTACAGGAAGGTTATCAAGAGCTGATGAAGCGATTCTCGGAAAGATTTTACTCAGTTGATGCCAGCCAATCCAAAGACCTCGTTGTTCAGGACGTCATGAAGGTAATCAATGAAGCGTTGAAAAAAATTCAATTGTGACCTGTTTCCCGATAGTTGATATAATAATGTAAACGAGATCATTGTTGTTTCCAATCTAAAGGAGGCCTTCACAGATGAAATTGATAGTGGCAGTTGTACAAGATCAGGACAGCAACCGGCTGTTGAAAACCTTAACGGATCACAACTTTAGAGTTACAAAGCTTGCAACGACGGGAGGATTTCTTAAATCAGGCAATACAACGTTTATGATTGGTGTCGAGGATATACGCGTCGATAAAGCATTGAGTCTCATTAAGGAAAACGGACAGAAACGTGATCAGATGATTGCCCCTGTATCTCCGATGGGCGGGAATGCTGATTCATATGTCCCTTATCCAGTCGAAGTTGAAGTTGGCGGAGCGACAGTATTTGTCCTTCCAGTCGATGAATTTTATCAATTTTAAGGATTTGAAACTGTGAAAATTAATAAAGATATACGTACATTTATAGATAATAAGCAGCTTCCTTCTGTGAAAACATCTGAGATCACAGCGTCGTTTAAAACATCAATGGAAAATCAAAGCAGCAAATTGAAATTTGATCAGCTCACCAGGCTGTTATCGGATATAGAGGCGTTTGGAAAAAGGCTGACAAAATCCCGGAATTTTAAAGACTTAGCGAGATTCAAAGGACTTGTGAAACGTTTTGTCAAAGAAGCCGTAGACAGCGGTCTTTCACATGAAACGTCGCAAAGTTTTGACCTGTACGGAAACAGCAGAACGCTGGGACTTGTAAAAGAAATAGATGACAAATTGATACAGCTTACGGAAGAGATGATGGATCAGGAAAAACCGGCAATTGATTTGCTGGAGCGTATTGGCGAAATAAAAGGTTTATTGATTAACCTTTACACATAGAGAGTGATACAATGGCAATATCTTGGAACGAAATGAACGAGCTTCAGCCCAGAGTGATGAAGCTTTTATATAATAGTATTGAGAAGGACAGACTATCACACGCTTATTTGTTTGAGGGAAAAAAAGGAACAGGAAAGCTTGATGCCGCGCTGCTTCTTGCGAAAAGCTTTTTTTGCCTGGAGGACGGCGCGGAGCCTTGTGAGAGCTGCCGAAATTGTAAACGGATAGAGTCAGGGAACCACCCTGATCTCCATCTTGTTCAGCCTGATGGTTTATCGATCAAAAAGGCACAAATTCAAGCGTTGCAAGAAGAGTTTTCTAAGACAGGGCTTGAATCGCATAAAAAGCTTTATATTATTTCGCACGCAGATCAAATGACAGCGAATGCGGCGAACAGTCTGCTGAAATTTTTAGAAGAACCGAATAAAGATACAATGGCCATCCTCATCACTGAGCAGCCCCAAAGGTTATTGGATACCATCATCTCAAGATGCCAAACCCTTCCTTTTCAGCCTTTGCAGCCCAAAGCAATTGAAGATAGACTAATCGAACAGGAAGTCTCGCCTCATATGGCAAGGCTTCTCGCCAACATGACCAACAATGTAGCAGAAGCAGTCGAATTAAGTCGAAATGATGAGTTTGCAGAGTCTAGAGCGAAAGTGATAAAATTGTATGAAGTCCTACACCAGCGGAAAGGACATGCCTTTTTCTTTATTCAAGATCAATGGATGCCCTTTTTCAAAGAAAAAACCCATCAAGAAATGGGTCTTGATATGCTCTTATTGATATATCGCGATGTGTTGTCCATCCAAATAGGAAATGAAGATAAATTGATTTATCAAGACTTATTCCAATCAATAAAACAGCATGCGCTACAATCAACACAACAAAGCGTTACGAATCAGATTCTTGCTGTTTTAGAAGCAAAGAAACGGCTTCATTCCAATGTGAATGTACAAGGATTAATGGAGCACTTGGTGTTAATGTTGCAGGAGGGATAAGCTTGTACAATGTAATTGGAGTCCGCTTTAAGAAAGCGGGTAAAATATATTATTTTGATCCGAATGGATTTCATATAGAACATGACAGCTGCGTAATTGTAGAAACTGTCAGAGGCGTTGAGTACGGCCAGGTCGTGATTGCAAATAAACAGGTGGATGAGCATGATGTCGTGCTGCCCCTTCGAAAAGTGATACGTGTGGCTGACGAGCGCGACCTTCTCATCGTAGAAGAAAATAAACAGGAAGCTTTATCAGCATTTGACATCTGCCAAAAGAAAGTGGTTGAACATGGCTTGGATATGAAGCTGGTTGATGTTGAATTCACGTTTGATCGCAATAAAGTCATTTTTTACTTCACTGCTGACGGCCGAGTAGATTTTAGAGAGCTTGTAAAAGATTTGGCTTCTATCTTTAAAACAAGAATTGAGCTGCGCCAAATCGGAGTAAGGGATGAGGCGAAAATGCTTGGAGGAATCGGTCCTTGCGGAAGAATGCTTTGCTGTTCAACGTTCCTTGGAGATTTTGAACCTGTTTCCATTAAAATGGCCAAGGATCAGAACTTATCTTTAAATCCTACGAAGATTTCAGGTCTTTGCGGACGCTTGATGTGCTGTCTAAAATACGAGAATGATGAATATGAGACGGCAAAAGAGCAGCTTCCTGATATAGGAGAAATGATTACGACAGCAAACGGCCCTGCGAAGGTCGTCGGACTTAATATTCTGGAACGGGTGCTTCAGGTGGAACTGATAAACCGTGAAAAAGTGATAGAATATACTTGGGAAGAGCTCTTGGAAGAGGGCGTCGTATCCGCACAAACCACAGATTAACGAGGTGTGGAACCTTGGATAAAAAAGAGTTATTTGATACCGTCATTAACTTAGAAGAACAAATTGGCTCACTGTACCGACAGCTGGGGGATTTAAAGCAGCATATTGGTGAGATGATTGAAGAGAATCATCATTTGCAGCTTGAAAATAAGCATTTGCGCAAACGGCTGGACGATACGACGCAGCAGATTGAAAAGTTCAAAGCTGATAAAAAAGAATCAAAAACACAGAAGACAGAGCAATCTGATATAGGCGAAGGGTATGATAATCTGGCACGTCTATATCAAGAAGGATTTCATATCTGCAATGTCCACTATGGAAGTGTTCGAAAAGAAGATTGTCTGTTCTGTCTGTCATTCTTAAATAAAAAATAAGGAAAAGGCTTCCGCATAAGACGGGAGCCTTTTTCAAAGGTACTGAAAGGATAAGAAGATGGTTTCATTACGTGATGATGAAAGATTAGATTATTTGCTGGCAGAGGACATGAAAATCATACAAAGTCCAACAGTTTTTGCCTTTTCATTGGACGCTGTGCTTCTCTCCAAATTCGCATACGTTCCGATTCAGAAAGGAAAAATCGTTGATTTATGCACGGGGAATGGCATTGTGCCACTTCTGCTCAGCACAAGATCAAAAGCAGACATTATTGGAGTTGAAATTCAAGAAAGACTTCATGATATGGCTGTTCGCAGTGTCGAATACAATAAGCTTCAGGAACAAATTCAGATGATACATGATGATCTGAAAAACATGCCGGAGAAGCTGGGACATAATCGATATGATGTTGTCACCTGCAATCCGCCGTATTTTAAAACACCGAAACAAACTGAACAAAACATGAATGAGCATCTCCGGATCGCAAGGCATGAAATCCACTGCACACTGGAGGATGTTATTTCAGTCAGCAGCAAGTTGCTTAAGCAAGGAGGAAAGGCAGCCCTTGTTCATCGGCCGGGCAGGCTTTTAGAGATTTTTGAGCTGATGAAGGCTTACCAAATCGAGCCGAAGCGTGTGCAATTTGTCTACCCGAAACAAGGGAAAGAAGCAAATACCATTTTGGTTGAAGGAACCAAAGGCGGACGTCCGGATTTAAAAATTCTTCCCCCTTTGTTCGTTTATGACGAACAAAATGAATATACAAAAGAAATCAGGACCATTTTATATGGAGACAAATAACCATTTTTTCTACGTCGTGAAATGTAGAGATAATAGCTGGTATGCCGGGTATACCAACAATCTGCAGAAACGGGTAAACACACATAATGATGGAAAGGGCGCAAAGTATACAAAAGTAAGACGTCCGGTTGAATTGATTTTTGCCGAAGCCTTCACAACGAAGCGGGAAGCCATGCAGGCGGAATATTATTTCAAAAAACTGACTCGAAAGAAAAAAGAGCTTTATATAGAAGAAAAGCGGAACAGCAAGGAGGCTGTATATGTTAAGGCGCCAAATGAGCTTTAATGGAAAGTCAGACATGGGAATTCTTTATTTGGTCCCAACACCAATCGGAAATTTAGAGGATATGACATTCCGGGCGATCGACACGCTAAAATCAGTGGATGCGATTGCTGCGGAAGATACGAGACAAACGAAAAAGCTTTGCCATGTATACGAAATTGAAACACAGCTTGTCAGTTATCATGAACATAATAAAGAAAGCAGCGGCCACAAAATCATTGAATGGCTGAAATCCGGAAAAAACATTGCCCTTGTCAGTGACGCTGGACTGCCGACGATTTCTGATCCGGGAGCGGAAATCGTGAAGGATTTTAGCGAGATAGGCGGTTATGTTGTTCCGCTGCCGGGAGCGAATGCTGCATTAACGGCTCTAATCGCTTCAGGTATTGTACCGCAGCCTTTCTTCTTTTACGGTTTTCTGAACAGGCAGAAAAAAGAAAAGAAGAAGGAGCTTGAAAGACTTAAAAAACGGCAGGAAACGATTATCTTTTATGAAGCGCCCCACAGACTTAAGGAAACCTTGTCGGCGATGGCCGAGATTTTGGGAGATCGGGAAATTGCTGTTACGCGTGAGCTTACTAAGAAATATGAAGAGTTTATCAGAGGCACGATATCTGAGGTCATCGAATGGGCAAACGAGGATCAGATACGCGGTGAGTTTTGTCTTGTAGTAGAAGGCAATAAAAATGAAGAATCAGATGAGGAAGCACAATGGTGGGAAACCCTCACGCCTAAAGAACATGTCGAGCATTACATTGCGCAAGGTGCTACTTCTAAAGAAGCCATTAAAAAATCTGCAGTCGATCGCAATATTCCAAAGCGTGAAGTGTACGATGCTTACCATATTCAGCAATAAAAAAAACGTTCTTGTGTCATAACAAGAACGTTTTTTGTAAAAAGAATTATTTTTGGTTTTGAAGCTGCTTTTGGATTTCGCTGATGATTTGCTCAGCGCCTTCTTGGCTAAGAACCAATTTACCGCCAGCAAGTTTAAGGTTATCATCAGAAACTTCACCAGTTACTTGGCAAGTCATGTTTGGTTTATATTTTTTAAGGATGATTTTTTCATCATCAACATAAATTTCAAGAGCATCTTTTTCTGCGATTCCAAGAGTACGACGCAATTCGATAGGAATAACTACACGTCCTAATTCATCAACTTTACGCACAATACCAGTAGATTTCATAAACTTTCTCCTCCCAAGAGATGATTATTTGTTTAAATTATATTTTTCTTCGTCATTATTCGACAAAATACTTACCTTCATAGCATAACAAGGTTTCCAATAATCGTCAATCATTTTGTTTACTATTGATTGTAAGAATTAGTTCTTATAGTCAGTAATGTATCAGAAACTACTGAAATAACAGCTTTTTATAAATTTATAATAAAGCTATTATCCTACTAAAAATCCTTTTAAATCAAGACTTTTGAACCAAGGTTTTTTGTTTCATTTGATTATATACGACAAAATTCGACATGAACAGACTTTTTTTATTTTCATTAGAGATTTTTAATTTTAATTATTCTTTTTCAAGGCATACGTATATATTCTTGATCTTAAAGGCTAAGATGGTATCATAGATAAAGGATAAATATAAATAATAATCATTTTTGATTTGCACTTATCGCCGCTCTCGTCCTTTGGGCGGGAGCTTTTTGACATTCTGATTGGGAGGTTTCAAGATGCCGCAAGAAAACAATACATTTTATATTACAACACCGATTTATTATCCGAGCGGAAAATTACATATCGGCCATGCATATACGACAGTCGCAGGAGATGCAATGGCACGTTACAAAAGATTAAAAGGGTTCGATGTTCGCTATTTAACGGGAACGGACGAGCATGGACAAAAGATCCAGCAAAAAGCTGAGCAGGAAAACATTACACCTCAGGAGTATGTGGATCGCGCAGCGGCAGATATTCAGAAACTATGGAAACAGCTTGAAATCTCAAACGACGACTTTATCCGTACAACAGAAAAACGACATAAAGTTGTGATTGAAAAGGTATTTCAAAAGCTTCTTGATAACGGGGACATCTATCTTGATGAATATGAAGGCTGGTACAGTATCCCTGATGAAACATTCTACACGGAAACTCAGTTAGATGATATCGAGCGGAATGAAAAGGGAGAGGTCATCGGCGGAAAAAGTCCTGACAGCGGACACCCAGTTGAATTAATCAAAGAGGAATCTTATTTCTTCCGTATGGGGAAATATGCGGATCGTCTTCTGAAATATTATGAAGAAAACCCGACATTCATCCAGCCGGAATCACGCAAAAACGAAATGATTAACAACTTTATCAAGCCTGGACTTGAGGATTTAGCTGTATCACGTACCACTTTTGATTGGGGTGTGAAGGTGCCGGAAAATCCAAAACACGTTGTATATGTTTGGATCGACGCGCTATTTAACTATTTAACTGCACTCGGCTATGATACAGAAAATGATGAGCTTTATCAAAAATATTGGCCTGCCGATGTTCATTTAGTCGGTAAAGAGATTGTGCGATTCCACACCATTTATTGGCCAATTATGCTGATGGCACTCGATCTGCCGCTGCCGAAGCAAGTATTTGCGCATGGCTGGCTTTTGATGAAAGATGGAAAAATGTCGAAATCAAAAGGGAACGTTGTAGATCCGGTTACATTAATTGAACGCTATGGTTTAGATGAGCTTCGTTATTACCTGCTTCGCGAAGTACCGTTCGGTTCTGACGGTGTCTTTACACCGGAAGGCTTTGTTGAGCGGATTAACTATGATTTGGCGAATGATTTAGGAAATCTATTGAATCGTACAGTTGCGATGATCAATAAGTATTTCGAAGGACAAATCGGTTCTTACAAAGGTGCTGTAACGGAATTTGACAAAACGCTTGCTTCAGTCGCTAATGAAACAGTGAAGTCTTACGAGAAAGCAATGGAAAACATGGAGTTCTCAGTAGCTCTTTCAACATTATGGCAGCTAATCAGCCGTACTAACAAATATATTGATGAGACAGCTCCATGGGTGCTTGCGAAGGATCCGGAAAAAGAAGAAGAACTGAAGTCGGTCATGTACCATCTGGCTGAGTCATTGCGTATTTCAGCAGTGCTGCTTCAGCCGTTCCTAACAAAAACACCGGAAAAAATGTTTGAGCAGCTAGGCATTACTGATAAAACTTTGAAATCTTGGGACAGCATTACAGCTTTCGGCCGACTGCAAGATGCAGAAGTACAAAAAGGTGAGCCGTTGTTCCCTCGTTTAGAGGCAGAAGAAGAAATTGCTTACATCAAAGGCAAGATGCAGGGCTCCGTGCCAGCTAAAGAAGAAACAAAAGAAGAGGAGCCGCAAGAGGTTGATCGCTTACCCGAAATTACGATTGATCAATTCATGGATGTAGAACTTCGTGTGGCAGAGGTCATTAAGGCTGAGCCGGTAAAAAAAGCAGACCGTTTATTGAAGCTGCAGCTGGATCTTGGTTTTGAAAAACGCCAAGTTGTATCCGGTATTGCGAAGCATTATACGCCTGAAGAGCTTGTTGGGAAAAAACTCGTATGTGTAACAAATCTAAAGCCGGTTAAGCTGAGAGGAGAGCTTTCTGAAGGTATGATCCTTGCGGGGGAAGCAGACGGCGTATTAAAAGTCGTATCTATCGATCAGTCGTTACCGAAAGGCACAAGAATTAAATAATGACAAACAAAAGGTGTTTCACGTGTAACAATTCGTCGAACACCTTTTGTGTTTCGACAAGAAAGGAGTTTTTTACTTATGTTATTTGACACACACGCGCATTTAAATGCAGAACAATATGATACTGATCTAGAAGAGGTTATTGAACGGGCAAAAGCTGAACAAGTGAATCGAATTGTCGTAGTGGGTTTTGACCGTCCGACCATCACACGTGCGATGGAAATGATTGAGGCATATGATTTTATTTATGCAGCCATCGGCTGGCACCCTGTTGATGCAATCGACATGACTGAGGAAGATTTAGCGTGGATAAAAGAGCTTTCTGTTCATGAAAAAGTGGTGGCGATAGGTGAAATGGGATTGGATTATCATTGGGACAAATCTCCTAAAGAGATCCAAAAAGAGGTATTCAGAAAACAAATCGCCTTAGCGAAAGAGGTCAATCTGCCTATTATCATTCATAACCGTGATGCAACGGAGGATGTCGTAACCATTTTGAAGGAGGAAGGCGCAGAAGCTGTGGGCGGAATCATGCACTGCTTTACAGGAAGTGCGGAAGTGGCGAGAGAGTGCATGAAAATGAATTTTTATTTATCATTTGGGGGACCGGTGACTTTCAAAAATGCGAAGAAGCCTAAGGAAGTCGTGAAGGAAATTCCGAATGACCGTTTGCTGATTGAAACTGATTGCCCGTTTCTCACCCCTCATCCTTTTCGCGGAAAAAGAAATGAGCCGAGCTATGTAAAATATGTGGCAGAGCAAATTGCTGAATTAAAAGGAATGACTTTCGAAGAGGTTGCTTCAATTACGACTGAAAATGCAAAAAGACTTTTCCGTATAAACTGACAAAAAACGCTAGCGGGTTTTGTAAGAGCTTGTCCTTTTCAGCGCTTATTCATAAAAGTTCTACATGCTTTCTTCTCCTCATAGGATAGGGTTGTCGACAAGTCTTTCTTCCGTTTCTCAGTGTATTTCAGGATAATGAAGAAGACACTGGGCTTTTGGGAGAAAGAGAGAGGAGGGTTGACAGCCTTTTAGATACTCTATATAATCTCTCCGAGGAGAAGGAGGCGTTTTTCATCACACAAAAAATGAAAAAGCTGTTTTCCGTAAAGCTTAGCAAAAGCAAAGTCATTCTGGTTGCTGCTTGTTTGCTTTTGGCGGGAAGCGGGACTGCGTACGCGGCTCATGAGCTGACGAAACAATCAGTCTCAGTTTCTATCAATGGCAAAAAGAAACATATACGCACACACGCAAAAACGGTCGGTGATCTTTTAGATACGCTTGATATAAAGACAAGAGACGAAGACAAGATCACACCTGCTAAACAGACAAACATAACAGCAGATATGACCGTTGTGTATGAGGCTGCAAAACCTGTCAAGCTTACAATAAACGGGGAAGAAAAGACATTATGGTCAACAGCAAAAACGGTCGGTGCATTACTGGACGAACAAGATGTTGATGTGAAAAAACACGATCAAATTGATCCCGCAATAGATACTGATATTTCGAAAGACATGAAGATTAACATAGAACCCGCATTCCAGGTTACTGTAAATGATGCAGGAAAACAAAAGAAGATCTGGACGACTTCGACTACCGTCGCTGACTTTTTAAAACAGCAAAAGATGAACATAAAAGACGAAGATAAAATCAAGCCTGCGTTAGATGCAAAGCTGACGAAAGCAAAGGCTGATATTACAATTACTCGTATCGAAAAGGTCACCGATGTAGTTGAAGAGAAAATCGCGTTCGATGTAAAAAAACAAGAAGACGCTTCTCTTGACAAAGGGAAAGAAAAGGTCGTCCAAAAAGGAAAAGAAGGCAAGCTTAAAAAACACTTCGAAGTCGTTAAAGAAAACGGCAAAGAAGTCTCCAGAGAGCTTGTGAAAGAAGAAACGGCTGAACAAAGCAAAGATAAAGTGATTGCTGTCGGCACAAAGCAAAGCAGTCCAAAGGTTGAAAAGGTCAATGCTTCCAGCGATTCAAAAACAGTTGTGTCCCGTAGCAATGAGTCAACAGGCAAAGTGATGACTGTATCATCTACGGCTTATACGGCAAGCTGCAGCGGTTGTTCAGGACATACAGCTACAGGCGTTAACTTAAAAAATAATCCGAATGCAAAAGTCATCGCTGTAGATCCAAACGTCATTCCGCTAGGCTCCAAAGTTCACGTTGAAGGCTATGGATATGCCATTGCTGCAGATACTGGTTCAGCGATTAAAGGGAGCAAAATAGACGTCTTTTTCCCGGAGAAATCATCGGCGTACCGATGGGGAAATAAAACAGTCAAAATTAAAATCTTAAATTAATATATACTTATGTATTCAGAGGGTTTTGCGCCCTCTGTTTTTTTCGTTATAATAGACAAAGTGTATTTTCTGCTTTATTAGACGCTCGACACAAGAAAAAGTTTCATGAATATACAAAAGTTTTTAATTTGTCTTGGAGGAAATAATGAAAATTAAAGAGATCATTGTGGTCGAGGGGCGTGACGATACGGCCCGCATCAAATTGGCTGTTGATGCAGACACAATTGAAACAAATGGTTCAGCCATCGATGATCATGTGATTGACCAAATCCGTTTGGCCCAGAAGACCAGAGGTGTCATTATTTTAACAGATCCGGATTTCCCGGGTGAGAAGATCCGCAAAACCATTTCAGAAGCTGTATCCGGCTGCAAGCATGCATTTTTGCCAAAACATCTTGCCAAACCTAAAAACAAGCGGGGAATCGGTGTGGAGCACGCATCGGTTGAAAGCATTAGGGCATGTTTAGAAAACGTGCACGAAGAGATGGAGGCGCAGCCGAGTGACATTTCAGCTGAGGATCTGATTCATGCCGGGCTGATTGGCGGATCTGCGGCCAAACGCCGCCGCGAACGACTGGGTGATCTATTGAAAATCGGCTATACAAATGGAAAACAGCTTCAAAAACGGCTACAAATGTTTCAAATTAAAAAAAGTGATTTTATGAGCGCGCTCGATACCGTTATGCGGGAGGAACAGAATGAATAAAGATATTGCGACACCGATAAGAACGAAAGAGATACTGAAAAAATACGGTTTTTCTTTTAAAAAGAGCTTAGGACAGAATTTCTTAATTGATACGAACATTTTAGACAGAATTGTCGATCACGCGGAAGTGACGGAGAAAACGGGTGTCATTGAAATCGGCCCGGGAATCGGGGCTTTGACCGAGCAGCTCGCCAAGCGGGCGAAAAAGGTCGCGGCATTTGAGATTGACCAGCGATTATTGCCGATTCTAAAGGATACGCTGTCTCCTTACGACAATGTCACCGTCATTCATCAGGACGTATTAAAGGCTGACGTCAAATCCGTCATTGAAGAACAATTTCAAGATTGTGATGAAATCATGGTTGTAGCCAACCTTCCTTATTACGTGACAACGCCGATTATCATGAAACTGCTTGAAGAACATCTCCCGCTGAAAGGGATTGTTGTCATGCTGCAAAAAGAAGTAGCTGAGCGCATGGCGGCAGACCCTTCATCTAAGGAATACGGTTCACTTTCAATCGCGGTCCAATTTTATACAGAAGCCAAAACGGTGATGACCGTTCCAAAAACCGTGTTTGTTCCTCAGCCTAATGTAGATTCCGCAGTCATTCGGCTAATCCTACGCGATGGCCCGGCAGTCGACGTGGAAAACGAAGCCTTTTTCTTTCAGTTGATCAAGGCAAGTTTTGCTCAGCGCCGTAAAACGCTGCTCAATAACTTAGTCAACAATCTGCCTGATGGAAAAGCACAAAAATCAAAGATTGAGCAAGTGCTGGAAGAGACAAATATTGACGGCAAGCGCCGTGGTGAATCTCTGTCTATCGAGGAGTTTGCTGCGCTGTCTAACGGATTGTATAAAGCCCTTTTTTAAAAGGGCTTTTTGTTTGCGCACCACTTGGACTGCCGCTACATAGGCTAGAGAAGGACCTTAAATTCAATGAGAAGAAAAACTTGGACTCAGCGAAAAAAGGCGCTTTCTCAAGGCTCTTTCTTTCATGATGAGGCTTAGTCTATGTGTGGAGTGAGGAACGTGCAATTTCAAATAGGAGATATGGTAGCCAGAAAATCCTATCAAATGGATGTTTTGTTTCGCATTATAGGAATAGAGCAAACAAGCAAAGGAAATTCAATCGCTATTTTGCATGGTGATGAAGTCAGGCTGATTGCTGATGCGGATATTTCTGATCTTGTAGCAGTAAAAAAAGATGAGCAAATGATGCGGAAAAAGAAAGATGAGAGCAGAATGAATGAATCGCTCGAATTGCTCCGCCAAGATTATAAGCTGCTCAGAGAAAAGCAGGAGTACTATGCGACAAGCCAGTATCAGCATCAGGAGCATTATTTCCATATGCCGGGCAAGGTGCTTCATTTGGACGGCGATGAAGCATATCTGAAAAAATGCCTGAATGTCTATAAAAAAATTGGAGTGCCCGTCTATGGCATCCATTGCCATGAAAAGAAAATGTCTGCTTCTATTGAAGAATTACTCGACAAATATCGACCTGACATCTTGGTGATAACAGGGCATGATGCATACTCAAAGCAAAAGGGTGAGATTGATGATTTGAACGCGTACAGACATTCAAAGCATTTTGTTGAAACGGTTCAAAACGCCCGAAAAAAGATCCCTCACTTAGATCAGCTTGTTATTTTTGCGGGGGCTTGCCAATCCCACTTTGAATCGCTCATAAGGGCGGGGGCAAATTTCGCGAGTTCACCGTCAAGAGTAAACATTCATGCGCTTGATCCGGTGTATATCGTCGCGAAAATCAGCTTTACGCCGTTTATGGAACGAATTAATGTATGGGAAGTGCTCCGTAATACGCTGACAAGAGAGAAAGGGCTTGGAGGTATAGAAACAAGAGGAGTACTGAGAATTGGAATGCCATATAAGTCCAATTAACAGATGAAAACCTGCATCTATGCGGGTTTTTTATTTTACATAATGATACATAATTTACCGAAACTTGCGGAAAATAATTGAGGAATCATAGAATTTTGTCAAAATAATTTTGTTGACAACGTCTTATCAACGTTGATATAATTTAAATTTTATTTGACAAAAATGGGCTCATGTTGTACAATAAGTATAGTGAGGTGGATGCAATGGCGAAGACGTTGTCCGACATTAAAAGATCGCTTGATGGGAATTTAGGTAAAAGGCTGACGTTAAAGGCAAACGGTGGCCGCCGAAAAACAATTGAGCGCTCGGGCATTTTAGCTGAGACGTACCCTTCTGTTTTTGTGATACAACTAGATCAAGACGAGAACTCGTTTGAAAGAGTTTCATACAGTTACGCTGATATTTTGACTGAGACTGTTGAGCTGACTTTTAATGATGACGCCGCAAGCTCAGTGGCATTTTAACGGGCAGTGAACCTTTTGTTTACTGCTTTTTGTTTTGCCCTTTTTTTGTTTCCATTAATTTTAACGAAAGTTTCATCTGTTATTAACAAAAGATAAAAACGGTCACATATTATCGTGACGTGCACGAATGGCTATCACTTCTAAAAAAGGGGTTGTTTCGTTTGGGCAGACGTCGTGGAGTTATGTCAGATGAGTTTAAATATGAGCTGGCTAAAGACCTTGGTTTTTATGACACAGTGAAAAATGGCGGCTGGGGCGAAATTCGCGCCCGCGATGCCGGTAACATGGTAAAGCGCGCCATTGAAATCGCTGAACAGCAAATGGCTCAGAATCAGAATAACCGATAAGGATGTGACCCGGGGGACGTGCTGTTCCCCGGTTTTTATTTTGGATATAAATACATAATAGGCTGCAATATGGATATGTTCATCCTGTACTTCAAATGTGATACAATGTTCATACTTATGTTTAGATGGAGAAGTAGGTGAAAGCTATGCGTATTTTAGAAAAAGCGCCAGCGAAGATCAATCTGTCACTTGATGTCACCCGAAAACGCCCGGATGGCTACCATGAAGTCGAAATGATCATGACGACGATTGATTTAGCGGATCGGATTGAATTGACGGAGCTGGCAGAGGATGAAGTGAGAGTCTCCTCCCACAACCGTTTTGTGCCTGATGATCAAAGAAACTTAGCTTATCAGGCTGCCAAACTGATCAAGGACAGATACAACGTAAAAAAGGGAGTTTCCATCATGATTACGAAGATGATTCCGGTGGCTGCTGGTCTTGCCGGCGGAAGCAGTGATGCGGCGGCGACGCTCAGAGGGCTGAACAGACTGTGGAATTTAAATCTCTCTGCAGAAACGCTTGCCGAGCTTGGAGCGGAAATTGGCTCCGACGTTTCATTTTGTGTCTATGGCGGAACTGCACTGGCAACTGGACGCGGCGAGAAAATTAAACACATCAGCACGCCTCCGCACTGCTGGGTCATTTTAGCGAAACCGACAATCGGTGTTTCAACTGCTGAAGTGTACAGACAGCTGAAGCTGGATGATGTTGAGCATCCCGATGTACATGGCATGATTGAAGCTATAGAGGAAAAGAGTTTTCAAAAGATGTGCAGCCGTTTAGGCAATGTGCTTGAATCTGTTACGCTTGATATACATCCTGAAGTTGCGATGATCAAAAACCAGATGAAACGCTTTGGCGCAGACGCCGTGTTAATGAGCGGGAGCGGACCGACCGTGTTTGGACTGGTTCAGTATGAGTCGAAGGTGCAGAGAATTTATAACGGGTTAAGAGGCTTCTGCGATCAGGTTTATGCGGTGAGAATGATCGGCGAACAGAACGCTCTTGATTAAATCCGTATGTTAAGTTATATTGATCTTAAAATATTCGGATTTTGGGGGTAAGTTCATGAAGTTTCGTCGCAGCGGCAGATTGGTGGACTTAACAAATTACTTGTTAACCCATCCGCACGAGTTAATACCGCTAACCTTTTTTTCTGAGCGGTATGAATCTGCAAAATCATCGATCAGTGAAGATTTAACAATTATTAAGCAAACCTTTGAGCAGCAGGGGATTGGTACTTTGCTTACTGTTCCCGGAGCTGCCGGAGGCGTCAAATATATTCCGAAAATGAAACAGGCTGAAGCTGAAGAGTTTGTGCAGACACTTGGACAGTCGCTGGCAAATCCTGAACGTATCCTTCCGGGCGGTTATGTATATTTAACGGATATCTTAGGAAAGCCATCTGTACTCTCTAAGGTAGGGAAGCTGTTTGCTTCTGTGTTTGCAGAGCGCAAAATTGATGTTGTCATGACCGTTGCCACTAAAGGCATCCCTCTGGCGTACGCGGCTGCGAGCTATCTGAATGTGCCTGTCGTCATTGTTCGCAAAGATAACAAGGTAACAGAAGGCTCTACAGTCAGCATTAACTACGTCTCAGGCTCATCAAACCGCATTCAAACGATGTCACTTGCGAAAAGAAGCATGAAAACGGGTTCAAACGTACTCATTATTGATGACTTTATGAAAGCAGGCGGCACAATTAATGGTATGATTAACCTGTTAGATGAGTTTAACGCAAATGTGGCGGGGATCGGCGTCTTGGTTGAAGCCGAAGGAGTAGATGAACGTCTTGTTGATGAATATATGTCACTTCTTACTCTTTCAACCATCAACATGAAAGAGAAGTCCATTGAAATTCAGAATGGCAATTTTCTGCGTTTTTTTAAAGACAATCTTTTAAAGAATGGAGAGACAGAATCATGACAAAAGCAGTCCACACAAAACATGCCCCAGCGGCAATCGGGCCTTACTCACAAGGGATTATCGTAAATAATATGTTTTACAGCTCAGGCCAAATTCCTTTGACTCCTTCAGGTGAAATGGTGAACGGTGATATTAAAGAGCAGACTCATCAAGTATTCAGCAACTTAAAAGCGGTGCTGGAAGAAGCAGGCGCTTCTTTAGAAACAGTTGTAAAAGCAACTGTATTTATTGCGGATATGGAACAGTTTGCAGAAGTAAACGAAGTGTACGGGCAATATTTTGACACTCACAAACCGGCGAGATCTTGTGTTGAAGTCGCGAGACTGCCGAAGGACGCCCTAGTCGAAATCGAAGTTATTGCATTGGTGAAATAATAATAATAAGTGATTCTGGGAGATCCTCGGAATCACTTTTTTTATTTACCTTATGCCCGAAATAAAAGCGTTATGTCCTAATTGTGTAACTATATCCTATTTTTTCAAAAAATATTTTAAAAACGAGCAGGATTTCAGAAAAAATCGTGGAATTGATACACTAATGCTTTTATATAGGGAAAAGGTGGTGAACTACTGTGGAAGTTACTGACGTAAGATTACGCCGCGTGAATACCGATGGTCGCATGAGAGCGATTGCATCCATCACGCTGGATCACGAATTTGTTGTTCATGATATTCGTGTGATTGATGGAAACAATGGTCTTTTCGTTGCGATGCCGAGTAAACGCACCCCTGATGGAGAGTTCCGAGATATTGCTCATCCTATTAATTCAAGCACGCGAGGAAAGATTCAAGATGCCGTGTTAAATGAGTATCATCGTATGGGTGACACTGAAGCATTAGAATTCGAAGAAGCTGGAGCTTCTTAAAAAATAACCAAAAAGCAAGGACTGCTGAAAGGGCTGACAAAAGCCTTTGCCGGCAGTCCTTTTTTAATTCTGATTTTTCAAACTTAATTTCTCTCAATAGAAAATTCTTGCACTTCATGAAGTCTCCTTGAAATCAGAAGATATTTAGGATATATTTTTCTATGGATAAAAGGGATATTGGAGGCCAATAAATGGATAAGCGGTTTGCAGTTGTTTTAGCGGCTGGACAAGGAACAAGAATGAAATCGAAGCTTTATAAAGTCCTTCATCCAGTTTGCGGTAAGCCTATGGCAGAGCACGTCGTGGATGAAGCCTTAAAGTTATCTTTATCGAAGCTTGTCACGATTGTCGGACATGGTGCGGAAGAAGTGAAAAAGCAGCTTGGTGATAAAAGCGAGTATGCGCTTCAAGCAGAACAGCTTGGCACTGCTCATGCTGTAAAACAGGCACAGCCATTTCTTGCTGACGAAAAAGGCGTCACAATTGTCATTTGCGGAGATACGCCGCTTTTAACAGCTGAGACAATGGAACAGATGCTGAAAGAACATACACAAAGAGAAGCGAAAGCTACGATTTTAACTGCGGTTGCAGAAGATCCAACCGGATACGGACGTATTATTCGCAGCGAAAATGGAGCGGTTCAAAAAATTGTTGAGCATAAGGACGCCTCTGAAGAAGAACGTCTTGTAACTGAGATCAATACCGGTACGTATTGTTTTGACAATGAAGCGCTATTCCGGGCCATTGATCAGGTGTCTAATGATAATGCTCAAGGTGAGTATTATTTGCCGGATGTCATAGAGATTCTTAAAAACGAAGGCGAAACTGTTGCCGCTTACCAGACTGGTAATTTCCAAGAAACACTCGGAGTTAATGATAGAGTCGCTCTTTCTCAGGCAGAACAATTTATGAAAGAGTGTATTAATAAACGGCATATGCAAAATGGCGTAACGCTGATTGACCCGATGAACACGTATATTTCTCCTGACGCTGTTATCGGAAGCGATACTGTTATTTATCCTGGAACAGTGATTAAAGGTGAGGTGCAAATCGGAGAAGATACGATTATCGGACCTCATACGGAGATTATGAATAGTTCTATTGGGAGCCGTACGGTGATTAAACAATCGGTAGTCAATCACAGTCAAGTGGGGAATGATGTAAACATAGGACCTTTTGCTCACATCAGACCTGATTCTGTCATCGGGAATGAAGTGAAGATCGGAAATTTTGTTGAAATCAAAAAGACTCAATTCGGAGACCGAAGCAAGGCTTCTCATTTAAGCTATGTCGGTGATGCTGAGGTAGGCACAGATGTAAACTTGGGCTGCGGTTCAATAACTGTCAATTATGATGGAAAGAATAAATATTTGACGAAAATTGAAGACGGCGCGTTTATCGGCTGCAATTCCAACTTGGTTGCCCCTGTCACAGTCGGAGAAGGCGCTTATGTTGCTGCTGGTTCAACTGTTACGGAAGATGTACCTGGAAAAGCGCTTGCTATTGCCAGAGCGAGACAAGTAAATAAAGACGATTATGTGAAAAATATTCATAAAAAATAATCCTAAATTCGGAGGTTTATCCATGTCTAATCAATACGGAGATAAGAATTTAAAGATTTTTTCTTTGAATTCGAATCCAGAGCTTGCAAAAGAAATCGCAGATATAGTTGGAGTTCAATTAGGGAAATGTTCTGTCACAAGATTTAGTGACGGGGAAGTCCAAATTAATATCGAAGAAAGTATTCGCGGATGTGACTGCTATATCATCCAGTCTACAAGTGCCCCCGTTAACGAGCATATTATGGAACTGTTAATTATGGTAGATGCGTTAAAACGTGCTTCTGCAAAAACGATTAACATTGTTATTCCTTATTATGGTTATGCGCGTCAAGACAGAAAAGCAAGATCCCGTGAACCAATCACAGCAAAACTTTTCGCAAACCTGCTTGAAACAGCTGGTGCTACTCGCGTAATTGCACTTGACCTGCATGCGCCGCAAATTCAAGGATTCTTTGATATACCGATTGACCACTTAATGGGTGTTCCGATTTTAGGAGAATATTTTGAAGGCAAAAACCTTGAAGATATCGTCATTGTTTCACCAGACCACGGCGGTGTGACACGCGCCCGCAAACTGGCTGACCGACTAAAAGCGCCGATTGCGATAATCGATAAACGCCGTCCGCGTCCAAACGTGGCGGAAGTCATGAATATTGTAGGTAATATCGAAGGGAAGACCGCTATCCTTATCGATGACATTATCGATACTGCAGGTACCATTACACTTGCTGCTAATGCGCTCGTTGAAAACGGAGCGAAAGAGGTATATGCATGCTGCACACACCCTGTACTATCAGGTCCTGCTGTTGAACGTATTAATAATTCAACAATCAAAGAGCTTGTTGTGACAAACAGCATCAAGCTTCCTGAAGAAAAGAAAATTGAACGGTTTAAGCAGCTTTCAGTCGGACCGCTTTTGGCTGAAGCCATTATTCGTGTTCATGAGCAGCAATCAGTCAGCTATCTGTTCAGCTAAACCGACTTTTGAGGTTTAAATCCTTATCGTTATGGGTATTGTTTGTAGTAGGACAATAAAACGATTATAGGATGGTGCTGAATATGGCAACTTTAACGGCAAAAGAAAGAACGGATTTTACTCGTTCGTCTCTTCGGAATATCCGTACTTCAGGACATGTTCCAGGTATCATATATGGGAAAGACACGGGAAACAAACCTGTATCATTAGACAGTGTGGAGCTGATCAAAACGCTGAGGGACGAAGGTAAAAATACAGTTATCACGCTTGACGTCAGCGGAGAAAAACATTCTGTCATGGTGACAGACCTGCAAACGGACCCGCTGAAAAATGAAGTCACTCATGCTGACTTTCAAGTGGTCAATATGAGTGAAGACATTGAGGTGGAAGTTCCGATTCATTTGACCGGAGAAGCCATCGGAGTGAAAAACGGAGGCGTATTGCAGCAGCCGCTGCATGCACTTACTGTAAAGGCAAAGCCAAAAGCCATTCCGCAAACGATTGAGGCTGATATTTCAAACCTTGATGTAAATGAGGTACTCACTATTGCGGATCTGGCTGCTGACGGTGACTACGCCTTTAATCAAGAATCAGATGAGGTTGTAGCTTCTATCCTTCCTCCGCAGCAGCAGGAAGCAGCTGAGATAGATGAAGAGGAATCTGCCGATGCTCAGCCTGAAGGTGAAAACAAAGAACAATAATAGCTTAAGGCGTAACCCTCCCGCGGTTACGTCTTTTGTGCTAGAATGAGAAGAATTATAGCCCGCTATGCAGACGGGAGTTTATGTGACTAAGGGAGGATTCGCCATGCTTGTGATTGCCGGTCTCGGAAACCCGGGGAAAAACTATGAAAACACACGGCATAATGTCGGATTTATGGTGATAGATCAGCTTGCGAAGGAATGGAATATTGAGCTGAATCAAAGTAAATTTAATGGATTATACGGAACCGGATTTGTTTCCGGCAAAAAGGTTCTACTTGTTAAACCGCTTACATATATGAATTTATCAGGAGAATGTTTGCGGCCTTTAATGGACTATTATGATGTCGAAAACGAAGATTTAACAGTCGTTTACGACGATCTTGATCTTCCGGCTGGCAAGATCCGTTTAAGAACAAAAGGAAGCGCCGGAGGACACAATGGCATCAAATCATTGATCCAGCATCTTGGAACATCCGAGTTTGATCGCATCCGCATCGGAATCGGCCGGCCTGTAAACGGCGTGAAGGTCGTTGACTATGTGTTAGGCTCCTTCACCAAGGAGGAGGCACCTGATATTGGTGAAGCGATCGAAAAATCTGTGAAGGCTTGTGAAGCTTCTCTGAGCAAGCCGTTTTTAGAAGTCATGAACGAATTTAACGCAAAGGTATAAAATGAATCAACAAAGCCCATACTACACCAAAATAACTTTTTCATCAGGAGGTCCCTTGTATGGCTTTGCATTATTATTGCCGTCATTGCGGAGTGAAAGTAGGCAGTCTCGAATCTTCCATGGTATCGACTGACTCACTCGGTTTTCAGCACTTAACAAACGAAGAAAGAAACGATATGATTTCTTATAAAGAAAATGGAGATGTTCAAGTTTTGACCATATGTGAAGATTGCCAAGAGGCGCTTGACCGAAATCCGCATTACCACGAACATCACACATTTATTCAATAAAAAGCTTTGGTGTAGATACTAGACCAAAGCGTTTTTCTGTTCTCACAGGAAACAGAGAGGAGGGGCCATATGGACAACATTCAAACCTTTATAAAAGAAAGCGATGACTTTAAATCCATCATCAACGGTTTACACGAGGGGCTGAAGGAACAGCTGCTCGCGGGTCTGTCGGGTTCCGCGCGTTCTGTTTTTACTTCTGCCTTGGCTAATGAAACGAATAAGCCTATCTTTCTAATCACCCATAATTTATATCAAGCCCAGAAAGTAACGGATGATCTGACTGTACTCCTAGGGGATCGATCTGTCCTTTTGTACCCCGTTAATGAACTCATTTCATCAGAAATAGCAGTCGCAAGCCCCGAATTACGGGCGCAGCGATTAGATGTCATTAATAGATTAACGAATGGAGAAGCGCCAATTGTCGTTGCTCCTGTAGCTGCAATCAGAAGAATGCTGCCGCCTGTAGAGGTGTGGAAAAACAGTCAAATGCTCATTCAAGTTGGCCATGATATCGAACCTGATCAGCTCGCATCACGGCTAGTAGAGGTAGGATATGAGCGGTCTGATATGGTATCTGCACCCGGGGAATTCAGCATTCGGGGAGGAATCATTGACATATACCCGCTAACTTCAGAGCATCCGGTGAGAATTGAACTTTTTGACACCGAAGTGGATTCAATCCGCAGCTTTAACTCAGATGATCAGCGGTCAATTGAGACCCTTACCTCTATCAATGTTGGTCCTGCTAAGGAACTGATTATCAGATCTGAAGAAAAAGTTCGGGCGATGGAGAGAATTGATAAAGGCCTTGCCGCAAGCCTAAAAAAATTAAAGAACGACAAGCAAAAAGAAATTCTTCATACGAATATTTCTCATGACAAAGAACGCTTGTCTGAAGGTCAGACAGATCAGGAACTGGTGAAGTATCTCTCATACTTCTATGAAAAGCCTGCTAGTTTACTAGATTATACACCTGATAACACACTTCTGATTTTAGATGAAGTTAGCCGGATTCATGAGATGGAAGAGCAGCTCCAAAAAGAAGAAGCGGAGTTCATAACAAACCTTCTTGAGGAAGGGAAGATTTTGCATGACATCAGTTTGTCATTCAACTTCCAAAAAATAGTATCTGAGCAAAAACGGTCTCTGCTGTACTATTCTTTATTTTTGCGGCATGTACAGCATACGAGCCCGCAAAATATCGTCAATGTGTCAAGCAGACAAATGCAGAGTTTTCATGGCCAAATGAACGTGCTCGCGGGTGAAATGGAACGCTTTAAAAAATCAAACTTCACCGTTGTATTCTTAGGTGCAGACAAGGAACGTACACAGAGGTTATCTTCTGTTCTGTCTGATTATGAAATCGAAGCCGCCGTGACGGACAGCAAAAAAGCGCTTGTGCAGGGACAGGTCTATATCATGGAAGGTGAGCTGCAATCGGGATTTGAGCTGCCATTAATGAAGCTTGCTGTTATTACAGAAGAAGAACTGTTCAAAAACCGTGTGAAAAAGAAGCCTCGTAAACAGAAGCTTACAAATGCAGAGCGCATCAAGAGCTATTCCGAGCTTCAAATCGGTGATTATGTCGTTCATATTAATCACGGGATCGGAAAGTATTTGGGGATTGAAACCCTTGAAATCAATGGGATCCACAAAGACTATTTAAACATTCATTATCAGGGAAGCGACAAGCTATACGTACCTGTCGAGCAAATTGACCAAGTGCAAAAGTATGTTGGCTCCGAAGGAAAAGAGCCGAAGCTGTATAAATTAGGCGGAAGCGAATGGAAGCGGGTCAAGAAAAAAGTAGAGACATCGGTTCAGGATATTGCTGACGACTTAATTAAGCTTTATGCCGAAAGGGAAGCGAGCAAAGGCTACGCGTTTACTCCTGATCATGAGATGCAGCGGGAATTTGAATCGGCGTTCCCTTATCAAGAGACTGAGGATCAGCTCCGTTCCATTCACGAAATCAAAAAGGACATGGAACGAGAACGTCCGATGGACCGCTTGCTATGTGGAGATGTGGGCTATGGAAAAACAGAGGTTGCTATACGTGCTGCATTTAAGGCGATAGGTGACGGAAAGCAGGTAGCGCTGCTTGTTCCGACAACAATTTTGGCACAGCAGCACTATGAAACCATTACTGAGCGCTTTCAGGACTATCCGATTAATATCGGCCTGCTCAGCAGATTCAGAACGAGGAAAGAAGCGAACGAAACGCTCAAAGGATTGAAAAACGGTACTGTTGATATCGTCATCGGAACGCACCGGCTGCTATCCAAAGATGTCGTTTATAAAGACTTAGGGCTCCTTATCATTGATGAAGAGCAGCGTTTCGGTGTAACCCATAAAGAAAAGATCAAGCAGATCAAAGCCAATGTGGATGTATTAACATTAACCGCGACGCCTATTCCACGTACGCTGCATATGTCTATGCTTGGCGTAAGGGATCTTTCAGTCATTGAGACTCCGCCGGAAAACCGCTTCCCCGTACAGACGTATGTTGTGGAATACAACGGCGCCCTTGTCAGAGAGGCGATTGAACGTGAGCTTGCGCGCGGAGGCCAGGTCTATTTCTTGTACAACCGGGTTGAGGATATTGAACGGAAAGCGGATGAGATCTCTATGCTGGTCCCTGACGCGAAGGTAGCGTATGCGCATGGGAAAATGACAGAAAACGAACTAGAAACCGTTATGCTAAGTTTTCTTGAAGGAGAATCAGACGTTCTCGTTAGCACAACCATTATTGAAACCGGCGTAGACATCCCGAACGTCAATACGCTGATTGTATTTGACGCCGACAAAATGGGACTTTCTCAGCTTTATCAGCTGCGGGGGCGTGTCGGCCGTTCTAATCGTGTGGCGTATGCGTACTTTACGTACCGCCGCGATAAAGTACTGACAGAAGTTGCTGAAAAAAGGCTGCAGGCCATTAAAGAATTCACAGAGCTTGGTTCCGGTTTTAAAATCGCAATGCGTGATTTAACGATACGCGGAGCCGGGAATCTTCTCGGCGCCCAGCAGCACGGCTTCATCGACTCGGTCGGATTTGACCTCTATTCACAAATGCTGAAGGAGGCCATTGAAGAGCGTAAAGGAGACACAGCGAAAACGGAGAAGTTTGAAACAGAAATTGATGTCGAGCTTGATGCCTATATTCCTGAAACTTATATTCAAGACGGAAAACAGAAAATTGATATGTATAAACGCTTCAGGTCTGTGGCTACAATCGAAGAAAAGAACGAACTTCAAGACGAAATGATCGACCGATTTGGAAACTATCCAAAAGAAGTTGAATACTTGTTTACTGTTGCAGAAATGAAGGTTCATGCGAAACATGAACGTGTTGAGCTGATTAAGCAGGATAAAGATGCTGTCAGATTGACGATTTCTGAAGAAGCAAGTGCTGAAATTGACGGACAGAAGCTGTTTGAGCTCGGCAATAAATATGGCAGACAAATCGGACTGGGAATGGAAGGAAAAAAACTCAAAATTTCCATACAGACGAAAGGCCGCAGTGCCGATGAATGGCTCGAAACCGTGCTGGGCATGCTGAAAGGCTTAAAAAATGTGAAAAAGCAAACCATTTCTTCAACGTAAATTTTGTTACTCTCTGGTGTATATTACATTTGATGTGACGGATACTAATTTCAAGCGAGGCGGAAGGTACATAAAGTAACTGCTTTAGGTCTTTCCCACATGTATATACCATCAAATGAAAGAGAGGCACCAGAGATGAAAGCAACCGGTATCGTACGTCGTATTGATGACTTAGGTCGGGTCGTGATCCCTAAAGAAATTCGCAGAACTCTGAGAATCAGGGAAGGCGATCCGCTTGAGATTTTTGTAGATCGTGACGGAGAAGTCATTTTGAAAAAGTACTCTCCGATCAGTGAGCTTGGAGACTTTGCAAAGGAGTATGCAGACGCGCTTTATGACAGTCTCGGACATTCAGTACTGATTTGTGACCGTGATGTCTATATTGCCGTGTCCGGCAGCTCGAAAAAAGACTACTTAAACAAGCCGATCAGTGAAATGCTGGAAAAAACAATGGATCAGCGCAGTTCCGTGCTTGAGAGTGATACGAAATCAGTACAGCTCGTTAATGGCATAGATGAGGACATGAATTCTTACACTGTCTGCCCGATTGTGGCAAATGGTGATCCGATAGGCGCAGTGATTATTTTTTCAAAGGATCAGACAATGGGCGAAGTAGAGCATAAAGCCGTTGAGACAGCAGCAGGATTTTTGGCGCGACAAATGGAACAGTAGGTCTTATTCCTTTTATCGAAAATAGGTATGAAAAGAACAGCTCTCCTGGGGACGCTGTTCTTTTTTCGTGCATGCCCAGAAAGGATTCCGAGGGTTGGGATGTGGTATAATAACCTCGTTTTTATTTGTGCCGCGGCAATACGTGAACCGTATTCGTATTGTCCCTGACGTTGGGAAGGAGCTTTTGGATGGACGATTCAATAGGCGTCAAACGGCATTGGATTTGGCAGGGGGCTGTTGTTTTAATTCTGGCAGGCGTCATCTCAAAAATATTAAGCGCCGTTTACAGAGTCCCGTTTCAAAACATTGTCGGCGATGTTGGATTTTATATATATCAGCAGGTATATCCCTTTCTTGGTATTGGGGTCATGCTGTCAACATCAGGATTTCCGGTCATTATTTCGAAACTGATGAATGATTATAGTGAAAAAAGCCATCACACCATATTAAAAATATCAGCGGTGTTTTTATCTTTAATCGGTATTTTATTATTTCTTTGCTTATATATGGGTGCTGCTCCAATCGCACTTTTTATGGGAGATTCACATCTCGCCGTGTTAATTCAAGTGACTGCGTTTTCATTTTTGCTGTTCCCGTTTGTCGCGTTGCTTAGAGGCGGTTTTCAAGGGCGGCATGACATGCTCCCTTCGGCCTTATCGCAGATGACAGAGCAGTTACTGCGGGTTGCGGTGCTTCTGGGCTTATCATTTTGGCTCGTCAAAAAGGGAGCCTCGCTTTATACTGTCGGAGCGGCAGCCGCTTCCGGGTCTCTTGCCGGAAGTTTAGTTGCATTGGTCATACTTGGATTTTTTTGGTTCAAAACGAAAAGAGACAAACAAACGGGTAGCCAAAATGAAAATGTCATAACAACAAAAGAATTGGTAAAAAAACTGCTTTTATATTCTATTACCATTTGTATAAGCAGTTTGCTCCTTTTGTTGATCCAGCTTGTCGATGCGTTGATTTTATATGCTTTGCTTTCGGGTGGTGAGGCAAGCGAAGAAGCAAAACGCCTAAAGGGGATTTATGATCGGGGGCAGCCTTTGCTGCAGCTCGGTTCCGTTTTCGCGGTGAGCATAGCGACATCAATCGTTCCGTATATTTCCAAGGCCGTAAAGAACAAAGAGCTTAAGATCATGAAAGAAAAAGCCGCGTCATCTTTAAAGTTGTGTCTTGTGCTGGGTACAGGCGCGTCGGCTGGATTGATTTGCATTCTTGAGCCGGTCAACATCATGCTGTTTCAAAATGGTGAAGGGACAGCTGCGTTACAAGTATTGAGCTGCTCCATTTTGTTTGCATCCCTGGCGGTCACGGCAGCCGCAGTTTTGCAAGGCGCGGGATACACAGTTTTTCCTGCGATAGCGGTGGGCGCAGGTGTGGCAGTGAAATGGGTGTTAAATACTCTTTTAGTTCCGCGCTATGGGATTGAAGGTGCATCACTTGCTACAGCGGCTTCCTTTGCGGCTGTCGCCGCTCTTAACTTGTATCTGCTTCGGCAAAAGGAATGGCTCGGTAAGCTCAGAGGCGTTATGATTCCGATCATTGGATCCGCCCTTTTGATGTCGGCTGTCTTGCTTGTATATATGCGTCTCTGGACTTTCTTGATTCCTGCAGCAGGAAGAGGAGCGGCTGCGATTGAAAGTCTGTCTGCTGTCGCCATTGGTGGCGCGGTGTTTATTTGTTGTATGATGAAGTTGGGAATATTTACAGATGAAGAGCTGAACAGTGTGCCTTTTGGCAGTAAGTTAAGCAAAATCAGGAGAAGGAGAGAACAAAATGGCGGGTAATATTACAGTTGTCGGACTTGGTGCTGGAGACATGGACCAATTGACAATTGGCATACATAAGCTGCTGACGAAGGCAGATACGCTGTATGTCAGAACCAAGGATCATCCCTTAATTCAGGAGCTTGAAAAAGATACGAAGAACATCCTTTTTTTTGACGATATATATGAGAAACACGACCAATTCGATGCCGTATATGAAGAAATTGCTGATATCCTCTTTGAAGCGGCGCAGGAAGAGGACGTGGTTTATGCTGTGCCGGGACACCCTTTTGTTGCGGAAAAAACAGTACAGCTGCTGACGGATCGGCAGGAAGAGAAAAACGTGCAAGTAAAAGTCGCAGGAGGACAAAGTTTTCTTGATGCCACATTTAATGCCCTGCAAATTGACCCGATTGAAGGCTTTCAATTTGTGGATGCCGGCACATTGTCTGCGGATGAGCTTGAGCTCAGACATCATCTGATCATTTGTCAGGTTTACGACCAAATGACGGCTTCTGAAGTCAAGCTGACATTGATGGAGAAGCTGCCTGATGATTATGAGGTTGTGATTGTGACTGCAGCAGGAAGCCGTGACGAGGAGATCCAGACAGTGCCTTTATTTGAGCTGGACCGCAATGTCGCCTTGAATAACTTAACAAGTGTGTATATTCCGCCGATTAAAGAAGAGAAGCTGCTTTATCACGAATTCTCCGCGTTCCGAAGCATCATTAGAGAGCTTCGCGGGCCTAATGGATGTCCGTGGGATAAAAAGCAGACTCATCAGTCATTAAAACAGTACATGATTGAAGAGTGTTATGAACTTCTCGAAGCAATTGACGAAGAAGACACAGACCATATGATCGAAGAGCTTGGCGACGTTTTGCTTCAGGTCTTACTTCACGCGCAAATCGGTGAAGACGAAGGTTATTTCACAATTGATGATGTCATAAAAGGAATCAGTGAAAAAATGGTCCGAAGACATCCCCATGTGTTTAAAGATGTTAAGGTTCAGGATGAAAACGATGTTTTGGCAAATTGGGAAGACATAAAAAAAGCCGAAAAAAATACATCGGAAGCATCCTTATTAGACAGCGTGCCGAAGACCCTTCCAGCTCTTTCGAAAGCCGCTAAACTGCAGAAAAAAGCAGCAAAAGTA
The DNA here is from genome assembly GCF_036765155.1 of Bacillus sp. 0102A. NCBI lineage: Bacteria > Bacillati > Bacillota > Bacilli > Caryophanales > Bacillaceae > Bacillus > Bacillus sp. 0102A. The sequence continues at coordinate 32,256 of NZ_JBAIZW010000012.1, forward strand.
GGTTTTGACTGGGAAGACGTCAGCGATATTTGGGAAAAGGTAAACGAGGAAATGAAGGAATTTTCTGCTGAGATTTCTGAAGATCCTCATGAACACAATCTCAAGGCTGAGTTTGGCGACGTGTTGTTCGCACTGGTGAATGCAGCCCGCTTCTACAAAATAGAACCGGAGGAAGCACTGGCGATGACCAATGACAAATTCAGGAGACGGTTCTCGTATATTGAGAAAACAGCGAAGGAACAAGAAATCGAGCTGGCCGATATGTCTCTTGAGGACATGGATAAACTGTGGAATGAAGCAAAAGAAACTGAGAGGAGATCATAAATATGAGATTAGATAAATTTTTGAAGGTATCACGGCTGATTAAGCGACGTACACTAGCAAAGGAAGTAGCTGACCAAGGACGAATCTCTATTAACGGAAACCAGGCAAAAGCAAGCTCTGACGTGAAAGCCGGAGATGAACTAAAGGTCCGCTTCGGCCAAAAGCTTGTAACGGTTCAAGTAAATGAGTTGAAGGACACGACGAAAAAAGAAGAAGCTGCAAACATGTATACGATTCTAAAAGAAGAAAAACTCGGCGAATAGGCTTGTTCTAAAAATATCCCCCGCCTCATACAATGCAGTAATAATGCTAAAAGTATCGAGGATATGGGGGCTGAATAGATGAATTCATATTATGATCAAAACGGTTCTTCGTCTGTTCCGGAACAGCACGATGTGACAATGAAAGGCCGGAAGCATTTAGATATTTCAGGGGTTAAGCATGTGGAGAGCTTTGACAATGAAGAGTTCCTGCTGGAAACGGTGATGGGAATGCTCTCAGTCAGAGGCCAAAACCTGCAGATGAAAAATTTAGATGTGGAAAAAGGGATTGTATCTATTAAAGGCAGGGTATTTGATTTAGTGTACTTAGACGAACAACAAGGGGATAAAGCTAAAGGGTTTTTTAGCAAGTTGTTTAAATGACGCTGACGACACAATTCTATACAATGCTGGCGATGTCCGGTATGGGTCTCTGGCTTGGCGCGTCGCTTGATACATACCGGCTCTTTGTCATTCGTGCCAAAACTGCCAGATGGCTATTATTTATTCATGATATTCTTTTCTGGATTGTGCAGGGGCTGCTTTTCTTTTATGTCTTGCTTAGTGTAAATGAGGGAGAATTCAGGCTGTATATCTTTTTAGCGGTTCTGCTGGGCATTGCGACGTATCAGAGCCTTTGCAAGCGAATCTATATAAAAACATTGAAATTCGTCATTTACCTTGCAGTTTCTGTTTATCAATTCTTCAAAAAACTTATTCAGCACGTGTTATTTCGTCCTATTTTGTGGACATGCGGAGCGATTATTTGGCTAGCGGCGTTTTTATTAAAGAAAACATACCGCCTGATCGTTTTTCTCTTGTTGTGTCTATATAAAATATTTATGGTTCTGTGTTTTCCGATCCGTTTTATCGCAAAACAATGTTTGAAACTTCTTCCTGAAAAAATACGTCTAACTATGAGGCGTTATTTAGAAAAAGGTGCAGGATTTCTCAAAAAGAAGAAGAAACTATTGATAACCATAAGAACGACCATTACACGTTTTTTGAAGAGATGAAAGGAGGACCGTCTGGTTTGAATTTTTCCAGGGAACGAACGATAACTGAAATACAAAATGACTATAAAGAACAGGTAGAGCGGCAAAATCAGCTGAAGAAAAGAAGACGCAAAGGGCTGTACAGGCGGTTGACTGTATTCGGCGCCCTAGTATTTCTGACGGCAATAGTGCTGGCGAGCTCTGTATGGTCCCAAACATCTTCCCTTAGCGCAAAAGAAGAAAAGAAAGAACAGCTTGAAAAAGAACTAAAAAGTTTAAAGACAAAACAAGAGGATTTAAAAGAAGAAATATCCAAATTGAAGGATGAGGATTACGTCACAGAGCTTGCCAGACGGGACTTATTCATGTCCGGAGACGGAGAAATTATCTTCAATGTGGAGAAGAAGAGCAAGTAGCCTTGTTGACACTTAAATTTTTATTTAGGTATAATTAAGCAAACGATCTTTTTATAAGCCTAAGGAGGAGCACTTTTTTTATGTCGATTGAAGTTGGCAGCAAGTTGCAAGGGAAAATTACAGGTATTACAAATTTTGGAGCATTTGTTGAATTGCCTGGAGGCTCAACCGGTCTCGTTCACATCAGTGAGGTAGCTGATAACTATGTCAAAGACATTAACGATCACTTAAAAGTCGGCGACCAAGTTGAAGTGAAAGTCATCAACGTTGAAAAAGACGGGAAAATTGGTTTATCTATTAAAAAAGCTAAAGACCGTCCGCAAGCCAGACCTAGAAATGATTTCCGTCCGAAAGAATCTTTTGAACAGAAAATGAATAAGTTTTTAAAAGACAGCGAAGATCGCTTGTCATCTTTAAAACGCAATACGGAATCAAAACGTGGAGGGCGCGGAGCAAGAAGAGGATAACTTGCTGCTTTCTATAAATAAATGAAGCATCCGTTCATCCCGACGGATGCTTTTTTATAATTCGCCCCTGCTTTAAAAATCAGAAAATTATAACATTGAAGTTTCTGTTGACGAAAAGGACAAACCTTTGTATTATATAACTTGTGCTTAGAAGCATAAAACAATATGGCGGTGTAGCTCAGCTGGCTAGAGCGTACGGTTCATACCCGTGAGGTCGGGGGTTCGATCCCCTCCGCCGCTACCATATTTGTTTGGCCCGTTGGTCAAGCGGTTAAGACACCGCCCTTTCACGGCGGTAACACGGGTTCGAATCCCGTACGGGTCATCCTAAGGAAATCGGTTTCTGATACAGAAACCGGTTTTTTTCATTTTTAGACAACATTCCGGATATTCTTTTGATAACCGAATATCTAGGCAGAAACCGTCGAAGACTTCTTTGGTCTTGTTCCCTTCTTTTGACAAAATCCTATCTGTGCTTTCGCTATAATGACAGGCAACGAATATAACAGGTGGGAGATGAGAGGAATGGAAAAAGCAGAAAGAAGAGTGAACGGGCCAATGGCGGGACAAGCTTTGGAAAAACTCCAATCGTTTTTTAACAGGGGCGCGAAGCTAGTGACTCATCATATGCATTCACTGTTTTTCTATAAAGGGTTCATTTATGTCGTCATCGGATTTTTGCTTGGACGTGCTTTCATATTATCCGAGGTGCTTCCTTTCGCACTTCCTTTCTTTGGAGCGATGCTTCTTATCAGAAGAGACAAGGCGCTTTATGCGGTGCTGGCTGTGCTTGCGGGTGCGCTGACCATTTCTCCGAAGCACTCATTGCTCATACTAGCGGCTTTGCTGGCATTCTTCGTATGTTCTAAAGTGGCCGCCTTCATCACCGACGATCGCGTGAAAGCACTCCCGATTGTCGTGTTTTTCTCCATGGCTGCAGCAAGAGCCGGATTTGTGTACGCTCAAAATGGCGTGTTTACAACCTATGATTATGTAATGGCTGTGGTTGAAGCTGGACTATCCTTTATTTTGACGCTGATTTTCCTTCAGAGCCTTCCGATTTTTACCATGAAAAAAGTGAAACAATCATTGAAAATAGAAGAAATTATTTGCTTTATGATCCTAATTGCTTCCGTTCTGACAGGGCTTGCCGGCTTGTCCTACCAAGGTATGCAGGCAGAACATATATTGGCACGTTATGTTGTGTTGAGTTTTTCCTTTATTGGCGGTGCAAGCATTGGCTGTACGGTTGGTGTCGTGACAGGTCTGATTCTTGGTTTGGCGAATATCGGAAATCTCTATCAAATGAGTCTGCTCGCTTTTTCCGGTTTATTAGGCGGTTTGCTGAAGGAAGGGAAAAAAGCGGGCGCAGCAATCGGGCTAATCGTTGGATCACTTCTTATTTCTTTATATGGTGAAGGCTCTGCCGGTCTGATGACAACACTCTATGAGTCATTAATCGCAGTCGGCCTGTTTTTGCTTACACCTCAATCAATTACAAAGAAAGTGGCGAGATATATTCCGGGAACTGTAGAGCATCTTCAGGAGCAGCAGCAATATGCAAGGAAAATCAGAGATGTCACTGCTCAAAAGGTAGACCAGTTCTCCAATGTATTCCATGCGCTGTCTGAAAGCTTTGCCACCTTTTATCAAGCATCAGACGAACCGGAAGATGACAGCGAAGTTGATCTGTTTTTAAGCAAAATCACAGAGCATTCCTGCCAGACGTGCTACAAGAAAAACAGGTGCTGGGTACAGAACTTTGATAAAACATATGACTTAATGAAACAAGTTATGCTTGAAACAGAAGAAAAAGAATATGCATCAAACCGAAGGCTGAAAAAAGAGTTTCATCAGTATTGTTCTAAATCAAAGCAGGTTGAAGAGCTGATTGAGGACGAACTCGCACATCACCATGCCCATTTGACACTCAAGAAAAAAGTGCAGGACAGCAGACGTTTAGTTGCTGAACAGCTTTTAGGTGTTTCTGAAGTCATGGCAGACTTTTCTCGGGAAATAAAAAGAGAGCGAGAACAGCACTTTCTGCAGGAAGAACAAATCATAGAGGCGCTTCAGCATTTCGGAATCGAGATTCAGCATGTGGAGATCTATAGTCTTGAGCAAGGAAACATCGATATTGAAATGACCATTCCGTTCAGCGGACATGGAGAAAGTGAAAAAATCATTGCTCCTATGCTTTCTGATATTTTGGAAGAACAAATTCTTGTGAAAGCCGAACAGCACTCCCCGCATCCGAATGGGTACAGTCATGTCGCCTTTGGATCAACAAAATCATACAGGGTATCTACAGGTGCTGCTCACGCTGCGAAGGGCGGCGGCCTTGTCTCCGGCGACAGCTACAGCATGATAGAGCTTGGAGCCAGAAAATATGCTGCGGCAATTAGTGATGGTATGGGCAATGGTGCAAGGGCGCACTTCGAAAGCAATGAAACGATCAAGCTTCTTGAGAAAATCCTTGAATCCGGCATTGATGAAAAAATAGCAATTAAAACGATCAACAGCATACTGTCCCTAAGGACAACTGACGAGATATATTCCACGCTTGACCTATCTATTATCGATCTTCAAGATGCCAGCTGTAAATTTTTGAAGGTCGGTTCGACGCCTAGCTTTATCAAACGGGGCGACCAGGTAATGAAAGTTCAAGCGAGCAATCTGCCAATCGGTATTATTAATGAATTCGATGTGGAGGTTGTGAGTGAGCAGCTGAAAGCGGGCGACCTCTTGATTATGATGAGTGACGGCATTTTTGAGGGCCCTAAGCATGTGGAAAATCATGATTTATGGATGAAACGCAAAATGAAGGGATTAAAAACAGATGACCCGCAGGAGATTGCCGATTTGCTCATGGAGGAAGTCATTCGCACGAGATCCGGCCAAATTGAGGATGATATGACAGTTGTTGTCGTCCGGATTGACCACAATACACCGAAGTGGGCATCCATTCCTGTTCCGGCCATTTTTCAAAACAAACAAGAAATTTCATAACGCTTTCGTATAAATCAAATTTCTTCTGGCGAAGATGGGAATATATGAATCTGAGAATCCTCGTATTCTCCAGGAGGAATGAATGTGAATAACGGACATTTAAATCAAATTTTGCTGATAACGGATGGCTGCTCGAATCATGGGGAAGACCCGCTTGCAATGGCTGCTTATGCTAAAGAACAGGGGATTACGGTAAACGTCATTGGTATAATGGAAGAAAACCAAATTGATCCTGAAGCGATGAAGGAAGTCGAAGGGATTGCGCTTGCCGGAGGCGGCGTGCATCAAGTCGTTTATGCATCTCAGCTTTCACAAACCGTGCAAATGGTAACAAAAAAAGCGATGACGCAAACCTTACAAGGTGTAGTCAATCAAGAGCTGAAACAAATCCTCGGAAAGAATGTGGAGATGGAGGAGCTTTCACCCGAAAAACGCGGTGAAGTCATGGAAGTGGTTGACGAGCTTGGAGAAACGGTTCATCTTCAGGTTTTGGTTCTTGTTGATACAAGTGCAAGTATGGCGCCTAAGCTTCCAACTGTAAAAGAGGCGTTGATTGATTTGTCTGTCAGCCTCAATTCCCGAATCGGGAATAACGAATTTGCGATGTGTATATTTCCCGGGAAAAAACAAGAGGTTGAGCTTGTGCTGAACTGGACACCGAAGCTGCAATCTCTTTCCACGCTCTTTGCAAAGCTGTCTACAGGGGGCATCACCCCAACAGGTCCGGCGATACGCGAAGCGACACTGCAGTTTGAAAAAATCCGCTCAAGAAGGAGCATACTGGCAGATGATGAACGACGCTTTGACGAGTTTGGCATGTAGCCTTAAGCCGGGTATGACAATCAAAGGCAAGTGGAACGGAAACGCTTATACATTGCGTAAACAGCTTGGAAAAGGGGCCAATGGAATTGTGTATTTGGCAGAAGCATCAGATGGACATGTTGCCTTAAAGGTGAGTGATGACAGCTTGTCTATTACTTCTGAAGTGAATGTCTTGAAATCTTTCTCAAAGGCCCAGTCCGTTACGATGGGGCCTTCTTTTTTTGATACAGATGATGCCTATATTCCCACTACCAATACGAAGGTTTCATTTTACGCAATGGAATACATAAAAGGGCCGCTGCTTTTGAATTATATCAGTGATAAAGGAGCAGAATGGATACCGGTATTGATGATTCAGCTGTTATCCAGCTTATCGGTGCTTCACCAGCAAGGATGGATATTCGGCGATCTTAAACCTGATAATCTGATCGTAACTGGTCCGCCCGCAAGAATCCGATGCATTGATGTAGGCGGCACAACAAAGGAAGGCCGGGCGATAAAAGAGTATACCGAGTTTTACGACAGGGGCTATTGGGGGTATGGAACAAGAAAAGCTGAGCCCTCCTACGATCTGTTCGCAGTTGCCATGATTATGATCAACAGCGTGCATAAAAAAGAATTCAAGAAAACAAACCAGCCTAAGGAACAGCTTAGATCTCTAATCGAAGGAAACACATTGCTGCAAAAGTACAAAAAAGTGCTTTTTTCAGCATTGAACGGAGATTACCAATCCGCAGAAGAAATGAAGAAGGATATGCTCGATGCAGGGCAAAAGGCAGTACAGGGAAAACAAGCTGCAAAAGCACCGCCGCAGCCTGTCACAAGACAAAGACAGCAAAAACCGCGTCAAGGGACAGTAACGAAGACGCGATATACCCCTAAACAGAAAGCGGCTAAGTCGGGAGGGTTATTTGAAACAGCGCTTATCGTGATCAGCGTTTTAGCGTTTTATTTCGCCTACATTATCTTTTTCTTAATCTGAATGGCACAATCTGCAAAGCCTATGCTTCTTCTTTGCTTGGAAGGATTGAAAGTGATAGGATATGAATATCTTTAAAATACCTGCTCATTGCGAGGAGGACATTGTGAAAAGTGTCAAAGATTTTTTTAACAAACACAATCTTGCGTTAAAAGGGGCGACAATCATTGTAGGCGTTTCTGGCGGTCCGGACTCAATGGCTCTTCTTCACGCGCTGCATACGTTATACGGCCGTTCAGTGAATATGATTGCGGCCCACGTTGACCATCGGTTCAGGGGCGCTGAATCCGAGGAGGACATGCGTTTTGTCCAAGCTTATTGCAAGGCTGAACAGCTCGCGTGCGAAACAGCCCAAATCAATGTAACTGCCTATGCACAGGAAAAAGCTCTTAATAAGCAGGCTGCAGCACGTGATTGCCGCTATCAGTTTTTTGAGGACATCATGTCGAAGCATCGAGCGGACTATCTGGCGCTTGCGCATCATGGTGATGACCAGGTTGAAACGATGCTTATGAGACTGGCTAAGGGCACGCTTGGAGCGGGACTTGCGGGAATGCAGCCGGTCAGACGTTTTGGGACGGGGCGGATCATCAGGCCGTTCTTAACCATTACAAAGGAAGAGGTCCTTCAATATTGCCGTGAAAACGGCTTGAGGTACCGGACGGATGAAAGCAACGCCAAAGATGACTACACAAGAAACAGATTTAGAAAAACAGTGCTCCCGTTTTTGAAACAGGAGTCCCCGGATGTGCATAAAAGATTTCAGAAAGTAAGCGAGGCACTGACGGAAGATGAGCATTTCTTACAGTCATTAACGAAAGACGAAATGAATAAAGTAATCACAAGCCAGTCTAATACATCAGTTGAAATCAATTCCTCTCAATTGCTTGCCCTCCCGATGCCTTTACAAAGAAGAGGAGTTCAACTAATATTAAACTATCTTTATGAAAACGTTCCATCATCCTTTTCAGCTCATCACATTCAGCAATTTCTCGATTGGGCGGAAAAGGGCAGTCCTTCAGGAGTATTGGATTTTCCGAAAGGATTGAGGGTGGTCAAATCATATCAGACATGTTTGTTTACATTTGAACAATGGCAGTGCAAAAATGTTCCCTTTGAATACCAAATAAGCGGAGCTGCTGATGAAACGGCAGTGCTCCCCAATGGATTTCTGATAGAGGCAAAGCGTTATGCGGAATCGCCTGAAGAACATGGGAATGCTGTTTTTATTACAAGTGAAAAAAAGGTGCGATTTCCCTTAACGATTCGGACAAGAAAAGCTGGAGACCGGATCAAACTAAAAGGGATGAACGGCTCGAAAAAGGTAAAGGATATATTTATTGATAAGAAATTGCCTCTCCGAGAAAGAGACAACTGGCCGATTGTGACAGATGCAAGCGGTGAAATTATCTGGATACCGGGCTTGAAAAAATCAATTTTTGAAGATCTTGTGATTCCAAACAGCAACCGCATTGTATTACAATATAGACAGCATGAAAAGTGTAGGGGGCAAGCAAAATCATGATGAAACATGATATCGAGAAAGTACTGATCTCAGAGGAAGAGATACAAGAGAAAGTAAAAGAGTTAGGCGCAGACTTAACGAGCGAGTATCGAGATACATTTCCGCTGGCAATCGGTGTGTTAAAAGGAGCGCTTCCTTTTATGGCGGATCTTATCAAGCATATTGATACATATTTGGAAATGGATTTCATGGATGTATCAAGCTACGGAAATTCCACGGTTTCTTCTGGAGAAGTAAAAATCATCAAAGATTTGGATACATCTGTAGAGGGCCGGGACATCTTAATTATTGAAGATATCATCGACAGTGGGTTAACCTTAAGTTATCTAGTAGAGCTCTTCCGATACCGTAAAGCAAAATCAATTAAGATTGTTACCCTTTTGGATAAACCGAGCGGAAGAAAAGCGGACATTAAAGCAGACTTTGTAGGCTTTGAAGTCCCTGACGCGTTTGTAGTGGGTTACGGACTTGATTATGCTGAGCGCTATCGCAATCTGCCTTATATCGGAGTGTTAAAACCGGCAGTTTATGAAAGCTGATCGGCATCCTGCTTCCGAGATGGTTATTGTTTGTATTGGAATGTTTTTCTATGGTACTATTGAACATAGTTGTGCTTACTGTGGGAGGAGGTAAGGAATGAATCGGGTCTTCCGTAATACCATTTTTTATTTACTTATTTTATTAGTAGTAATCGGGGTTGTGAGCTACTTCCAGACCTCAAATCCGAAAACAGAAAATATGTCGTACAGTACGTTTATCAAAAATCTGGATGACGGGAAAGTTGATAGCGTATCGGTTCAGCCTGTCAGAGGTGTTTATGAGGTAAAAGGACAGCTGAAAAACTACGACAAAGATCAATACTTCTTGAGTCATGTTCCTGAAGGAAAGGGAGCAGACCAGATATTTAATGCTTTGAAAAAGACAGACGTAAAGGTTGAGCCCGCTCAAGAAACAAGCGGATGGGTGACGTTCCTGACGACCATCATCCCGTTTGTCATTATCTTTATTCTGTTTTTCTTCCTGCTCAATCAGGCTCAAGGCGGCGGCAGCCGTGTCATGAACTTTGGAAAGAGCAAGGCGAAGCTGTATACAGAGGAAAAGAAACGCGTCAAATTTAAAGACGTTGCAGGGGCGGACGAGGAAAAACAAGAACTCGTTGAAGTTGTTGATTTTCTGAAAGATCCCCGCAAGTTTGCCGAGGTTGGCGCAAGAATACCAAAAGGCGTGCTTTTAGTCGGACCTCCGGGTACCGGTAAAACATTGCTTGCCAAAGCTTGTGCAGGTGAAGCTGGCGTGCCTTTCTTCAGCATCAGCGGATCTGATTTCGTTGAAATGTTTGTAGGTGTCGGTGCTTCCCGTGTGCGTGACTTGTTTGAAAATGCGAAAAAGAATGCGCCTTGTTTGATCTTCATTGATGAAATCGACGCAGTTGGACGCCAGCGTGGAGCGGGTCTCGGCGGCGGACACGATGAACGTGAACAGACGCTAAACCAATTGCTTGTTGAAATGGACGGATTCAGCGCCAATGAAGGCATTATCATCATTGCTGCGACGAACCGTGCGGACATCTTGGACCCAGCCTTACTTCGTCCGGGACGTTTTGACCGTCAAATCACAGTGGACCGCCCAGATGTCATTGGCCGTGAAGCTGTATTGAAAGTCCATGCGAGAAACAAACCGCTGGATGAAACGGTTAACCTGAAGTCAATTGCCATGAGAACACCTGGCTTTTCAGGCGCTGACTTAGAAAATCTCTTGAATGAAGCTGCTCTTGTGGCGGCTCGTCAAAACAAGAAAAAAATCGATGCGCGTGATATTGACGAAGCGACGGACCGTGTGATTGCTGGACCTGCTAAGAAAAGCCGCGTCATCTCCAAGAAAGAACGCAACATCGTGGCTTATCACGAAGGCGGACACACCGTTATCGGACTCGTTTTAGATGAGGCTGACATGGTTCATAAAGTAACGATTGTTCCCCGCGGCCAGGCTGGCGGTTATGCGGTTATGCTTCCAAGAGAAGACCGTTACTTCCAGACAAAGCCGGAGCTGCTTGATAAAATTGTCGGCCTCTTGGGCGGACGTGTAGCTGAAGAAATTATCTTCGGTGAAGTCAGCACAGGAGCGCACAATGACTTCCAGCGTGCGACGAATATTGCAAGAAAAATGGTTACAGAATTCGGTATGTCAGAAAAACTGGGTCCGTTGCAATTTGGACAGTCTCAGGGCGGTCAGGTATTCTTAGGCCGTGATTTCAACAACGAACAAAACTATAGTGATCAAATCGCTTACGAAATTGATCAGGAAATTCAGCGTATTATCAAAGAATGTTATGAGCGCGCGAAACAAATCCTGACTGAAAATCGTGACAAGCTTGAATTGATTGCTCAAACGCTTCTGAAAGTTGAAACACTCGATGCTGAACAAATCAAACACCTTGTCGATCATGGATCATTGCCTGAACGCAATTTCTCTGATGATGAGAAGAACGATGACGTGAAAGTAAACATTCTGACAAAAACAGACGAAAAGAAAGACGATACAAAAGAGTAATTCGCTTTCTTTCTAAAAACTGCCGGCTGACGCTGGCAGTTTTTTTATGTAAATCCCGCCTCAGCAGCTGCTTTTACAATCATCCAATTCTGGTTTCGATTTGTTTACAAATGAGCCGCTGATCGTGTAAGGTATTGTAGAATGTTTGTAAAAGTAATGCAGAGAAACTATTCAAAAGTGGTGATAGAGGTTGTTACTGGTTATTGATGTGGGGAACACCAATACTGTACTTGGTGTATACCATAAGGGAGAATTAGAATATCACTGGCGTATAGAAACAAGCAGGCATAAAACAGAAGATGAGTTTGGTATGATTTTGCGCTCCTTATTCGAGCATTCCGGGCTCATGTTTGAACAGATAGATGGCATTATTATTTCATCAGTAGTGCCGCCGATCATGTTTGCATTAGAAAGAATGTGCACAAAATACTTTCATATCGAACCGCAAATTGTCGGTCCGGGTATGAAGACAGGTTTAAATATAAAATATGACAATCCGAAAGAAGTGGGAGCAGACAGAATCGTAAATGCTGTCGCTGCGATACACTTATACGGCAATCCGTTAATTATTGTTGATTTTGGAACTGCCACAACGTATTGCTATATTGATGAAAACAAACAATACATGGGCGGGGCGATTGCTCCTGGGATTACGATTTCAACAGAGGCGCTATACTCGCGTGCGGCAAAGCTTCCACGTATCGAAATCACCCGGCCTGACAATATTATCGGAAAAAACACTGTTAGCGCGATGCAATCTGGAATTTTATTTGGCTATGTCGGTCAAGTGGAAGGAATCGTCAAGCGAATGAAATGGCAGGCAAAACAGGAACCAAAGGTCATTGCGACAGGAGGCCTTGCGTCGCTCATTGCAAATGAATCAGATTGCATAGATATCGTTGATCCATTCCTAACCCTAAAAGGGCTGGAATTGATTTATGAACGAAACCGCGTAGGAAGTGTATAGGAGGTTTTGTAATGGATTATTTAATAAAAGCACTTGCGTATGACGGAAAAGTGCGCGCTTATGCAGCGAGAACAACTGATATGGTAAACGAGGGACAAAGACGACATGGCACGTGGCCGACAGCATCCGCTGCACTGGGCCGTACAATGACAGCTTCGCTTATGCTCGGGGCTATGCTGAAGGGCGATGATAAGCTGACTGTGAAAGTCGAGGGCGGAGGTCCAATCGGAGCAATAGTGGCTGATGCCAATGCAAAAGGGGAAGTCAGAGCATATGTCTCTAACCCGCAAGTTCATTTTGATTTAAATGAGCAAGGCAAGCTTGATGTTAGACGTGCTGTTGGAACAAGCGGAACATTAAGTGTCGTAAAAGATTTAGGGTTGCGTGAGTTCTTCACAGGACAAGTAGAAATTGTTTCAGGAGAATTGGGAGATGATTTCACCTACTATCTTGTGTCTTCGGAGCAGGTTCCTTCATCTGTGGGTGTCGGTGTGCTCGTGAATCCTGACAACACCATTCTTGCGGCAGGCGGCTTTATTATTCAGCTTATGCCGGGAACCGATGATGAAACCATCACAAAAATTGAACAGCGTCTATCCCGAGTAGAGCCGATTTCTAAGCTCATCCAAAAAGGCCTTACACCAGAAGAAATATTAGAGGAAGTCCTAGGTGAGAAGCCTGAGATTTTGGAAACGATGCCTGTTAGATTCCATTGTCCTTGTTCAAAAGAACGTTTCGAAACAGCCATTTTAGGACTAGGCAAAAAAGAAATACAAGATATGATAGAAGAAGATGGACAAGCCGAAGCAGTATGCCATTTTTGTAATGAAAAGTACTTATTTACAAAAGAAGAGCTGGAAGGGCTTCGTGACCAAACTACCCGCTAAGCTCTTTAGCGGGTTTTTTGAATTTGAGAAAAGGGGCTGAAAGCAGGTTTGAAATCAAGAACAATCTGGACCATTATTTTAGGGGCGCTGTTGGCTTGTTGTATTGCCGTTGCATATACGCTGACAAAATCCCAAGCCGGTGCATCGCCATCCGATGAGTCTATTGCGACTGTCGGAGGCAAAAGTGTGACAAGACAAGAATGGCTGAAAGAAATGGAAGATCAATATGGGAAATCGACACTTGAAGATATGATCAATGTCCGAGTCGTTGAGCAGCTCGCCAAAAAGAACAATCTCAAAGTGTCTAAAAGCGAAATTGATGGGGAGTTTTTGCTGATTAAAGCGGTCAACAATTCCTTTTACGAAGACGAACGTACAACAGAGAAAGAGTGGAAAGACCAAATTCGTTATAATATCCTCCTTGAAGACTTGTTAACAAAGGATATTGATATCTCAAACAAAGAAATGAAATCATTCTATAATAAAAATAAAGAACTGTATCAGTTTGATGATTCGTATCGAATTCGGCACATTGTTGTAAAAGATGAAGAAGAAGCGAAAGAAGTCCTGAAGGAACTGAAAGGCGGCTCAAGCTTTGAAGCTGTTGCGGCGGAAAGGTCTACAGACAGATACACATCACCATACGGCGGAGATTTAGGTTTTGTCACAGAAGCATCAGACAACATTCCGTCAGCATATATTGAAGAAGCAAAAACACTCAAAGAGGATGAATGGTCTGACGAACCGATAAAGGTCAGTAATGGGTATGCCGTTATTCAGCTGAAAGAAAAACTAAAGGCGAGAACATTCTCATATGATGAAGTGAAGGATCAGATCAGACGGCAAATCGCAATGGATCAGTTAGGTGATAAAGCTACAGTCAAAACGCTTTGGAAAGAAGCCGATGTATCTTGGTTTTATGGGGAAAAAAGTACTAAATGATTGACAAAAAATTTTGAAATTGATAGATTATATACATAATACCAATATAAATAGTCGGAAATTGAGGTGTCGAGAATGGTACGTGTAGCAAACTCCATTACTGAATTAATCGGGAATACGCCAATCGTTAAATTAAATCGCCTTGCAGATGAAAACAGTGCAGATGTATATCTAAAGCTTGAATACATGAACCCTGGAAGCAGTGTAAAAGACCGTATCGGTTTAGCTATGATTGAAGCTGCTGAAAAAGAAGGGAAATTAAAAGCCGGTGACACAATCATTGAACCGACAAGCGGAAATACTGGAATCGGGCTTGCGATGGTTGCTGCGGCTAAAGGATTAAAAGCCATTTTGGTTATGCCTGATACAATGAGCATGGAGCGCCGCAACCTTCTTCGCGCATACGGTGCTGAGCTTGTGCTGACTCCTGGCGCGGAAGGCATGAAAGGCGCGATTAAGAAAGCTGAAGAGCTTGCTGAAAAGCACGGATACTTTGTGCCGCAACAGTTCAATAATCCTTCTAACCCAGAAATTCACCGCCAAACAACGGGTAAAGAAATCGTTGAGCAATTTGGTGATGATCAGCTTGATGCATTTGTAGCCGGTATCGGTACAGGGGGAACGATTACAGGAGCGGGCGAAGTTCTGAAGGAAGCATACCCTTCCGTCAAAATTTACGCTGTTGAACCGTCAGACTCTCCCGTGCTTTCAGGAGGAAAACCAGGCCCTCATAAAATTCAGGGAATCGGAGCTGGATTTGTGCCTGACATCTTAAATACAGAAGTATACGATGAAATCTTCCCTGTGAAGAATGAAGAAGCATTCGAATATGCGCGCAGAGCTGCACGTGAAGAAGGAATTCTCGGAGGCATCTCATCAGGCGCGGCAATTTATGCTGCTCTTCAAGTAGCGAAAAAACTCGGAAAAGGCAAAAAAGTATTGGCCGTCATTCCAAGTAACGGTGAACGTTATCTGAGCACGCCGCTGTATCAATTCGATTAAAAAAGTCAAACTCCCGGTCCGCCGGGAGTTTTTTTATATTCGTGCATCAAATATGCTGTGTCTGTGACGAATGTTATTCTTGGAAGAGAAATTCACTTTTTTCACTAACAAGATTGCTTTACAATAAAAAACAAGCAAAAAAGAAAATAGAGGAATGATATAAATGGCACAACGCAGACCGGCAGGCAAAAAAGTACCTTTTCAAAAAGATTCATTCTTACAACAATTTGAGAAACTTGCGCGATCCAAAAAACAGCATGTGCTGCTTGAAAGTGCAAGAGGCGGCAGATACAGTATAGCCGGTCTTGATCCAATTGCGACAGTAAAAGGAAAAGACGGGATTACCACGATTAAGCATGGAGATGAAATACTGTTTAAAGAAGGTGATCCATTACGAGCCTTCCATAGCTGGTTTAAAACGCTGGAAACAGAAACAAATCACGAGCTTCCAGATTTTCAAGGCGGGGCAATCGGGTTTCTCAGCTATGATTACGCACGTTACATTGAAAACTTTAAAATGCTCTCACTAGATGACTTGGAAACGCCAGATATTTATTTTCTTGTTTTTGATGATATAGCAGTTTATGACCATCAAGAAGAGTCTCTGTGGCTGATTACTCATGTTAATGGTTCTAATCACGAATCTGCGGACGTAAAGTTATCTGAGCTGGAGCGAATGTGGCTGGCTGAGCTTCAGGTTGTCCCTTCGCGAGATTTGAAGCATGAAACAGACGGTTCCTTCGCGGCGCCATTTACCGAGGATGGATTCTCGCAAGCTGTAGAGAAAATTAAACAATACATTGCCAGCGGAGATGTGTTTCAAGTCAATCTATCAATTAGGCAGTCACAGTCAATGTCTGCCCACCCATATCAAATTTACAAAGCCTTGAGAGAAGTAAATCCTTCTCCTTATATGTCATATTTGGAAACACCTGATTTCCAAATCATTTGCGGATCACCTGAACTGCTTGTCAGCAAAAAGGGCAAATTATTAGAGACGAGACCGATTGCAGGCACTCGTTCCAGAGGGAAAACCGATGAAGAAGACAAGGCACTCGTAAACGAATTGATCCACAATGAAAAAGAACGTGCTGAACATGTCATGCTGGTTGATCTTGAGCGAAATGACTTGGGAAGAGTATCACGGTACGGGTCCGTGCGCGTAAATGAATTCATGGCCATTGAAAAATACTCGCATGTAATGCACATTGTGTCTAACGTGCAAGGTGAACTGCAGGATGGATATGATGCTGTGGATATTATTCATGCTGTATTTCCCGGGGGGACCATTACAGGTGCTCCCAAAGTAAGAACGATGGAAATTATAGAAGAGCTTGAGCCGACACGCCGCGGGCTTTATACTGGATCTATAGGGTGGTTTGGATATAACAACGATCTGCAGTTTAATATCGTCATTCGAACCATTTATGCAACCGGAGGGCAGGCATTCATGCAGTCCGGCGCAGGAGTTGTGATTGATTCTGTTCCAAAGCACGAATACAGAGAATCATTCAAAAAAGCTTTTGCGATGCAAAAGGCGTTAGAGCTGAGCAAAGCAGAGACAAAAATCAGATGAGGTGAGCGGAGAAATGATTTTAATGATTGATAACTACGATTCATTCACGTACAACTTGGTGCAGTATTTGGGCGAGCTTGGGGAAGAACTGATTGTGAAACGCAATGACGATATCACGATCGAAGAAATAGACGAACTGTCTCCGGATTTTCTGATGATTTCACCGGGACCGTGCAGCCCCGATGAGGCAGGAATCAGTCTTGAAGCAATTAAGCATTTTGCAGGGGAAATTCCCATTTTCGGTGTATGCCTCGGACATCAGTCCATCGCACAAGTGTTTGGCGGTGACGTGGTGAGGGCAGAGCGGCTTATGCACGGAAAAACCTCGGATATCGAGCATGATGGCAAGACAATCTTTGGAGGTTTGAAAAACCCCCTTGTCGCGACTCGTTATCACTCGCTGATCGTAAAACCTGAGACGCTGCCAAGCTGTTTTACAGTAACAGCCCAAACGAAAGAAGGAGAAATCATGGCGATTCGCCACAATGACCTCCCGATAGAGGGCGTGCAATTTCACCCGGAGTCTATTATGACCTCCTTTGGGAAAGAAATGCTCAGAAATTTCATTGAGACATACCGCAAGGAAGTTATTGCGTGATGATATATGTTAACGGCCGGTATATAGAGGAGAAAGATGCAGTTCTTTCTCCTTTTGACCATGGATTTTTATATGGGATCGGTGTTTTCGAAACCTTCAGGCTCTATGAAGGCTGCCCATTTTTGTTTGATTGGCATATAGAAAGGCTTGAGCGTGCGCTTCAGGATCTGCAAATCGAATATACTGTTTCAAAGCATGAGATTCTTGAGATGCTGGACAAGCTGCTTTGGCTGAATGATATCAGGGATGGCAATGCCCGCGTCAGATTGAACATATCAGCCGGAATCAGCGATAAAGGCTTTGTTGCCCAGACTTACGATAACCCAACCGTTTTATGCATTGTGAACCAGCTAAAACCAGAAAGCCTTCCATTCCAAAAAGAAGGTAAGGTTTTATCGATACGCAGAAACACACCAGAAGGGCCGTTCCGGTTAAAATCTCATCATTATTTAAATAATATGTATGCGAAAAGGGAAATCGGAAATGATCCGCGTGTCGAAGGGATTTTCTTAACGGAGGATGGAGCTGTCGCGGAGGGCATCATATCGAATGTTTTCTGGAGAAAAGGGAGCTGCATCTACACTCCGTCAATTAACACAGGTATTCTGGACGGCGTCACGAGACGTTTTGTCATTGAAAATGCAAAGAAAATAGGACTAGAGCTTAAAACGGGCCGATACGAGCTGGAAACTCTTTTGACAGCTGACGAAGCGTGGATGACAAACTCGATTCTGGAAATCATCCCGTTTACTAAAATAGAAGAAGTAAACTATGCGGGCCAAAGCGGAGAAGCAGCTTCTGCTCTTCAAACGCTTTACAAAAAAGAAATAAAGAGCATGATTCATGAAAAGGGAGGAAGAGAATGGCGCGGCAAACGATAGACCAAACACAAGTAATCCACACTAAGCCCAGCGCTTTATCATATAAAGAGAAGACACTGGTAATGGGTATTTTAAACGTAACGCCTGACTCTTTCTCAGACGGCGGAAAATATGACAGCTTGGACAAGGCGCTGCTGCACGCGAAAGAGATGATCGAGGACGGTGCCCATATCATTGATATCGGAGGAGAATCCACAAGGCCCGGCGCCGAGTATGTCTCAGAGGATGAGGAGATGTCCAGAGTGATTCCTGTGATTCAGCGGATCACAAAAGAACTGGGCGTGCCGATTTCTGTAGATACGTACAAGGCTTCTGTCGCAGATGAAGCTGTTAAAGCCGGCGCTTGCATCATCAATGATATTTGGGGAGCGAAACATGATCCGAAGATGGCTTCTATTGCAGCTGAACACAATGTTCCAATTGTTCTCATGCATAACCGACCAGAGAGAAATTACAATGACTTATTACCTGATATGCTATCGGACTTATTGGAGAGTGTGAAAATCGCTGTTGAGGCCGGTGTGGAGGAGAAGAACATCATTCTTGATCCGGGAATCGGTTTCGCGAAAACCTATCACGATAATTTGGCAGTGATGAACAAACTCGAGATTTTCAGCGGACTGGGGTATCCGGTGCTTTTGGCAACCTCCCGAAAAAGATTCATCGGACGTGTTCTGGATCTTCCGCCTGAGGAGCGGACTGAGGGCACAGGTGCGACTGTGTGTCTCGGCATTCAAAAAGGCTGTGACATTGTCAGGGTCCATGACGTAAAACAAATTGCCAGAATGGCGAAAATGATGGACGCGATGCTGAATAAGGGAGGGGAGCACCATGGATAAGGTCTATGTGGAAGGCATGGAGTTTTATGGATATCACGGTGTGTTCGAAGAAGAAAATAAGCTTGGTCAGCGGTTTAAAGTTGATTTAACCGCTGAGCTGGATTTAAGCAAAGCAGGACAAACAGACGACCTTGAACAAACGATCAACTATGCTGAGCTCTATCACGTATGTAAAGATATCGTAGAAGGGGAGCCTGTCAAATTGGTGGAAACGCTGGCGGAACGTATTGCTGAAACTGTTCTTGAGAAATTTCAGCCGGTGCAGCAATGTACTGTGAAAGTCATTAAGCCCGATCCGCCAATTCCCGGACACTATAAATCAGTAGCGGTTGAAATCACGAGAAAAAAATCATGAACAACATAGCTTATATTGCGCTTGGGTCTAATATTGGAGATAGAGAAACGTATTTAAGGCAAGCGGTGGCATTGCTGCACCAGCATGATGCGGTGACAGTGACTAAAGTATCCTCTATTTACGAAACTGACCCGGTCGGATACGAAGATCAAGATGAATTTTTGAATATGGCTGTTGAAATCAAGACGTCGCTGAACCCTTTTGAACTTCTTGAACTGACGCAGTATATAGAAAATGAGTTAGGCAGAACAAGGGAAGTAAGATGGGGACCGCGGACGGCAGACCTTGACATTTTGCTGTTTAATCGTGAAAATATTGAAACAGAGCAACTAATTGTTCCGCACCCAAGAATGTATGAGCGTTTGTTTGTCCTTGCTCCGCTTGCGGAAATTTGCCCGCAGGTTGAAAAAGAGGCAACAAGCGCGGAAACAGACCAAGAAGGTGTAAGAGTATGGAAGCAGAAATCTGGGGTAGACGAATTCGTGCATTCAGAAAGCTGAAAGGTTATACTCAAGAAGGATTTGCAAAAGCGTTAGGTATATCAGTTTCTATTCTCGGCGAAATTGAACGCGGAAACCGATTGCCGTCAGCTGCCATCATTCAGGGTGCAGCAGATGTTTTAAATATAAGCGCGGACGAATTAGCGCCGCCAGAAAAAGATAACAAATGAAGGGAGGTTAAAAATGTTTAAAATCGGTGATATTGAATTGAAAAACCGTGTTGTGCTTGCCCCAATGGCTGGTGTCTGCAACTCGGCATTCAGATTGACTGTAAAGGAATTCGGTGCTGGATTGGTATGCGCTGAAATGGTCAGTGACAAAGCGATCCTTTACAACAATGCAAGAACCATGGGTATGCTTTACATTGATGAACGTGAAAAACCGCTCAGCCTTCAAATTTTCGGAGGAAAAAAGGAGAACCTTGTGGAAGCGGCAAAGTTTGTAGACCAAAATACAACTGCTGATATTATTGATATTAATATGGGATGTCCTGTACCAAAGATTACAAAATGTGATGCGGGAGCGAAATGGCTTCTCGATCCTGATAAGATTTACGAAATGGTTTCTGCAGTAGTAGATGCGGTTGATAAACCAGTTACAGTGAAAATGAGAATGGGCTGGGATGAAGACCACATTTACGCAATAAAAAACGCACAAGCTGTAGAACGTGCGGGCGGGAAAGCAGTTTCGCTCCACGGCCGTACAAGAGTTCAGATGTACGAAGGAACGGCAAACTGGGACATCATCAAAGAAGTAAAACAATCAGTATCGATTCCGGTTATCGGAAACGGAGATGTCAAAACGCCGCAAGATGCTAAGCGTATGCTTGAGGAAACAGGAGTAGACGGTGTCATGATTGGACGGGCCGCACTGGGCAATCCGTGGATGATTTACCGTACGGTTCAATACCTTGAAACAGGTGAATTAAAAGAAGAGCCGCAAGTACGCGAAAAAATGGCGGTATGCAAACTACACCTTGACCGCCTGATTAACTTAAAAGGTGAAAACGTAGCGGTAAGAGAAATGAGAAAACACGCTGCTTGGTATCTAAAAGGTGTAAAAGGCAATGCAAATGTTCGTAATGAAATCAATCATTGCGAGACAAGAGAAGAGCTTGTACAGCTTTTAGATGCATTTACTGTTGAAGTTGAGGCAAAAGAGCTTCAAGACGCAAAAGTAGGATAATACTCACCTCTATTTGCTGCTCACTGCCAGTTTTGTGCTGGCAGTTTTTCTGCTTCTTTCATGAAACAATATCTGTAATGGAGTGATAACAATGAGTCAAGAAGAGCAAAACCATGAAGAATTGAACGACCAGCTGCAAGTCAGACGCGATAAAATGAATCAGCTGAGAGATAACGGCATTGATCCGTTCGGCGAACGTTTTGAGAGAACTCATCAGTCTCAGGAAGTTATTTCGGCATATCAAGATCTAACTAAAGAAGAGTTGGAAGAAAAAGCGATTGAAGTTACAATCGCAGGCCGTATGATGACAAAACGCGGCAAAGGAAAAGCCGGCTTTGCGCATCTTCAGGACTTAGAAGGCCAAATCCAAATCTACGTAAGAAAAGACAGTGTTGGTGACGAGCAATACGAAGTCTTCAAGTCTTCTGACCTCGGTGATCTTATCGGCGTAACCGGAAAAGTCTTCAAAACAAATGTAGGCGAATTATCTGTTAAAGCAACTTCTTTTGAATTGCTGACAAAAGCGCTTCGTCCGCTTCCTGACAAATACCATGGTTTGAAAGATGTTGAGCAGCGATATCGTCAGCGCTACTTGGACCTTATCGTAAATCCAGACAGCAAACATACGTTCATCGCACGAAGCAAGATCATTCAAGCTATGAGAAGATACCTTGATGATCACGGATACTTAGAAGTAGAAACACCAACAATGCACAGCATTCCTGGGGGCGCTTCTGCACGTCCGTTTATCACCCATCACAATGCGTTAGATATTCCGCTCTATATGCGCATCGCAATCGAATTGCACCTAAAACGTCTGATTGTCGGCGGATTAGAAAAAGTATATGAAATCGGCCGTGTTTTCCGTAATGAAGGTGTCTCTACACGTCATAACCCTGAATTCACGATGATTGAGTTATATGAAGCATACGCGGACTATAAAGATATCATGAGCTTAACTGAAAACCTCGTTGCTCATATCGCCCAAGAAGTGCTTGGAACAACTACGATCCAATACGGGGAAGAACAAATCGACCTTAAACCGGAATGGAAAAGAATCCACATGGTTGATGCGGTCAAAGAAGCGACTGGCGTTGATTTCTGGGAAGAGGTTTCTGTTGAACAAGCGCGTGAATACGCAAATGAACATGGCGTAGAGATAAAAGATTCTATGACAGTAGGCCATATCATCAACGAATTCTTCGAACAAAAAATTGAAGAAACGCTTATTCAGCCAACGTTTATCTACGGACACCCTGTAGAAATCTCTCCTCTTGCTAAGAAAAATCCTGAGGACCCGCGTTTCACAGACCGTTTTGAACTGTTTATCGTTGGCCGTGAACATGCAAACGCGTTTACTGAGCTGAACGATCCTATTGATCAAAGAGAGCGCTTTGAAGCGCAATTAAAAGAACGTGAAGCCGGTAACGATGAAGCTCATTTAATGGATGAAGACTTTGTTGAAGCTCTGGAATACGGTATGCCGCCAACAGGAGGTTTAGGCATCGGTATTGACCGTCTGGTTATGCTGCTGACCAATGCACCTTCTATTCGCGATGTGCTGTTATTCCCACAAATGAGACAGCGTTAATAAAGAAGAGCGGCATCTCTATTTAAGGGATGTCGCTCTTTTTAAATTCTTAAGTATTTCTTCAAAAAAACTATTGCACTATTATTTACAAGGTGGTATATTATTATTCGTTGCCGCTAAACAAGGCGATAACGAAAAAAACTTTGAAAAAAGTTATTGACTTCACTGAGTTAACGAGATATAATAATAAAGTCGCTTAAACGAAGTGAACAAAATGATCTTTGAAAACTAAACAAGACAAAACGTACCTGTTAATTCATTTTTTATATAAATCGCACAGC
>NZ_JBAIZW010000013.1:0-53142 GCF_036765155.1 Bacillus sp. 0102A
GCTTTTGAAATCAGCTGAATATCTAAAGAAACATTACAAAACAAAAAAGCTTGTAGAAAAAACATCGTTTTCTCTACAAGCTGAAGGTATAAGGCTTAAGGCCTTATACCTTTTTGATTAATCATTCCATTGATACGTCCAATATACTTCTTCTTCAAACCATGTTGCCATAACAGGTTCATTGTTTTTTAATTTTTCTTCAAGCTCTCTAAGCATGCCTTCTGTTTGAGTTCGGTGAGCTCGTAATGCATTCAATTTAATATCAGCTACTTCTTTGATATCAAGTACGACATCAGCTTCGCCGAGTACCTCTTCTCTGTTGCGAGTAATCGCCATGCAGAGTGTGCGCGGACGGTCTTCTTTCTTTTTGCGGTACAATGCACGAATGACCGCTTCCCCGCATGCATCATGGTCAGGGTGCACACCGTGTTCAGGATAAAAAGTGACAATTAAACTTGGTTTTACATCATCTATGATCCCTTCCATGATATCAGCTAAATACTCATCGTCCTCAAATTCGAGCGTTTTGTCACGGAGCCCAAGCATCCGAAGGTCATTGATATCCATTTCTTTGCAAGCGTTAATGAGCTCTTGTTTTCTTAGCAGCGGCAACGTCTCCCGATTCGCGAAAAATGGATCGCCCATATTTCTGCCCATTTCACCTAAAGTGGCGCACGCGTACGTAACGGGAATGTCTTTTTTTCTGTTTAAGGCAATTAGGCCTGCCACTCCGTATGATTCGTCATCAGGGTGAGGCAGGATTACAAGTACGTGTTCTTTCATTATTTTTCACCCTTTTCTTTAAACTGTGAACGGTTTTTCACTGATTTGCAGAGAAATAGCCAGTTTACCGCCCGGCAGGTGTCCCGCCATTAATAAGCGGTTTTCTTCATCCACAGTGTATTCAGTCAAGCCTTCAGCATAAATCCAGCCTTCTTCTGTTTTTAAGCCAATACGGTAAGGTCCGCTGCCTTTGATTTTTGCCTGATGATAGGTGACTTTTGCATTGCGGATGTATGCAACAACCGTCATGTTTTTTTCATTTAAGTGCGCTGAATAAGAACCGGTTGTGGTTTCTAAATGGATATATACAGGGCGGTCCGCATATCGTTCTAAAGATGCTTGCACATCTTCTTTTATGATTGCTTTCATGATTGCTCCCCTCTTTCTTCTTTTAAATGCTCTGCACGTTCTGTATGTAATTTGATCAGCTGATATTTCACAGCCGGTTCGAGCTGTGAATTCACAATGCGCTGGATCGCAGCATAAAATTTTTCGAGCATCGGTTTCCGGAGTCTCGGATGTGTTCGTTTATCCAAGAGCTCTAGGTCAATCGCCTCTGCTACAGCTTCTGGGTCATCACTTGCGAGAGATCGATTGTTCCAAAGTGAAGCGTAGGCTTTCACTATCTCTTTATCATTGTCCATCGTCTCGCTCCTTTATGTCTTACATACATGAAATGATTATACATAATATATGCTTCAGGTGAAAAGCCAAAGGCCTCAATGGCTTTTTGATGCCCGTTTCCAATTTATTTGTGAAAACGTAAACAAGAGCAAAGCAGCCCATATACAGCTGAATGTAAAAGCCTTCGAAATTGAAAATGGCTCATGATAAACAAACAGCCCGATCAGCAAGGTAATGGTCGGTGCAATATATTGTAAGATGCCGACTTGGTACAGCGGCAGCCGTTTCGCTCCTTCCGCAAACAATAATAGCGGTAAAGCCGTCAACACACCGGCAAAAAAGAGAAGCATCCAACTCCCGCCGCTTCCCGCACCTGCGGGATGGATATGGCCGCTCAGCAGCAAATACCCCAAAGCAATCGGCATAATCATGAATGTTTCTAGCGTTAAACCAATAGCGCTTGACAGGCTTGTTCTTTTTTTGCTGAACCCGTACAGCCCGAAGCTGAATGCGAGCAGAAGCGCAACATAAGGAATGGAGCCGTATTGGAATGCTGAGATGATAACCCCGGCCGCAGCAATCGAAACCGCCATCAGTTGCAGGCGATTCAGCTTTTCCTTTAAAAATAAAATACCGAGGAGCACGGATACAAGCGGATTAATGTAATAGCCAAGACTAGCCTCAAGCAAAAAGCCATGGTTGACGGCCCATATGTATACAAACCAGTTAATCGAAATCAGGATGGAAGCGAGAAATAAAGAAAGGATGCCGCCCTTGTTTTTCAAAGTGCGCAGCTCCTGCCACCCCGTTTTCCATTGACGCAGGAAAAAAAGCACGATACACATAAAAACAAAAGACCATATGATACGGTGAGCCAAAATATCAAGTGCCGGCAGCTGTTCGAGAAGCTTCCAATAAAGCGGAAACAGCCCCCACATGATAAAGGAAACGGCTGTGAAGAGAACACCTTTTTTAGTTTCTGAATATTGCATTGATATCCCTGCCTTTCTTTAGAGCATCTTAGATTATATCACGTGAAAGATCGGGCGGGCATATACTATTTTGTCCGTGAAGAAAGGGTGTGACAACGATGTTTGAGTGGAACAAGTACTTTCCTTTCCACAATCAATTTTCCAAGGAAGCATTAAAAAAAGCAGATCCAAAAGAAGTTGAAACGTATGTAAATCGTGTAATGGAAAGTGTGTTCGGCAGTGATTATGCGGCTCAATTTCCTTTCCGCGATCCTCTCCCCAAAAAAGACCAGCCCGCCAAATCTGACCCTAAACCTGATATCGATCTATTTGAAACAACAGACCATGTGTTTGTAAAGGTGCCAATCAGTGAAAGCCAGCTGGAACAGTTGAAAATTAAACACACTTCTCACGCATTAATGATAGAAAATTTCCCGAATTTGGACCATCCCAAAAAGATAAACCTGCCTTGTTTAGTCAAACGCAAAGGAACAAAAGCCGTCTATAAGGACGGCCTTCTGGAAGTGATGTTTCAGAAGCAGCATGACTACAATATGTCCGAGGTAGAAATCATTCGATAAAAAACGGCCTGCACCGATGCAGGCCGTTTTTGTTAATAGAAACCGGGGTATCCGCCGTATGGCACGCCGGCACCAAAACCGTACGGTGCGCCTCCGTAACCGTAAGGGCCAGACGGATAAGCATAGGGACGAGGATAGTTAAACAGAGCACTCCCGAGAAAGCCGCCTAATAAACCGCCGACTAAAGGAGCGCCAAACAAGAAAGGACTTCGCGCCGGGTATCCGGCTGGACCTGGATTCCCGCGATAATAGGAATGAGGGTACATGATTTTTCCTCCTTTATGTCTGCCTATATGTAAGATATTCAACAAAGAAGAAAAACGATTGGGCTAAGACCTGAATCTAGGTATTGTTACATCACAAGCTCTGCCAATAACACACAGCCAAGCCCAGTTACTGAGAGAACTGTTGTAAGCAGCGGTCAAGTTTGAAATTTCTTTCATGCTCAAACCGAAAAATCCCTTTACCATCCAAAATCCAGCATCATTTACATGACATGCGATGACATCCGCTCCTGTTTGCAGTGCCATTAATGCCGGGTTTACACTGCCCGCCCCCATAAGCTGCCATTCCCGCTTCAATTGAAAGAACGATTTTATTGATATCCATCCCAAGTCCGATGGCTACTAAAAATAAAACTACAATAAGTGAGACAAACGGATTTCATTTTACTTTAATAATTAATGAGAAATAACAGAATCAGCATTCCGTACAGAAAGCGCTTTCTCTGATAACTAAAAAAAATGTTTTGGCGATATGATTATTATCTTTTGGTTAAATGACATATTCAAACTAATCTCCTAATCTATGTTGTGTCAATTATACTATGAGTTTCCCTCGATCCCCTTTCACCTATCCAAATGATTTTTAGTTATATGTTGATTAACTTTTGGTTATATGTTATGTTTTTTTCAAGTTAGCCCAGTCTTTATATCTATTCATTGTCTGGAAACAAACAATGTGAAAACAGACAGACACAACTTCACAAGAGGAGGAAATTCACATGCCATTATTACGTTTTGATTTAATTGAAGGCCGTGATGAAAAAGCATTGCAATTGTTATTAGATACTGCTCACCAAGCGATGGTCGAAGCGTTCGGTGTTCCGGAAAGAGACCGTTATCAAATTGTCCATCAGCATCCGGCAAACGAGCTTATCATCCAGGACACAGGATTAGGATTTCAAAGAAGCAAGGATCTGGTCATTATCAGTATGACAAGCAAAACAAGAACAGAAAGCCAAAAGGAAAAATTGTATGCCCTGCTGGCTGAAAAGCTAGAAGCAGAATGCGGCATTTCCCCAGAAGATTTAATGGTTTCAATTACCGAAAATGGTGACGCCGACTGGAGTTTCGGTCTTGGTGAGGCGCAATTTTTGAATGGAAAACTATAAGATAATGAAAATGGCATAAAGTTTGCATGTAACAACCGGCTGCTCCATAGCAAAAAAGAGAGAGTTTCATCAGATACTCTCTCTTTTCTTCACTCATTTCTTTTTTATAAAAGCGGAAACCACCAAGACGAGGTATAGCGGAGTAATCCAAATGTGGTGGATGGAGTCTGGATTCCCTTTTTTTAAATCCAGTTTCGATGCCAATGTAATTCCAATGGAAGCTGGCTGGGTTTTGAGCGTAAATATAAACTTCAGGCAGATAGAGTTCCGCTTACTGATGTGCAAAACGAGATAAAATATCATCCCCATTAATCATAGGTTTGCTGCTAATAACTTTGTCACGCAATGATCATTTCCTATCTTTGTATATCATCTTCATATTAACCTTTTGCAAATCTGTAAAAGCTATTCTAACGAATATAAAAAGTCATGTAAACGGCATGAACCGCCCCTCATATGACTTTTTCATTGAACATAGGGTCTTTCCCGGACGCCTCTTTCCTTATTTCTCTTCTTCGCACACTGTTTCGCCGGGCTCGCAAAATTGATCGGCCCACGCCTGCATCTCTTGGAATACAGCTTGAAGCGCTGTTCCTTTTTCAGTCAGCGTATAAATGACTTTGACTGGCGTTTCAGGAAGAACCTGACGTTCGACGATCTCGTTTTGTTCAAGCTCCTTAAGGCGCTCCGCCAGCATTTTTTGGCTGATCATCGGTATTGTTTCCGTTATCTCTTTAAAGCGTTTCGGCCCATCCATTAGCACATGGATGATCAGACCGTTCCATCTTTTTCCCAGCAATGAGAAAGCAGATTCCATTTTAGGGCACATAGTATTTCCCACAAGTCCTCATCCCTTCATCTATTGTTTGACATGTATTCGATGATCCATTACAATAATCTTTCAAGTTACATTTAGTAAGTTTCTAACTTTTCTATTATCATACCACGTTTATCCGAAGGAGGAAACACTATGACGAATACTCTGGATGTTTTAAAAGCACGTGCATCCGTAAAGGAATATGATACAAATGCCCCTATCTCTAAAGAGGAGCTGACTGAGCTATTGGACCTTGCCATTAAAGCCCCTTCAGCTTGGAACCTACAGCATTGGCATTTCACAGTATTCCACAGCGATGAATCAAAAGCGGCGCTTCTTCCTGTAGCCTATAATCAAAAACAAATCGTTGAGTCTTCTGCTGTTGTTGCCATTTTAGGCGATTTAAAGGCAAATGAAAACGGTGAAGAAGTATACGCTGAATTGGCAAATCAAGGCTATATTTCAGATGAAATCAAACAAACATTGCTCGGCCAAATTAACGGTGCCTACCAAAGCGAGCAATTCGCTCGTGATTCCGCTTTCTTAAATGCTTCTTTAGCCGCTATGCAGCTTATGATTGCCGCAAAAGCAAAAGGTTATGATACTTGCGCAATCGGCGGATTTAACAAAGAGCAGTTCCAAAAGCAATTTGATATCAGTGAGCGCTTTGTTCCGGTTATGCTTATTTCAATCGGCAAAGCAGTAAAACCTGCCCATCAAAGCAACCGCTTGCCGCTTTCAAAAGTATCAACTTGGCTGTAAGGATATGAAAAACCTTAGTCCGAATGACGGACTAAGGTTTTTTTATACAATCGCATCTTTGTACCATTCTCGAGCCTGTTCAGCTTCATGCTGCGTCAGCTGATGACCCCCACCCTGCCAGAAAACGGAGGCTGATGCCCCGCTGTCACGTAAATAGCGGTGAAGCTCTTCTGATTCTTCCTTCGTGCAGAGAGGGTCGTATTTCCCGGCACCGATAAAAACAGGGAGTCCCGTCATATCAGGCAGCTTGATACCGCGAATCGGAACCATCGGATGATGGAGAATGGCCCCTTTTAAGACATCTTTATAATGGAAAAGCAGGCTTGCCGCAATATTTGCGCCGTTTGAATAACCGACCGCAATCACTCGGCCGCGATCAAATTGATGCGTTTCTGCAGCCTCGTCGATAAAATCTTTCAATTCTCTTGTCCGCTCCACGAGGTCCTTTTCATCAAAGACACCTTCACTCAGACGTTTGAAAAATCGCGGCATTCCATTTTCAAGCACAGATCCTCTGACACCAAGCAAATGGGCATGAGGGTCTATAAACCGTCCCAATGAAAGCAGATCGTGCTCATTTCCGCCGGTGCCATGCAGCAGCAGCAGTACGTTGTCAGATGTCCCTTTTTCATAAATATGCTTCATAATAAATTCCCCCTTTTAAAGTTCAGGCAACATGTCTGTTATCTGTTGTCTATGTTTCTCCAGCCATTCAGGCAGTTTTAATGAGGTCCCCAGCTCCGCAAACGTTTCATCTGTCATAAAATCCGGTTCATCTGTGGCGATTTCAAATAAGATACCGCCTTTCTCCCTGAAATAAACGGATGTAAAGTATTCTCTGTCAAGGATTTCTGGCGAATGCTGTGACGTGATGCAATCCTTCTGTTTTCATTTTCCTACTCCTATTTATCTCGATTTCGAGATATTTATTATTTTAAACCTTTATTAAGCAGGATGCAAACGATGGGTTTTTGATTAAATAATTGAAAAAATCATTTTTTTCTAATAATTTTCTTGTGATCTTTTCTTACAACTGCTATTATAGTGAGAATTATCATGTTTCAGGAGGAAAGTAAATGGTTAAAAAAGCACTTATTGTTATTCTCATTCTTTTGCCATTCGTTCAGCTTGCGCTATTGCCGCTTGTGAATCGAATTGAACCGATTATGTTCGGCCTTCCGTTTTTCCACCTTTGGCTGCTATTGTGGATTATCATTACGCCGTTATGCTCGTTTGGCATTTACCAGATGCAAAAAAAAGATGGAGGGCTTGAATAATGCAAGGGAATCTCACTGCACTTCTCATTACATCTGTTATCGTTTTAACCGTTGTCTGTATCGGATTTCTCGCCGGAAGAGACAAATCCTCACGCGCCTCGGTGGAAGAATGGTCTGTCGGAGGCAGACGCTTCGGCGGCCTTCTCGTCTGGTTTTTAGTAGGCGCCGACCTTTATACGGCATATACTTTCTTAGGGTTAACCAGTACGGCATTTACGGGCGGAAGTGTTGCGTTTTTCGCCATTCCTTATTCTGTTTTGGCCTACTTTATCGCCTACTTCTTCCTGCCGAAACTTTGGAAAGTTGCGAAAACTCATAAATTAACAACACTGGCGGATTACGCCCGGGAACGGTTTGACAGTAAGCTTTTGGCAAGCCTTGTTGCCATTGTCGGTGTGCTCATGCTTATTCCGTACATATGCCTTCAGCTGAGCGGCATTCAAGATACGCTTCAGGTTGCCGGCACCGGATTTATTAACGTAAAATTCGTTGTGATCATCTCATTTATTCTTGTTGCTCTTTACACATTCTTCAGCGGGATTAAAGGGCCTACATTTACAGCCATCATTAAAGACATTCTAGTGTGGGTCATTATGCTGTTTATGGTAGTGTCTCTCCCTCTCATTCATTTCAACGGCTGGACGCCAATGATTGACACGTTAGTGAAGGAAGCGCCGCAAATGCTGACGATACCGGCAGAAGGGCCAAAAGGCATTCCTTGGTTTATCACAGCATCTATCGTTTCCGCCCTGGCACTTTTTATGTGGGCACATGCAGCAACAGGTGTTTTTACAGCGAAAAGCGCCGATGCAGTAAGAAAAAACAGCATGTTTTTGCCGCTTTATAATATTGTGTTAATTTTGGTCATTTTTCTTGGCTTTATCGCCTTCCTTGTCTTGCCGGAAGATACAAATCCAAGACTGGCGCTTCTGCATTTGATTCAAACATCTTACGGCGGGGTGGCACAAGGTTTTGCATATGCCACTATCGCTCTTGCTTCATTGATTCCTTGTTCCATCATGGCAATCGGGGCATCAAATTTATTTGCCAATAACCTATATCGGGATTTGATTCATCCGAATGTGTCCCAAAGCAAGCTGACCCTTGTCACACGTTCAATGGTGTTTGTTGTTATCGGCCTTGCGCTTCTGTTTGGAATGCTGTTCCCGACTGCTCTAGTGACACTCCAGCTGTTAGGCGTATCCGGCATGGTGCAAATCTTCCCGGCGATTGCTGTCAGTCTATTCTGGAAACAACAAACGAAAGAAGCGACGGTTATCGGATTATTAGTCGGCCTTGCGGTAACGTTTATTGTGTATACCACTCAATCCGCACATGGCATTTATGAAGGATTCTGGGGATTAGCAGCCAATATCATCGCTGTGGTGATTCTCAATCCGCTGTTCGCCAAAAAGGCAGGGTCCAATCCTGTTATTGAGGGGTTATTTGGTAAAAAACAAGCGCCTAATCCAAATCAGAGGGGCGCATAAAAAACCCCCTGCGCGGCTGCCGCGCAGGGGGTTTTTTACATTTCTTTTTTCAGAGTTTCAATTGCTTTCTCCATTTGCGTATCATTATTTGACAGCTTCTTTTGAAGTTCTGTCATTAATTTCGTTGTTGTATCGCCAGTCAATACGCCTGTTTCTTTTAGCTTCTCTTTTTGCTGGAACTGTTTGACGACAGATACAAAATCCTGATCATACGTACTGTTAACCTTTACCTTGTAGCCAAGTGCTTTGAACATTTGCTGAGCCACTTTGACGTTTGTGCCTGAATCACCGGATTTATACGTTTTATCCGCGTCCAAATACGGGAGCTTCGCGTAATCAGGCAGCTCTGCTTTCACCTGAGGCTTGATCCCCTTTTTGTGAATCCATTCACCGTCAGCAGTTAGCCATTTGGCGACTGTCAGTTTGACGGTAGAGCCATCATCATATTCTTTTGCTGTCTGTACCGTGCCTTTGCCAAAGGTTGTTTCCCCGATTAACGGTATGCCTGACGATTCATGAAGGGCAGCGGCCATAATTTCCGCGGCGCTGGCTGTGCCGTCATTTATTAAAACGACGGTAGGCTTGGTCACTGTTCGTTCTTTTTCTGCCTTCATGACTTCTTTAGAACCGTTTTTATATTGAACCTGCATGATGTTTTTTCCTTTATCAATGAACAGGTTGCTCATTGTAATCGCCTGCTCCATTAAACCGCCCGGGTTGCCCCTCAAGTCTAAAATAAAGCCTTTGGCGCCTTTTTTCTCTAAACTATCAATGGCATTTGTCAGCTCTTTAGCAGTTGTTTCAGAGAAAGAAGTAATTTGGATTTCGCCGATTTTGTTGTCTTTCATCTCGGAATAGACGGTCTCTACAGGAATGGTATCGCGCTTAATGGAAAGATCGATATGTCCGACTCCCGCTCTATTCAGCTCAAGCTTCACTTTTGTGCCCTTTTTTCCGCGGATTAAAGCGACGGCTTCATTTACATTCATGCCTTTGACGCTTTTTCCGTTCACCTTAAGGATTTGGTCCTTCGGTTTGATTCCGGCTTTTTCAGCAGGTGAACCTTTAATTGGCGACACAATAAGGATTTCACCGTCTTTCTCCTCTACTTGTGCACCGATCCCTTCAAAGGATGCAGAAATTGTTTCGTCGAATGATTTTGCTTCCTCTTGATCCATATATGTGGAATACGGATCATCCAGAGATTCAATCATTCCTTTAATTGCTCCGTCTACTAATTTTTCATCATCTGTCTTTTGGTAGTAATCACTTTTGATTTGCTCATACGCTTTATTTAACTTGTCGAACTGGCTGTCTCCCGCGCTAATTGATTTCTGGCCCAGGATACTGGAATTGCCCGTAATAAATAAAGTAAGCGCCGAAGCGACAACCGCAGTGATCAGCACAATAAAAAACAGTTTAAATTGCCGTTTCAATTAAACACCACCTTTTTCTTCTTACATTATTATCATGGACGAATTCTTATTCGTCAACTCGGAGCAAAAATGAAAGAGAAACGCCCTTCTTTCGCTTTTCATAAACCTATGTCTTTATACGACATATGATAAAGAAAAAGGAGGATTCGAGATTGAGCCGATATTTAGAAATGCTGTCCTTATTCGGTGTCGCAGGAGCTCATCCGGGCGGGCTGGCTTTTTCAAAAGCGGTCTTGCAAAAAGCTGCGCCCTCCCCCGATCAGCCGATTCTTGATGCCGGATGCGGAACAGGACAAACAGCGGCTTATTTAGGACATTTGCTGTATCCTGTAACAGTTGTTGATAAAGACCCTATCATGCTTGAGAAAGCGAAAAAAAGATTTGCAAATGAAGGGCTTGCCATCCCTTCATATCAGGCGGAGCTGGAACACCTCCCGTTTTCTTCCGAGTCCTTTTCATGCGTTTTGTCAGAGTCAGTCCTCAGTTTTTCCCATCTGTCATCCTCTCTTCAGGAGATTTCAAGAGTATTGAAGCCCGGCGGGATGCTGATTGGTATTGAAGCAGCTTTAAAAAAACCGATGCCGCCTGCAGAGAAAAAGCGAATGATGGATTTCTATGGTTTTACTGATTTACATGAAGAAGCCGAGTGGCATAAACTCCTAAGGAGTTATGGCTTTCAAAAAACGGAAGCGATGTCACTTCTTCCGGACGACATGGAATTTGAACCAACCACTGAAATGGATTTATCGCAAACGATTGCTCCTATCTATTACGATACGCTTCAAACACATTATGAACTTATGCAGATCTATAGTGAGTACATGGGTCATTGTATCTTTATCGCGTATAAGTAAAACGGCGTATCACCCCCTGTTTTCGTCCAACCTTTTTATCCTATCTATCATATGCTGATAGAAAGTCAGTATAGGAGGGAAACAATATTGGAGAGATATTACCATCTTTGCAGAAACCATCAAGGTAAAGACGTCAGAATTACAGAGAGAGGCGGGAGAGTTCACGTCGGCAGAATTACCCGTGTAACAAGAGACAGAGTTTATATAGCTCCTCATGTCGGCGCAGGGCCTAGAGGTTTCGGTTACGGCTATTGGGGCGGCTATTGGGGGTACGGAGCAGCTTACGGTATTTCCCTCGGTTTAATTACAGGAGTGGCTCTGGCTGGTTTATTCTTCTGGTAAGCATAGAATCATTGTCTGACCAAATGCTAGATTCACCAGACACAGTGAAGCCCGCTTACCAATTGTAAGCGGGCTTTCTCTTTTAGATTTTCTTCACTTTTTCAAAGTACTCTTCCAGCGTTAAATCATTGTCGTGGATGTCCTTTGCGGCCTTTTTGCCTACATAACGCAGGTGCCATGGCTCATATTCATATTTCGTGATATCTTCTTTATTTTTCGGATAGCGAATGATAAAACCATATTTATAAGCATTGTCTTGCACCCATTTTCCGTCGGCCGTGCTTCCGAACGCTTCATTTATCTGAAAGCCATTACTCCGGCTCGAGATGTCCATCGCCAGGCCTGTTTGGTGCTCGCTTTCACCCGGGTAAGCGACCGCTTCCCTTGCCTTCTTTTCCCCTTTTAGGTTTACTTCATTGTTAAAAATGACTTTCTGTCTATCATACGCACGGTATCCTGAGACAGCTGCCAATTCATAGCCTTCCTTTTTCGCAGCATCGAACATCGTTTTTAATGCGTCAGCCGCTTCCTTTCTGATGTAACGTTTTTGAATCTTTTCTTCAAAAGAAAACTTTACATCAGGTATAACAAGATCGCTAGGTTCATAGTTTTCGGGCAATGCGTATTCTTTATTGACCAAAGCGAGTATATTTTCTGGATTTTGAATGGTTTCCAGACCGTCTACTTTTTTAGTCTCATTGAAATATTTGCTTTCCAATAAAAACTCACTATCCTGAGTGTTTTCTTTTTTGCTGTCAGCTGTTTTTTGTTCGGTTTGCTTCGTTTCTTCTGTGGTTTTCGTATCCTTTTGAGCATCTCCGTTCGATATGCTGCAGCCGGCTCCGACGATTGCCGTTACACTCAGAGCGGCAGCCAGTGAGAACCATTTACCGGACTTTTTCATTTACATTACCTTCCTTTTATCAATCGTTTCCGCATTCATAAAGAAGAGGCTGCCGGCACCCAGCACGCCTCTTGATTTATTTTACTGTGATACGGAATGTAAAGCCACTTCTATCATATCATGAAATGTGGTTTGACGCTCTTCCGCTGTCGTTTCTTCTCCTGTTAATACGTGATCACTCACGGTGAGAATTGACAGCGCTTTTCTTCCGTGCTTCGCTGCTAATGTATACAATGCAGTCGTTTCCATCTCTACGCCCAGCACACCGTATTTTGCAAGCTTTTCGATTTGCGAATCGTCGTTGTAAAACTGGTCAGCTGTAAATACGCTTCCTACACTCACCGGCACGCCTTTATCCTTTGCGGCATCATAAGCGTTTTTTAAAAGTTCGAAATCGGCGCAAGGCGCATAATCAATGCTTCCGAAAGCGACTCTGTTCATTTGTGAATCAGTAGAGGAAGTCATAGCCAAAATGACGTCCCGCACTTTGACATCTTTACGGATAGCGCCGCAAGAACCTACTCTTATTAGATTTTGCACATCGTAGCTTTGCATTAATTCATTCACATAAATTGAAATAGACGGAACGCCCATTCCTGTTCCTTGCACGGAGATTTTTTTGCCTTTATATGTACCTGTAAATCCATACATGCCTCTCACTTCATTGTAGCATTCTACATTTTCAAGATACGTTTCAGCAATAAATTTTGCTCTGAGAGGATCTCCCGGCAAAAGCACTGTATCCGCAATCTGTCCTTTTTCAGCACCTATATGTACACTCATCTCATATCCTCCTAAATCTAAATTATCGTCCAGTCCGTTCATTTTACAACGAATGTCATGATGAGACAAACTTCAGCATTGATTATAAAGGAATATGGCACAAAAAGAAATGTTCCGAGGCCGTTTGGGCACTTCCTGAGAAAAACGGGATAATCGAGGTGTTTATTTGAAAACCTAACCGCAGGAAGGAGGGATGAGACATGGGTAAAAAACAGCGCAATCGGATCACCGGCCAAAAAAAGAACAATCACATACCTGCAAAAGATGTCATTGCAGCTGAAGAGGCGCACGAGAAAGAGTATTCCGCTGCCAAACGCAAGCCTTAAACTTAAGAAAACTGCGGAAATCCGCAGTTTTCTTTTTGTTATGTCGTTTGCACAATCAGACGATTGATTTTCCTCCATCCGGCGGGAAGCAGTTTGTAATATGTTTTCCCTTTTCTGCCTTCATCAATCAGAATCACGTCTCCTGTGGCCACAAATCTCGCGTCATAATCACTTGGAACGGTGTCAAATACATTAAACAAAGAGAATGCTCTTTTCAGCACGTCTTGATGATCGCTCCCGTTCAGTTCAGTTCGATAGACGGCTCTGTAGCCCTTTTTTTCGCCAAACCGGGGTGTTTGAAATATTGTCACGTCATAGGAACAAGACTTCTTTTTAAACACGGATAACATCATCAAGATCCCCTCCCTTTTATTTCTTTAACATATTGGCGTTTTTGCCCGGTTTTCCTTTCTCTATTTTTGTCGAAACCGCTTAATCTTTTCGTCAAAACCTTTTACTAGGAAATACAGAAGCAGGCCGAGACTAAAGCCTCCTAACACGTCGGAGACAAAATGAACCCCCAGATAGACTCTGCTTATGCCGACCAAAACAGTGATCACGCCGGCTATGGTATATACCATTTTTTTATGTTTGGACAAAAACGGGAGGTGCTTCACTAAAAAATAGGCAATGACAGGATAGACACAAGCAGCATTCATGGAGTGGCCGCTCGGAAAACTGAAGGATGATTCATGAACCAGCGGTGCAAAATCAGGCCTCACTCGTTCAATCCATTCTTTTAAGACTTTATTTAACAGCCGATCTGCACCGAATACCAAGAACATCAATAGGCCGTCCCATGTTTTTCTGTAAAAAAACAGGCCCGCCCCAATGATCAGGATAAGAGGGAGGAGAAAAGAAGAAGCACCAAGGTGCGTGATCCCTGTCATGACATCATTAAGCCATGGATGGCGGATCAAAATAGCCGCCCTGCTTATCGCTTCATCTGCAGATTGAACAGCATTTGTATGAATGGCCGCAGCTAAAAAAAGAAAAATAAGAAACAAGCTAACAGGCTTGTACAACATTTTAACCACCTCGATTTTCACAGAAGTCATAGAACACGAATAATAAAACCGGAGCAGAACACCCCGGTTTTAAGCCTCAATCATCTTCATCCAGCTCTTCATCTATCATACATTTTTCTATCAAATAATCAAAGGTAATATCAGCGATTTCAAACAGCTCATCCTCACTAGGTATGTAGCCCCGCCGCGCAAGCTCTCTGTAAAAAAATTCAGCGATTTCTTCCGTATCAATCACAAGATCTATTTCTTTCATCTCCGTACCGCCTCCTTTTTTATGTTTTATGAAAAAACAGGCTGAATTATACCCAGTGTTCTAAACAATTCTTTCAGTCATATACATTGAATAAAAAACAAGCCATGGGAGGCTGACACTATGATTGCTAAAATGATGGAAGCACTGGACGGAGACAGATTTGATATCTTAATGGAAAAAACGCTCAAAGGAATGACGCATGTGATGATTTGGGGCTGTCTGCCTTATTTTTTATATGTCTTAATCCGTATGTTCTTAAACTAACTGAAATGCTCTTTTAAACTTTCCAGAACAAACATCATCATATCTTTATATTCTTCATCTCGAAACATTTCGTACAGAATCTTGTAGTCATTATAAATATCCAGAAGCTCATCAACAATTGATACAGCAAGGATGTGAAGGGTATCTTGATCTTCATCATCGCCTTCAAACTGAAGAAGAGCAGACGATGCGATATCTTCGCCGATCTCATGGCCAGTTTCTCCGACATAGTGGACAAACAACATCTGGTGTACAAACTGGTCCATTTCATATTTTCTCAGCACCAGTGTGAGATCCTCTTCCTCCGTTTCAAGCCACTCTCCATCCTTTAAACGGGTCAGCTCATAAATGATATCTTCCCAGCCATCTTCTAAATATCTCCAAATTTCTGTTCTGTGACCGATAATGCGAAAGAGTTCTTTTCCATAATCTTCCACATAAACGACGTCCCCAATAAGGAATTCATACTCAATATCAAGCTTTTCCATGTCGACAATGACACCCTCATAATCTTTGTACAGCTGAATGGACGATTCAAAGTATAAGACTTCATTATGATTGACTTCATAAAGATAGTGTTTATCAATTTGGTGTACTTTAGTGACGGTGCCGACTGTTCCATACATAATGACGACTACGATATCCCCTACTTGGAATTTCGGTTTATTTTGCTTCATGGTGTCTCCCCCTCGCCGCAACATTTCTCATACGCTATCGTATGCCGGGTGACGCCAATTCGCATGGGCATGAAAACCAAAGGAAATATCCAATTATGGTGTGGATGAGGACATAAAAAAATCCGCAATGATCTGCGGATAAACAGCTGCTATCTGCCGTGCACTTCAGCCTCGTATTGATCCCAAGCTTCATCAAACGTTGCCATCGTGTGCAGGTAATCAGCGCTCAGCTCCAAATATGAACTGATTTCATGATAATCGGTTGAGGTTTTCGGAAAGCTGTGATCCTCATACGCCTGATTGGCAAATTCACTGATGCTGTCCTGCGGCTTAGGATGTCTGTATTTCAATAAATAATGATAAAAGGATTTCATGGATTTCCCCTCCTGATGTCTGTCTTTTGTTGTTCTATTATACAGTTCAAGTGTAAAATTACAACAAAAGAAACCGAAACATCGTTCAGGAGAAGTCAAAATAGTTGCGTTTCAGAATCCTTTCTGTCTCCATGAGCTGTCGATAGGTCAGGCTTTGAGGCAGTTTTTTTGTTTGAATCAAAAGCAGCTGATCCTCAATCTCCTTTATTGTGGCTTCCTCCTGATAGGTCATTCCGCAGGAAGCACAAACCATGGCGGGCGTGTCTGTCAGTTCTATAGCTCTTGTTCCGTCAGGGAGCTCCCAGTACACCGTGTTCCTGCCGGTTACCGCTTCAAGCTCGCCGCACCATTCGCATGTTTTCATGAAGAATCCCCTCCGTTTTCAGCCTCTTTCTGTTTTTTCTGCTGCGCCAAAAATTTCTTTTCTTTTAGCTGATCTCTTTTCTCACGCCGGTCTTTTAATGTTTCATGTTCCGGATTCGCGGTGAATGCCTCTCTCCTTTTGATTCTGGCTACATTTTCCGGTGTAAACGAAACCTCTTTGTCAGCCAATATAGCACTGAGCCCGATCGGCTCCTTTTTGTCAGCGATTTCAGGGAAAACGGACTCAAAATAGGCGTCAGCCTGGTTAGGGATATAATTCTCCGGTTCTGGATATGACGTAATCACACCTTCAAAATTTCTTAAGATGACTTTGTCAGGGCTTTGCGACAGTACATAGTTCGGCTGCAGGGCGATTTTCCCCCCGCCGCCTGGTGCGTCAACGACAAAGGTCGGAACCGCATAGCCTGAGGTATGGCCTCTCAGCCCTTCAATGATCTCCAAACCTTTGGAAACGGGGGCTCTGAAATGCCCGATGCCCTCTGACAGATCACATTGATAAATATAATAAGGACGGACTCTGATTTTCACCAAGTCGTGCATGAGCTTTTTCATAATTGGAACCGAGTCATTAATACCGGCTAGCACGACGGCCTGATTTCCGACCGGCACGCCTGCGTTCACCAGCTTTTCACAGGCCTCAACGGATTCCTCTGTCATTTCGATGCTTGTGTTAAAATGGGTGTTCAGCCAGACTGGATGATATTTTTTCAATATCTCGCACAGATGATCGGTAATGCGCTGCGGAAAGACGACCGGCGCCCTTGTTCCGATTCTAATTACTTCCAGATGCGGGATGCTGCGCAGCTCCTTTAAAATGTATTCTAAAATTTGGTCATTAATCAAAAGCCCGTCACCGCCAGAAATTAAACAATCGCGGATTTCAGGTGTTTCCCTGATATAAGCAATCGCAGCATCTAGCTGTTTTTTAGGGACTCCCATTCCGATTTGTCCGGAAAAACGCCTTCTTGTGCAGTAGCGGCAGTACATGGAACATTGATTCGTGACAAGAAACAGCACACGATCGGGATAGCGGTGTGTCAGACCGGGTACCGGTGAATCTTCATCCTCATGGAGCGGATCTTCCAGATCGTATTTTGTTTTGTGCATTTCTTCAGAAAGCGGTACAGACTGCATACGGACCGGGCATCTCGGATTATCGGGGTCCATTAAAGAAGCATAGTAAGGTGTAATATTTAAGGGGATCGTTTTGGTAGAAATTCTAACGCCTTCCTCTTCATCCTCGGTCAAGTTAATCACTTTTTTTAAATCATCTACTGTTCTTACCGTATGTGTCAGCTGCCAAAGCCAATCGTTCCATTTCTCTTCCGGAACGTCCTTCCATAACTCGATCTCCTTCCAATGCCGTTTCGGTTTATACCATTTGCTTGCCAAATGAATTCCTCCTCGTGCATTATTTGTCTTACAGGTGCTTGCTCCAAATATTCATGTTTTCAAGACCTTCGGCTATATAGCAATTATTGATTAGCCTTCCGCCATACTGATAACCAGAACGGTACAACACAGCATTCATCCCAAAAGACGCAGCACGGGCGAGAGAAAATACGTGAAAGATTTCCTTCTCTGCCATTTCTTTTTCTAATTCCTCGATTAAAAAGCTTGTCAGCGAATGGCCCCGATATTCCGGAAGCACAGCGCAGTCAGTCATTTCTGCATGCCCAAGCTCTGGATTCATGTCTGCGCTTGCTGCGCTGATCAGGCGGTCATGATCAAACATGACATAATACATCGTATTTTCATTCATCGTCTTTTCAATATATGCGGGATCAAAAACCGGGGTCGGATACGTACGAAATACTTTTTTATACAGCATCGAAAGCTGGTACATGTCATTTGTTTCTGCTTTTCTCATTGTAAAGGATGGCCTGTTTTCAGTGCGGAGGTGAAGTGCTGTGCGATATAAGGCTTCGATCATCTCCTGTTCCTTTATATAAGAATCGGTTTGACTCCGTTTTTCTGTGAGGAAACGGACCATGACACAAGCCGGATGGCCGAGATAATAGCCCTTTAAATAACCCTCCGGCGCAAACAATTGTTTGGCAAGCACAGCCACATCATGCTGTTTCGTATAGATGATAATTTTTTCCGCGTCCTCTTCTTTTGCCGCCGCCACGATATCAGGCAGGGCCTTCTCAATGGCTCCGTCATAACGAACGACTCTCATTCGTTTATTAAAGCTGTCATGGTCCAGAACTGCTGTGACACCGTTACTCTTTATCGACTTGAGCATCCTCATTCTCCCCCTCCCCGCCTGTATAAAGCCCGCACCAATCCATAACAAAAAGTGCAATAATTTTAGCAGATTCTAGCATGGCTTCAATCTCAATGTATTCATTTGCCTGATGAGCTGTTTTTGTTTCCCCAGGCCCGAAGACAATCACTGGCGTATCGCCTGCATGGTATAAAAGCCCTCCGTCCGTTCCCCATGGCGAGGCTTCGATGATGGGCTCTGTCTGTTTCATTTTTTGATAGGCTGATTGCAGTACTGAAATTAAAGGGTGATCATCAGGTAAATCATTCGGGAGCCATTGAGCGCCGAACCACTCTACTGTAATCGGATGGCGTTTAAACCATTCATCACGGTAATCTAAATCCTTCAGCCAGTTTTCCAATTCAAGTTTAACTGCTTCTGGTTTTTCATAGGGCGCAATTCCGCATCTCCCTTCTATGACGACACGGTCTGCAACTGAAGATGGCCATGCGCCGCCTGAGATGGTGCCGATATTCACCGGTACCGGTATTGGGACATGATCATACAGCGGATCTGAGATTCTCGCATTACGGACTTTTTCCAGCTCCTGTATGGCTGTGATAACGTGCATGCTTTTTTCAATCGCACTTACCCCTTCATAGCGTGTGCCTCCATGTGCCGCTAATCCCTGCACTGTGATCCGAAACCACATCGACCCCTGTTGCTTGATAAAAAGTTTCATATTGGTCGGTTCCGGAATCAGCGCCCCGTCAGCCCGATACCCTCTCATGATGGCAGACAGTGTTCCCGCGCCGCCGCACTCTTCATCTACAACGCTTTGAAACAATACATCTCCCTTCAATTTAACATTGCAGGCGTGCAGGGCTTCTAAAGCAAAAAGAAGGGCTGTATTGCCGCCCTTCATATCCGTTGAGCCGCGGCCGTATATTTTACCGTTTTCTTCGACAGCTTGAAACGGTTCATACTTCCAATCCTTCACGCTTCCTTCAGGCACAACATCGATATGACCGTTTAAAATCAGCGACCGGCCCCCGCCCGCTCCCGTTTTTTTTGCAATGATATTCGGACTCTCATCAAAATCGGAACGGTCTGATTTAAAATAGGGATGCTGTTTTAATTGCTTTAGGCTTGGCTCCCACACGTCAATGTCCATTTGAAATTGCCGCAGCTTCTCAAGCACAACAGCTTGGGCGTTAAATTCTGAGCCCAATGTGCTTTTTTCTCCAATCAGCCTTTTGAGAAGACGAATGGCTTTGGCCGAATGCTGATCGAGCCACCCGATTACTTTTCTCTCAATGTCTTGCATCCTCATTCCCCCTTTAAGAAAAAGGCATATCTATTTTGATTTCAGCTTCAGTCAGCCTCGTCACCTCGTCGATTGTCGAGCCATTCATCAGCTCTTTTAATATGAAATAATGGGCTCCGACCTCAAGAACCGCTTTTTCAGTAATGATCAAATTTACACAGCCTGCTGCAGTTAACGGAAGCGTGCATGTTTCTGTTAATTTAGGCCTTCCCTTTTGATCTGTATGACTCATGACGACAACCACTTTTTTCGCTTTTTGGGCTAGTTCCATCGCTCCGCCCATGCCCGGCACCTTTTTTCCCGGGACAAGCCAATTTGCCAAATCGCCTGACTGGCTCACCTGCAGGGCGCCTAAAATCGTAATGTCAATTTTGCCTCTTCTGATCATCGCAAAAGACATCGTTGTATCAAAATAAGAAGCACCTTTTACAGCTCGGACAGGAAATCCCGCTGCGTTGCATAAATGTTCATCCTCTTTTCCCTTTTCAGGGCTTTCGCCAATGCCAAGCACACCGTTTTCAGCCTGCAGCATGACCTGCATGCCAGGCGGCAAAAAGTTCGGCACCAAGGATGGGATGCCGATACCGAGATTCACAATCATGCCCGGCTTGATTTCAGAAGCGGCCCGTTTTGCGATTTGTTCTCGTTCTGCTATTCCCAAGCCCATTTCCACTTCACTCCTTCGCTTCTCACAACCCCCTCGACAAAAACCCCCGGTGTGACAATCATTTCTTCTGAAATCTCCCCCATCGGGACGATACGCTCTGCCTCGACAAAGGTTCTACTTGCGGCCATTGCCATAACCGGATTCATATTGCGCGCTGTTTTGTCATACGTTAAATTGCCGAATTCATCCGCAATGTGCGCATTGATAAATGCAAAATCTGCCGTCAGCGCTTCTTCAACCAAATATCGCTTTCCAGCCACAGACACGATGTCCTTTTTTTCATAAACCATTTGATTCGCAATCCCGATGTCAGTTAAAATCCCGCCGAGTCCCGCTCCGCCGGCGCGAATTCGTTCTGCAAGCGTTCCTTGGGGTGAAAATTGAACGTCTAACGTCCCGTCTGTCATCTGTTTTCCCGCTACAGGGTTAGAACCGATATGCGATGCGATCAGGGTTTTGACTCGCTGATTGACAATAAGCGGGCCGATCCCTATTTCCGGAAAGCCGGCATCATTGCAAATGACAGTTAAATCCGTTACACCGCTGTCCAATATAGCTTCAATCAATGAAGGAGGCGAGCCGACTCCGCCAAAACCGCCAAACATTAGGACCGACCCGTCCTGAACACCTGAAATTGCTGTTTCGACGCTGATTGTTTTTTGAAATGGCGTCATTTAATTTCAATCCCTTTTCAGTTTTTTTTCGACCGCTGCAACTGTTTCTGAAAAAATTGATATGAGCTCTTCAGCCTCGCCGTCTGACATTGTAAAA
This sequence comes from Bacillus sp. 0102A, assembly GCF_036765155.1. Classification (NCBI taxonomy): domain Bacteria; kingdom Bacillati; phylum Bacillota; class Bacilli; order Caryophanales; family Bacillaceae; genus Bacillus; species Bacillus sp. 0102A. Next base: position 21,298 of record NZ_JBAIZW010000013.1, read on the forward strand.
GGCGGAGCAATAATGACAGCATCTCCTTCCCCGCTGTCTATTCCCGCTTTGGCAGGATAAACAATTAGTCCGCGTTTTTTCGCTTCGCCGACCATGTGCTGGGTAACCGCCTGCTCTGGCGAAAAAACGTTCTTCGTGTTCTTGTCTGCTACAAATTCAACGCCTAATAGCAGTCCTTTTCCGCGAACATCACCAATGATGCCGCTTTGAGACGCTGCCTCAACAAGCTTCTTTTTCAGTACAGCTCCCTTTTTTTCTGATTGCTTGATCAAGCCGTGCTTTAATACATACCGCAAAACTTCCAGAGCGGCTTTGGCTGAATAGGGATGTGCACTGTATGTGTGACCGCTCATAATCACACCTGAACCTTGTTTTATCGTTTCAATAATAGAATCAGATACAACAGCAGCGGCAATAGGCGCATACCCCGCACCTAGCCCCTTCCCCAGTACAGCAATATCAGGAACGGTGCGCCAATGCTCTGTCGCGAGCATCCTTCCTGTTCTTCCAAGCCCTGTCATCACTTCGTCTGCAATAAAGAGCACTTCGTGTGTGCGGCATACCTCACTTAATCTCTCATAATATCCCGGAGGCGGGGTGATCGCTGCACCTGCGGCACCAATAATAGGCTCAGCCACAAAGCCGGCGATAAATTGGCTTCCGATTCTTTTGATCGCAGTTTCCAGTTCATCAGCGGCAGTCTGAACAAAGTCTTCATCCGTTCCATGATTCCGCCGATACATATGAGGAGCTGAAATAGCGGGATAGCGTTCAATGAGATGGGTGAACCGGTATCTCCTTTCATAAAAACCAGATAATGAAAGCGCTCCCAAAGTTATTCCGTGGTAACTGCTCCACCGAGACAAAAAGATGGATTTTTGTGTTTGCTTTTTTTCCTGCCAATACTGAATGGCGATTTTCATCGCTGTTTCTATGGCTTCTGATCCGCTGTTGACAAAAAAAGACCAATTCACATCTCCCGGCAGCTCCTGCGCCAGAAGAGCGGCTAATTGCTCGGCAGGCTCGCTTGTAAACTGTGAGCGGTAAGCAAAAGACACTTGATCAAGCTGTTCTTTCAGCCTCTCAGTCACATCACGAACCCCGTGGCCGATATTGCATGTCACCGCACCTGATGAGCCGTCAAGATATCTTTTTCCGGTCTGATCATAAACATATGACCCCTTCGCATAACTGACAACCGGATAGGCCGAACTAAGCTCCGGCTTAATCAAATAACTGCTCATGCTCCCACCTCAACAAACCTTTTAACATATTATATGAGTGTCCAAATTGCGGCATGACGTCCCCGCAAAAACTTTTCACACAAAAAAGAGCCTTCCTTAATATGGAAAGGCTCTTTTGGAATTTCGCCCTCTAGCAAATAAAAGCGGCTCCGACAATAATTAATAAAATGAACAAGACAACAATCAATACAAACGTATTTGTCCCGCAGCCAAATCCGTAACCGTATCCAGGGTATCTATGCATGCTGTTTTCATCCTTTCTTATCACGATATACGGCATTTTATGCGGGCCAAGTCCCAAATGGTTTGTGCAAACGCCTATTTCATGTAAGGAAATAATGAAAAACAGTATGCACCCGCTCATATTTTTTAAACGTCAGCTTTTCGTAAAAACGGGTTGCACCGTCAGTGCTTGTAGTCACTAAATAGGCTGCTTCCATTCCTAGTGATTTGGCAATGGACAGCATTTCTTTCACTAAGATACTGCCATAGCCCTTTCTTTGAAACTGATCCAAAATGGCAACTTCTTCAATTTTAGCCGTTTTTTCTTGCGGATGAATGAACAGCTCTCCGCATCCAATGGGAATCTTCTGTGATGGGTCGCTGTAACAAACAACAAGGATGATCGTCCCCGCTTCATAAAAGGGATATTTTCTTTTTAATTTTTGTTCAGCGATCGTTTCCCCAATATAAATGGAATCATAAATTTTCATGATAGAAGATCCATCGCTGAAGCTTTTTGCCGTTCCCCATGCCGTTAACGGATGTCCTATCTGCCCTTTCCAGTCACTAAGCTTCATGTCATACAACAGCTCATCCTCGACAACAAACCCGCTTTTGACAAGCGATTGCTTCAAACCGAGCGGAAAAACATGCTGAGGCGACGCTTTTAAATGGAGATAATTCGCATTAAGCAGCTTTGGTACGGATGGCAAAAAGTCCAGTAACCGCTCTAACGGAAACGTATCATGAAGCTGAACAAAGTTATGAGAAAAAATTTGCGGAAGCTTCGGATCTTTATATACGCTGTAATGATCAAACGATGCCGATTCAGACGTTAACAATATATATTGCTGTTCCGTTTTTGAATAATGTCCTATCATGAACGTCTCCTTTTTATGACCTATGCTTTTACTCAGTTGCAATATTCAAATTCTTTATAATCTCATCGTACACTGGATAAAACGGCTTTCCAATTGGAAATTGCTGAATATTTCGGAAAGAAGCGGAGATTGGCTTATGATGTAAAAAGAATTTCCTTACTACTTGTTCACGAATCGGATGAAAGACGCCGTTTAGAAACAAAAACGGCTCGCGTTCTATGAAAAAAAGCCTTCGGCCAGGCGGATTTTCGATCAAACCAGATCGTTCCCGCGTAATTGGCAGCCCTTCCGGCAGCGCCTCCAGTTCTTCTTTTTCAATGGTCAATATGTCTTTTCTTTTAAATTGATAAAACTGAAAAGCATACTGATCCAAAATCCGTCTTTTTTTTCCGGCTTCGATATAGAATATTGCAGGATGACCAGCTTCCTTTACTAAAATATAATTCGGAATCTTTAAAATGTTTCCGATTTTATATTGGAATAAATACGGGTCTGGAATGGCCACAGTCCGATTTAGATACAACGAATCCCACCTTTCCCCGACAGGATGCCTCACACCCTGATCAATAAAATATACGTTTTGACCTGAACCCTTTACAAAAGATCCGTCAATCATATCGGCGGGCAGAAACCGATACGCATTTTGAAATGAATCGGGGGTTTTATAGGTTGTATCTAATACTTCATTTATCGGCAGAAATGGAGCAAAGTTGTTGATTCTGGCCCAAAAAATTGAGTCGCCATGATTCCAATGCTTCATATCATCGTCCCAATAGCTTCCATATATATGGTGAATACGATCAAGTAATGAACGACGATGCATAACTGAGCAATGATCGACTTGAAAAGCGGCCTGATGAAGCACTGCATTGGCATTTCTATAGAAATGGGAGATTTCTTCTCCCCTATCGTTAACATGTACAACTTTTTGCTTTGAATAAACAGCCTGCGCCTCAGGCTTATGTGAAAACATCTGCAACATACGGCTCAGCCGCTCTGGATGATATACAGTGTCATCAGTGAGATAGGAAATGTAATCGCCGTCGGCAAATGGGAGCGCTGTGTTTATTAATGTGGCATAACGGGTTGTTTTTAATCGATCTGCAGGATGCACGAAACTATTTTCATAACAAATGCGGGGGTCATGAAGGTACTTGTGAATCACCGCAGTTGTTTCGTCATTTGAATGATCATCCATGATAAAAAGCTCCCAGAGATCATGCGTTTGCTTCATGACGCTTTCGATCGCCTTTTGCAGATAATCAGGTTTGTTGTAACTCGTTAAAATAATGGACACTTTCTCTCCCATCTATACAGCCCCCTATCACCAAACATAAAACCGGCTCCGCACAAGCAGAGCCTCTGTCATCATTTAAAAAGCACCCCAGCTTACAATACTTGAGAGTGCGACATGAGATCTTGTGTTATTTAACGGGTTTTGAAAAATAACCAAATCAGTCAGAACCTCTTTTACGATGACGTTTTGAAGTGTATCTCCATTCAACAGATGAACGGTTGAAACCGGTACGCCAAGCTCTTTTGCAAATACGAGCTGACGTCTGAGATCAGATGGATTTCCTTCAGAAGACGATTGTCGAATGAGCAAAATCAATAAAAGCAGAATAAAATGAAGTTCATCTTGATTTTCTTCTTGATTCACGTGTTTCTCTAAATCCAAATAATCCCTCTCCTTTATCCTTTACTCTGTTTCACAATATGAACTGATTCCGATTATGGTATAGGCTATGTCCACTCATTTAAAAAATCAGCATTTTCCTTAAATATATGAAAAATAGGTCAGGTACGGCATTCGACTCATACCAAACGGCGGCCAGTAGAATATGATTAACGTGAGTTCACTATTGAATAGGAGGTGTGTGTAATGAGCTCTGAAAACGCAGAGTTAAAAAAGGATTTGATTAAAACCCTTTTAAACCCTTTATTTCCAACTGCAACAGAAGGAGGAGAAAACGTGGAAAATCATCTTAAAGACTTGCTTGAAGCTGCAATTGATCAAAAAGTAGATCAAAGTGAAATGATTACGGCTGAATCTACTTCCCTTCCGGCAAGATGGATTTTTGCCAGAATTACGCCAGGCACTACGATCAGCATTGTGACTGATTCGGGTGATATGATCGGTCCGGTTGTCTTCGTTGCTTTCGACCAAGTTCACGGTATCGTATTTGTAACGCAGGAAAGCTCCGTTACCCCGGAAGGCCAAGCTACAACATTAATTGATGTAGACAAAGTAGAAAGTGTTACGTTCTTTTCATAACATCTGATGAAAGTTTTGTATATCCAGTCGGGATACGGAGGAATATACAGATATTTTGACCGCTGGGCTGAAGAATGTTTTCTGAATACTCATACAGAGTACATGTCTGCAGATACACTGGAAGCAGAATCTCTAATAAAGGCTGAAAAGTTCCAGCCGGACTTCGCACTCATGATGGTTGGAGACCGTGTTCCCCACGACTGGCTGACCTGGTTAAAGGATAAGGGTATTCCTGTGTTTGTTTGGCTGACCGAAGACCCATTTTATATTGATATCAGCCTTCGGGTGATAAAGCACGCTGACGCCATATTAACGATTGAACAAAATGCCGCTCTTTATTATCGGGAGCTCGGCTGCCAGAACGTCTACTATGTTCCGATTCCAGTTAATCATCGGCTGTTTAAAAAAATGGACACAGAACATTCTTTTCATTCAAATCTGCTTATCATCGGCTATCCTTATCCTAATCGGGTTCAGCTTATGAAAGAAGCGGTACATCTGCCTTTCACCGTTCGGGTAATCGGAAAGGAATGGAGAAAATACCTGCCTAAAAAAGTGCTCAAACAGCCGCATATTGATATCGTCAGCACATGGGTTCCACCCGAACAGGCCGTTCATTATTATAACGGGGCAGATATCGTGATCAATGCGCATCGGCCCTATCATTTTGCTTTCAATAAAAATAATATCCGCATCAAAAACGCCAGTTTTAATAACCGGACGTTTGATATCGCTGCATGCGAAGCATTTCAATTAACAGATTTACCCGCGGCATATCCTTTTTCATCCTTTATTTCTTATCACAGCATCAACGACTTTAAGGAAAAAGCCGCTTTCTATATCAACCATCCTGAGGAACGGCAAAAAGCTGCAGCATCCAATTACAAAGAGACCGTACCCGCCCTTACGTTTGATGAGCTTCCTGCAAAACTAAAGGCGATTCATCTGGCGCTTACTTGAAAAATCGTTCATTGTTATGAACGATTTTTTCATTCACAGAAAAAAGCAGCTGAATGAGCTGCTTTTTTTAGCCGTCAGAACGGTCCCTCATCTTCCTCGGATTCACCTGTTTATGAAGGTCAGGCTTTTCGCCTAGATGCTGTGCTATCTGTTTCCACGACACAATTTTGAAATTTTGATTGACGGCTTGTCCATTGTCAATATTTTCACCGTCTTGCGCGACAAAAATCCCGTACGGATATTTTGGGCCAAGTCCGAAACCGAGAACATCAATACCGTCCGTATCACTAGTACCGTCTATCTTTTCGCCATCTGCAATGTCAAAGTTGGCAACATAGCGATTGCTTCCCTGCCGTTCATACATTGCATAGCTGTTATTTCCTTGACTTGAGGCCATGAGATATCCTTTGCCGTCTGGCGCATAATAGATCGTCAGTCCTTCAATATCAGCTGTCAAACGTTCTCCTGTCGCATGGTCGACAACCTGCCCCTTTGATCCTCCGTCTGGCTCAGCATTAAATTTCCAGATGGCTTCGTTTTCCTCTGCTATATACAGGTTCCCGTACTCATCATCCGCAACAAGGCCTTCAGTCTGAGAATTCAATTTAAATTCACGCACTTTTTTCCCTGTTATATAACCCTTTCCATTGTCAACAATTTCATACTGCTCAAATTCTCCTTGTTTGCCTGTCACTAATGCGTAAAATGCTCCTGTTTTCTGGCTGTGATACAGGCTGAAGCCATATACCTCAGAAATATCAGCTGAAATCGGATGGTTTGGGTCTGTAATGCTTTTCAACTTTCCTTTATCCCCGTCAAATTCATATACTTCGATTGTATTTTTTCCTTTAGAACGGTTTGAGGCGGCAGCAATATCAATTTTTTCTCCGTTCAATGGAAATTGATAACGCAGATCGACATTATTGAGCTTGCCAAACTCGTAAGATTGGAGCTGTTTGCCGTTTAAATCATACACGACTAGTCCTGACTTCTTATTTGTCGTGATCAACTTGCTTTTTTCCGGATGCTTTTCATAAACCCAAATGGCCGGGTCATCTGCTGCGTCATCGCCAGAAGCGACAGGATCTGTCTCCGTTTGCGCCGTCACTTTAAAATGATGTTCCGCTTTTACATGATGAGCCGACACCGAGTTAGTTGTCAGGCTAAGCAATAAACCCGCAGCAGTGCTTAGCAGCATTGTTTTTGAAACCTTCATTTGGTCTCCTCCTTTTAATCACTATCACTCCTTATTGTAAAATATATACAGTCATTTAATAGAGAGGAAAACGAACCTTTTTTTATAGTATTTCTGACTCATAAATCACTTTTCCCTAAAAAGTACGTGAAATGACTCCGTCAAATTTACTTTTATGGTGCGAAATAAACCAAAATGAATATTTAGTACATTGTTTATGTAGTTTTATATTTTGTCTGTTACGTCTATTTTTCCATTTTCTATTAAAAAAGAACACTTTGTGACATGATCATTCCCCTAAATTTTGTTTTATTGGTTGCTTTCATTAACTCGATTACAAAGTTGAACATATGATGCATGGTAGAGAAACGAGAGTTGGAGGATAAGCCATGCCTAAACAGCAAACAGCAGAACTAGAACCGTTTTTCCATAACAAAACAGTTTTAGTCACTGGCGGAACAGGTTCAATCGGGAGTCAAATTGTCAAACGCCTTTTGCTGCTAACACCGAAACAGGTGATTGTATTCAGCAAAGACGACAGTAAACAGTATGTCATGAGTCAAAAGTATGCGGAGGATAAGCGGCTTTCATTTGTGCTCGGAGATGTGCGGGATCACAGAAGGGTGAATCAGGTGATGAAAGGCGTGGATATCGTCTTCCACGCAGCTGCGCTGAAACAGGTTCCGACATGTGAAGACCATCCATTTGAAGCGATTCAGACCAATCTCATCGGCGGACAGAATGTGGTGGAGGCCGCCCTATTACACCGGGTCCAGCATGTCATTAATATCAGTACCGATAAAGCTGTATCTCCTGTGAACACAATGGGTGCCACCAAGCTGTTATCTGAAAAGCTGTTTCATCAAGCAAACCGCCACGTTCAAAACAGAGGAACCGTGTTTTGTTCAGTCCGCTTCGGAAATGTTCTCGGCTCAAGGGGTTCGGTCATTCCAATTTTATTTGAACAGATGATGGAGGGTGAACCGCTAACCATCACTGACAAAAACATGACCAGATTTTTCATGTCAATAGACGATGCGGCTACACTGACATTGCAATCAGCTGCTATTACAAAAGGCGGAGAAACTTTTATTTTTAAAATGGAATCACTGAAACTTGAAGAACTGATCCATGGATTTGAAGAATATGCATCGCAGCACGGGCTCCCGCAGCCGTCTGCGGTAGAAGTCGGCAAGCGTTCAGGTGAAAAGCTTCACGAAGAATTAACATCCCCTCATGAAATTGATTCTCTGTATGAATGGGGCAATCTTTATGCGATTCTTCCAGAACCTGAAAAACATCCTGATTTTCGCAAAGTCCATCTGTCTGGATATCAATCAGATCAAGCCCCACTCATCACAAAAGACAGAATTGCCCAGATTATTGAGAAATTACACCAAGAAAAAAAGGCATAAAAACAAGCCTGTCTATCCATTAGGCAGGCCTGTTTTTTGTGTTTATTTATCAAAAAGATGCAGATAGCTTTCGTATCCTTCTTCTTTCAGCTTATCCTTCGGCACAAACCGCATTGCCGCTGAGTTTATGCAGTAACGAAGCCCGCTTGGCTCCGGTCCGTCATTAAATACATGACCAAGATGAGAATCGGCAGTACGGCTTCTCACTTCTGTGCGAATCATGCCGTGGCTCGTGTCTCGTTTTTCTTCCACTTCTGCTTCTTCAATCGGCTTTGTGAAGCTTGGCCAGCCGCAGTGGGAGTCAAATTTATCCTTGGATGTAAACAATGGCTTGCCTGACACAATGTCTACATACAGCCCTTCTTCCTGATGATCCCAATATTCATTTTGAAAAGGCGGCTCCGTGCCGTTATTTTGCGTCACTTCATATTGCATGCGGTTTAGTGACTTGATTTTTTCTTCTTTATTGTGCCCCATTATTTCGCCCCCCAATGCTCGCTGATAAATCCGGCTCGTCCAGACCCCGCCCGGTAGCGCTGGTAATGTCCTGGATTCTTTTTATAAAAATGCTGATGGTAGCCCTCCGCTTCATAGAAAGGCTCAGCTTTTAAAATGTCCGTTACAATCGGATCTTTAAAGATGCCGCTTTCCGCCAGACGCTGCTTGGAAGCTTCCGCAAGCTCCTTTTGTTTATCATTATGATAAAAAATGGCTGCACGGTAGGAGCTGCCGCGATCTGCAAACTGGCCGCCGGCATCTGTCGGGTCGATTTGCTGCCAAAACAATTCAAGCAGCTTTTCATAAGGATACACATCAGGATGAAACGTGATTTGAACGGCTTCACGATGTCCTGTCGTTTCACTGCACACCTCTTCATACGTAGGGTTTTCAGTATGGCCGCCTGTATACCCGGACACCACTTTTTCAATTCCCGGCTGTTCGTCAAAAGGTTTGACCATACACCAAAAACAGCCTCCTGCAAATGTGGCGATTTCTTTTTTTTCAGACATACTGGTGCCTCCTTTGTTAATACGTGGTATTATTATATTATAGCATGTAATAATAGAATGAAAATGATTCTGCTTTTCATAAAATCTATAGGTTTTAAGCAATATGCTTACGTAATGGAGGTTCACAAATTTGAAAGTAAGAACACAGATGATGTACGATATGGAAAATTTACTCCGTAAAGTCTTTAAACAAATACGCAACGAAATCAATGAAATTCTTGATAAAGAGCTGTCACGGAATGAATTCACCATTCTGCGGATCCTCAGTGAACAAGGGCCTAAAAAAGTCACCGAATTTGCACCTATTTTAGAGGTATCAGCAAGCCACATTACAGCTGTGACTGATGCGCTGGTGGAAAAGGAATGGATTACAAGAATCAGATCGAAGGAAGACAGGCGCATCATCCGCATTCATATCACCGAAGCGGGCGAAAAAGTCCTTCAGCATTTTAACGAGAAAAAAACGGAATATTTCTTTAAACGCTTTGACTGCTACACTGATGCCGAACTGGCCTCATTAATCGAGCTTTTCAGCAAACTTGATAAAAAACGATGAAAAAAAGCACATACCGCTATACATGGGTATGTGCTTTTTGCAGCCCTTCACTTATTTTTCAGCGAACAGTTTCATTGTTTTCCATCTTCCGTATCTGTAATACAAAAACGCCGCACAGCTGCTTAATAAAAAACTCATTCCGATTCCGAGCCCGATTCCTTTCTGGCCAAACCATGCTGAAAATAGAGCCGTGAAAGGATATCTCAAAACCCAAAACGATATCAAATTTAAAACCAGCACCTGCAGCATCGCTCCCGCAGCCCTGACGATTCCGTTCAGCACGAAATTAATCCCGATAAAAGGGTAGAAAAACGCGATCCAACGCAAATATTGTTCGCCAAACGCAACCGCATCAGGCTCGCTGATAAATAGTCTCATAAGGTATTTGCCAAATACCCAAATGATAACGGCAATCATCAGCATGCAAGAAATAACAACTATAACACCTAGCCTCGCAATTGTTCCCACTCTTTTATCGTTTCCGATTCCGATATTTTGCCCTGCCATACTGTTGACCGCCGTACCGGCAGCCATAGCGGGAAGCGTGATGATGCTGTCGAGCCGCTGCACCGCGCCGAAGCCTGACACCACATGCTCCCCGTAGGAGTTGACAACACTCATAATCGCCATCATTCCGCCTGTAATCACCATCATCTGCAGACCGGCTGGAATCCCAAGTTTCAAAACCAGCGCGGACTCTTCCCACTTGGGAACTCGCGGAATAGAGAACGGTACAAGCTTGTGTCTGATGACGTAAAACAACCCGTACAGAAACGCAATGCCCTGTGACAAAATTGTCGAATAAGCTGCTCCCGCTATTCCCATGTGCAGCACAGAAATAAAGAACGGCGCCAACACTGTATTCAGCACAACTGCAAACGCAATAAACCGGAGAGGTGTCTTGCTGTCACCGAGCGCCCGAAGCACCGTACTGATAAAGTTATAACCAAACAAAAATAAAATTCCAATAAATTGAATTTGTAAATAGGTCTCAGCAAGCGGTATCATCGACTCCGGCGTTTTCAGAAGACGAAGCAAAAGCTCTGACAGAAAAAAACCGGCCGCGCCGAATCCGACGCTTAGGCCTGTTAATAAAACGACAAAAGCGTTTATATACGACGCCATTCCTTTTTCATCATCTTTACCCTTTTGCTGTGACAAAATAGTTAATGTCGCATTGTTAAGGCCCAAAATAAAAGACAGCACGGTTAAAACAATCGTGCTTGATACCGCGGCTGCCCCAAGGGCCTTCGCCCCCAGTAAATTGCCGATCCACAAACTGTCTATCAATTGAAAGGAAACCTGCAATGCGTTTCCGAGCATAATCGGCATTGAAAACAGCACAAGCTGTTTCAGCACGTTCCCCTGTGTAAAATCGTATGCTTTCATTTTTTCTCCTTGTGATCTTAAATTTTCACCGGATCACACGAAAAAAGAGACGTTGTTTCATGTCTCTTTTTTCATGACTTATCGGTTTTTTTTCGGTCTCTCATACCGAATGTTAGCACCATCACACTTAAGAACAAGGCACAATAGGAAATGTTCAAATACATTTGGTCCATATCTTCAGCGGCCAGATGATGATAAGCAAGCCAGCCGAAATACAGGGAAAATGTAAAGGATAATAAACTGAAATACTGGTAAATCCGTTTCATTTTCAGTCACCTCTATTGTTTAGGATGGTAATAGGAAAACTCAATTTCATCTTTTTCTAAATTTATTTTATCCGCTCTGACATACATTCCATTCGTTAAAGGCATTTCTGAAAGACGCACCTCAATGCTTTTATCGCCGGGATGGACGTGGACAAATGACGGCAATTCGTAAAAACTGTCCATATAATTTAACACAAAGCTAATCGGTATACTCAATTTCCCTAACGAAAATTTCGTTACATTCAGCTCCACATCGCCATTTTTTTTCACGGTCGGTTCAAAAGCGATAAGCGCATCAATGGTCGTGGAAAAAGCCTTGATTTCCCCGACGACATGAACATCATCATCGATCTCTACTTTATAATCAAGCTGGTTGGATGCTTTGTCTTTTAAATATGAGTTGACAAACGCAGCTAATGATTCTTTTGTGCTTGTCACTTGAAATCCATACTCGCTCTCAGATGAATCCTTCACCTGAGCTTGCTTTCCCGGCAGCATGACTAGTGTCACAAACCCAGCGGCAAGAATCAGATTGATGGCAAGCAATATAAAAAACAGTCGTTTCCACTTATTCATGATGTCACCCTACTCTTTCGGTAATCCTTCTTTTTCAATGGCTTGATAGACGCGCTTCGCGATAAGGGAATAACCCGTACCATTAGGATGAAAATCATCATCCTCAGAAATTCTGCTGCTGTCGCTTTTTTGATTGAATAAATCTTCAATATAAATGATTTTCGCAAACTTATCTTTTTTCAGCTCTTTTTCAGCTACTTGGTTCCAATCAGTAACAACACCGTTTATTTCATTTAATTCAGATAACGTAAATGTAAACGGATTATACATGCTGACATAAATCAGCTCAGCGTGATCATTCAGTTCCCGAATTTCAGAAATGATTTTTTTAAAACGCTTTTCATACGGTTTTTCCGCTTCCTGAAATGGTTCCATTGTTAATTGCAGAAAGTTTTGCCGAAGGACTTTCATCAAATCGTTGCCGCCAATTGTAAAAAAGACATAATCAGCGTCCTTTATGCCTTTTTGAACCTTTTTATCTTTTAATTTCTCTAATAAATCATCAGAACGGTTCCCTTTCACGGCATAATTTTTTACGTCTACCGTTTTGACTTGTTTATCTGACCGGATAGAATCCGCAACCATGCCGACATATCCCTTACCGGCGGGATCTCCGACACCTTCTGTCAGCGAATCTCCGACAGCCGCAATGACAATGTGCTCTTTCGTTTTCGGTTCATGATCTTTTTGTTTCCCCTCAGATGCTGTACGTATGCTCGTACAAGCAGCAAGAAGCAAAATCAAACTGGCCATGAGTGAAAAAATGCGCAGCTTCAATCTTGTTGCTCCTTCCCATTCTACTAGTGGAAAGTGTATCATGTTTTAGAAGATTTGCAAATGCCTAGTCCCCTAGTTTACTTGAGTGTACTGGCTGATTTCACATCTGCGATAATATCATCGTACGGTGTATTTTCCACTCCATTGTAATCTTTCAGCACCTTACCGTCCGGACTCACCAAATAAAATGAAGATTGATGAATGACTTGGTCTTTTCCCTCCGGTTTCTTCACAATCGCTTTGAAGCTCTTAAGCGCGAACGCCTCAATGTCACGCTGGCTGTATCCCGTGAGGAAATCCCAGTTATCAAAAGATAGCGGATAATTCGCCGCAAATTTCTTCAGCTGTTTTGGCTTATCGTTTTCCGGGTCAACACTAAAGGATACGATCCGGACATCTATATTCTCGGCTTTTAGTTTTTTTTGCAAATCGGTCATATGAGCAGTCATCGGCGGACATACAGTCTCGCAATTCGTAAAAATAAAATCCGCCAGCCATACTTCTCCTTTTAAACTCTTTAATGAAACATTTTTGCCGTCTTGGTTTTGAAATGTAAAAGGCTCCACCTCATAATTGAGCGGATCTTTAATTTGTTGTCCTCCGCAGGCACACAAAAGCAGAAAAAACAGCCCTGCCGCTAAACCCTTGATCACCTTCATGACATTCACCCTTTCCAGCCGGTAAAAGCGCATTCTAAAACCGTTCTTGCCTGCTATATCCTCTATTTTATATTTATATTCGGTACCGGCAAAAAAAAATCCTGCATGCCTCCCACTCAACGGTTACAAAGGGAGACACACAGGTAAAAACGGCATATTACGCGTTGTACTTTAACACCTCTTGATGAAAAACAGCCTGATAATCTGCCCATTTCATCCGGCGCTTCATATAATGTCGGAAAGAATACACTTTTGCCCTGCTGTTTGATGAAAACACTTCTTTTAAGTAGAACTGCAAATGGTGATGTAACATAAAGAAATAGTGCTCATCTTCCTTTAATACAGGTATTTCTGTCACTTTCACCTGAATCCCGTCACTGCGTTTGAACTCTAGGCTTTTGAGTAACAAGCTATCAATCCTCTTTTTCGTTTTTCTTCTATTATATACAATGCTAGCCGGACTGTCTGTCATTTTACGCGGTTGTGCGAAAAATTTAGATCAGCAAATGGAACAAGTCTTCATCCTTATTCACTTCTACATAATGAAACGGTTTTTTGTTCATTCGTTCAATCAGCGGCCCATAGTCAGCCTTGTCCTGCAGCTCGATGCCGACAAGAGCAGGTCCGTTGCTTTTATTGTTTTTCTTCGTATACTCAAACCTTGTAATGTCATCATTCGGCCCAAGTACTTCGTCAAGAAATTCACGGAGCGCCCCCGCTCTTTGCGGAAAATTGACGATAAAATAATGCTGAAGTCCTTCAAAAATCAAGGATCGCTCCTTCATTTCCTGCATCCTTCCGATATCATTATTGCCTCCGCTGACTACGCAAACCACATTTTTGCCTTTTATTTCATTCTTGTACAAATCAAGCGCTGCGACAGATAGAGCACCAGCCGGTTCAGCAACAATCGCACATTCGTTATATAATTCAAGAATGGCTGTACATACTTTCCCTTCAGGAACAAGGAGAATGTCATCCACGACTGATTGCAGTGTCTGGAACGTTTCCTCCCCAATTTTTTTAACAGCCGCTCCATCTACAAATTTATCAATTTTATCCAGCGTGACGACATGCCCGGCTTTGTTTGATTCAAAATAGGATGCCGCCCCTTCCGGCTCAACAGCAATGACCTTTGTTTCAGGAGATACATTTTTCAAATAAGTGCCTACCCCTGAGAGAAGGCCGCCTCCTCCGACACTTGCAAAAAGAAAATGCGGTTCTGTGTCAATATCATTTAATACCTCGACGGCTAGCGTCCCTTGCCCGGCCATCACATCCGGATCATCAAACGGATGAATAAACGTTCGTGATTCCGCCTCACAGCATTCAACCGCGCTTTTATACGCATCGTCAAACGTATCACCTATCAAAATAATATCGATAAACCCTTTTCCGAACAGTTCAACTTGAGAGACTTTTTGTCTCGGTGTTGTAGACGGCATAAAAATTTTCCCGTGAATGCCAAGATGTTTACATGAGAACGCCACACCTTGAGCGTGGTTTCCGGCACTGGCACATACAATTCCGTTTTCAGTTTGCTCGCTGGAAAGCTGTTTCATTTTATGATAAGCCCCTCTGAGCTTAAAAGATCTGACAACTTGCAAGTCTTCACGCTTCAAATAGATATTGCATTCATATCTCTCAGAAAGTCTTTCATTCCTTTGCAAAGGTGTGTGAATCACAACATCCTTCACGTTTTGATGAGCCTTCAAAATGTCTTTTACTTGGATGAGAGAGTTTTCTTTAAGCAACGGTTTCATGTACAGATTCCTTTCTTGTTTTAAATCCCTATTTAATATGCCATTATAACACGAATATTCAAAAAATAAGACAATTATTTTAATTTAATATTTAAAAAATACAGACCCGCAGTCGCCATATCCCCTGATGCATCTCCGTCGTCAGCATTCTGAAGACCTAAAAAAAGACCATTACAAATAAAAGGTGTTTTGAGGCGAAAGGCGTGATATAATAAAACCAATTAGAACCAAAAGGAGCCAATAGATGAATAGCGCACCAACACTCAACACGTTTCATAATCTGATCGGAGAACATCAAACATTCCTGGAAGCAAAACGAATCGCTAAGCAGTTCTCATCATCTGAACTTCCTGTCCTCATAACAGGAAAAATCGGAACAGGAAAAGATCATTTCGCACAAGCGATACATCAGGAGTCCTCGAGAAGCAGAGAACCTTTTATTAGCGTCAATTGCAGCATCCATTCAGAAGAAAGCCTTATGCTTGAGCTTTTTGGCCAAGACGGTAACTCAGGCGCGTTTCAAAAAACAGCACAAGGAACCCTTTTTCTTGGTGAAGTGTGGCGCATGCCTGCTGCTGTACAAGCTCAGCTGCTAAGAACGCTTGATTCACACACCGAGCTACCGCGTATGATCTGTGCTGCCACAGACGGATACACTGAACACGCATTCAGGCAAGACTTATTTTACAGGCTGAATATATTAACACTCACGCTCCCAGAATTATCTGAACGAAAAAGCGATATACCTCTTTTGGCACAGTACTTTCTCTCAAACTCAGGCCGACAATTGTTAATCGATCCCTCAGTCTTCCCGATGCTTGAACAGCACACATTCGAAGGCAATATCAGGGAATTAAAAAATGTCGCAGATTATATGGCTGCGGTGTCTAGCGGAGAAACGATTTATCCTTATGACGTGCCGTCATACATGAGGGGAGCAATAGACGGAAAAGCATTAAAGAAAAAAGCGAAGCTGCTGACTTTAATGGAAAAAGCCGAGTTTTTGTTTATTTTGGAAACAATAAGAGTGTTAAACGAAAAAGGAGAACCAGCCAGCAGACGGATCATTTCAGAACACAGCAAAAACACTCAAACCTCTTTATCTCCGCAGCAGGTCAGAAGCCGCCTCGATTATTTGGAGAAAAAAGATTATGTCACAAAAAGCCGCGGGCGCGCCGGCACTAAAATCACTTTAGAGGGTTTGAGCTTTCTGGAAACATTGAAAAATCAAATGATCTAGCGATCGAAAGGAGAATGTCCATGTTTACAATCAAAGAAGAAATCGCCAATGCAATTACACACGGCATCGGTGTGCTCTTATCCATACCAGCATTAGTGTTTCTGATCCTATTTGCGGCTCAATACGGGTCCGCATGGGACATTGTCAGTTTTACAATATTCGGCGTTTCTATGTTGCTGTTATATTTAAGCTCCACACTGCTTCACAGCATTACACATAAAAAGACGAAGGATATTTTGGAGATTATTGATCATAGCGCCATTTACGTACTGATCGCCGGAACCTATACGCCTTTTTTGCTGGGGCCGCTGAAAGGCACACTTGGCTTCACCCTGCTGGTTATCGTATGGTCTCTTGCATTAGGCGGAATCGTTTTTAAAATTTTCTTCGTAAAACGCTTTATCCTATTGTCAACCTTCGTGTATTTGATTATGGGATGGCTGATGATTATCGCGGTAAAACCTTTATACGCTTCGCTGAGCGGAGCGGGATTCAGCCTCCTTTTTCTCGGCGGCATTTTATACTCGGTCGGAACCATCTTTTACATTTGGAAAAAGATCCCCTTCCATCACGCCATTTGGCACAGCTTTGTATTAGGCGGAAGCGCTGCGATGTTTTTCTGTGTACTGTTTTATTGTGTGAAGGTGCCGTTTATTTCGTAACAGAAAAGCGCAGTCTTTAGGACTGCGCTTTTTATGCACGTAATTGTTCTTCATTTGCTGGTATATAAGCTTTTGAAAATGACAATTCAATGTCTGCTGGTTTTAAGCGTTTAAAAAACGATCCCTTTTGCAGGTCATCTGTTCCTTTCGTTTCCACCATCACCAATGGAAGATGATAGCAGGCCGCAAGTTCAATAGGATCTATAGAACCATCTAATGAAAGAATCAGGCTTTGTCCTTTTTCCAGCTGTTTCGTTACATCTTCATATACCTTTTCTGAGTCGCCGTCTGAAATCACATCCATCCGATCTAGCCATTGCCCGATTAAAGGAAAGCGAAATCCTTTTGGATTGGCAATAAAGCCGGCCGGTTCCTCAATATACCCAGCAATTAAGGCCAATTCAGCCAAACGCAAACGGGGATGCACATACAAAACAGGACCGTGCGGTATTGGCTCAGGCTGATGGATCGTCACAATTGAACCGGTGATGCCGACACAGCCTTCCAAAAACGCCTTTGGCTGCTCGTAGACAAGAGTCATCTGTTTTTTGTATGACAAACGGGGGTCAAGCATCCTTTGATTAAATAATTGTTTCATATTTTTTAACAGCATATACACAATATAAATTACTAGCAAGCTGTAGCGAACCAATTAAAATCCTCCCGCTTCAGAAGAATTCTTTTTTTCATACATCAGAAATTCGTAATCGTACGGGTTTTTTTCGTCCTTGATCCCCCGCTCAGAAGAAACCAGCTTCCAATTGGTTTCATCAAATTCGGGGAAGTGACGGTCACCCTCAAACTTATGATGAATTTTCGTCATATACAGTCTGTCCGCATAAGGAAACAGCGCTGTATAGAGCTGAGCCCCTCCGATCACAAAGCATTCGTCAGAGCCTGAACAAATGTCCAGCACATCCTTTAACGAACTGACAACCGTACATCCCGGAAATTCTGAAGCCGGCGCTGATGTGACGACAATATTTTTCCGATTTGGAAGCGGACGTCCAATCGATTCAAAGGTTTTCCGGCCCATAATGATGGAATGGCCAGAGGTTACTTTTTTAAAGTATGCAAGGTCATTGGGCAAATGCCACGGCAAATCATTGTCTTTGCCTATCAGCCTGTTGGCATCCATCGCAAAAATGAACGAAATCATACACTGACCGCTCCTTTAATATGAGGATGCGGATCATAATCCTCGATGATAAAGTCCTCAAACGCAAAGTTGAAAATAGAATCAACCTCTCTGGCGAAACGAAGCTTCGGAAGCGGGCGAACATCCCTTGTCAGCTGCAAATTGATCTGTTCAATATGGTTCTGATAAATATGGACATCGCCAAATGTATGAATAAACTCTCCCGGTTCAAGCCCAGTCACATGAGCAATCATCATAGTTAACAGGGCATAAGAACCAATATTAAACGGAACACCAAGGAAAACATCAGCAGAGCGCTGATACAGCTGGCAGGACAGCTTGCCGTCAGACACGTAGAATTGGAACAGGCAATGGCACGGCGGCAATGCCATTTTATCAATTTCACCGACATTCCAGGCGCTGACGATTAAGCGTCTAGAATTCGGATTTGTCTTAATATCTTCAATAAGACGGGAAATTTGATCAACGGTTTCTCCGTCAGCTCCCCGCCAAGAACGCCATTGGGAACCGTATACAGGTCCGAGTTCACCGTTTTCATCAGCCCACTCATTCCAGATCCGCACTCCGTTTTCCTGCAAATAGCGTACATTGGTATCCCCTTTTAAAAACCAAAGCAACTCATGCGCAATCGATTTAAAGTGGAGTTTTTTTGTTGTCAGCATCGGAAAACCTTCCTGTAAATTAAATCTCATTTGATATCCGAAGGTGCTGACTGTACCGGTCCCTGTCCGGTCTCCCTTTTTTTCGCCATGCTCTAACACATGTCTGCATAAATCCTTGTACTGTTTCATCTTTTCCATCCTTTAAAAGTAGTCTTCTAGTAGTGTAACACAATAAAAAATCATTTCTGAACCCAGAAATGATTTTTTTATTAGTCATCTGACGACAGGCTTTTCATCCTGTTCTTTTTCTTCATCTTGCAGATCCTGATGCGTATGGGCAATTCTGCTCGCAGCGGCTGCTGCAAGTGCTGCCACAATATCATCCAAAAAGGTATGAATACCGTCCGGGCTTTCATCAAGTTCTTTAATGATTCCAATCTTCTCTTTATCCAAATAACCGAAGTTGGTCAGGCCGATCGACCCGTATACATTAACGATTGAAAGAGGGATAATTTCATCAATGCCGTAAAGCGGTTCATCCGTTTCAATAAGGTGCTGCAGCGGTTCCGGAAGAAGTTTCTGCTCAGCGAGCTGATCAAGCGCAAGGCCAGTTAAAACAGCATGAATAATTTCACGTTTGTTCAGCACTTTTTCTACATTCTCCATACATACACTAAGTGGCAAATTTGGATTGTATTTTTCCTGAAGTTTTTGAACAATCCGCGCAATATCTTCGATCATAACGCCCCGTTTGTTCAGCATAACTTTTGTTATATCGACCATTTCATTCATTGTGTACTTTTTCATGTCTAATGGCATCTCCTTTACGCACTCATCCAGTTGGGAGGCGTGTTGCGGTCCCAGTATATGCTTCCAAGCTCATGATGTGATTGAAACCCATCTTCTGCTGTATGATAATGAAAATTAAACCAGTAGCCGTCATGAGGCGGGTGGTCTCTGCGCACATGGAATCTGATGAGATCTTTTCCAGTCGTCCGATTGTAAACGTTGAAAATTTTTTCCGTTTGGCCCGCTGAAGGCATGCTTGAGATCACAACATCTTGATACGCCTCATCCTCTTGCAATGTCGCCAAATAATCACTAATCACATTTTCGATTTTCGGCATGATCTCTTTCCGATAGTCATCCTCAATGACCGCAGCGATTTTGCTGCCGAATTTCACAAAGGACTGATCCTCAGCGCTGTCAAGGAGCTGTTCCTTGTACGTTTGAAAAAGCAGTTCAGGATCTCGCCTGCCTTCCGACTCATCATCGTACAGGTCATGCTCATCATAAAAAGCGGTGTAATCATTCTGCTCAAGACTGCTCGGCTGTCCGGAGGGCTTGTCCGCCATAAGAGCAGCCGGAGGAGATACGAGCCCGAATGTTACGATGGTAAATAAAACCACAAGGGTCTTTCTCATCCACATTTTCATGATTGCTTATTCCTCTCTATTTTTTGTTATGTTTCTC
Organism: Bacillus sp. 0102A; assembly: GCF_036765155.1. NCBI lineage: Bacteria > Bacillati > Bacillota > Bacilli > Caryophanales > Bacillaceae > Bacillus > Bacillus sp. 0102A. The sequence goes on from NZ_JBAIZW010000013.1 coordinate 41,622, forward strand.
TTATTTTAGCACACCCGAAACATGCAAGTCATGTACGATATGAAACTGATATGCAAATTAGGAGATTCGTAACTTTGCGGTTTGTGTAAAAACGCTTACAATATTCTGTGAAAGGAGGCTTTCCACATGATTGACGCTCTGTTTGCCACAGTTTCACTCTTAACATTGTTATACTTTGTCGTCATGGAAGTCACCGATTAACAGAAAGCCCGTGATTCGTCACGGGCTTGTTTTACTTGCGGCTTGAATGACACCATAATGGAACAGCGCTGTTTTTCTTTTGATGACGTTAAAACCAAACTGTTCAAATCGCGGGCTTTTCCAGTGGTCTTTCAGTACAACGCTTTTTCTGGCAGCGCGCACCGCTTCTTTGATACACCCTTCATCCAAAGCTGAATCCTCCGCAAAGTTCCGTAAAGGCGCGATGCCGTCAGACGTCTCTACAGGCTCATGAAACATTGGATCGAAATATATCACATCAAAAGAGTTGTCAGGAAGCTGCTTGATGTATTCATAGCAATCTCCATTCTTTACTTGGATTTTACTCATCGCGGCTTGAAGCTCTTCTATATCCGTTTCCCATGATTGCAGTCCCATCCTCACCAGAACGGAAACAAGATGGTTTTTTTCAATCCCAATCACAGAACCCGTTTCGCCTACTGCCATACTTGCGATAATGGAATCCGAACCCAGCCCGAGTGTGCAATCTAAAAACGTATCCCCTTCCGATAAGCCAGCTGCCCGAAGCATCGGCTCTCGCTCACCCCGTAAAAAGCGTTTAGCTCTGAACATCGCTGTATTCGGATGAAAAAAGAATTTGGCACCTTGTTTCGTATACAATTCGTACCGTTCTTTGCCGACCACAAGCAAATCACGCGCAGCTGACTTCAGCAGGTTTTCAACCGTCTGTTTATTTCGGCTGCAGTATGGCATATCAAGCTCTTTAGAAAGCAGCTTTGCGGTTTTTACGGTATCTTCAGTCGGTCTATAGCTTGTTGTTATCATCTTCTGTACTCCCTAAAAAAAGAAAATGCCCGGAAATCGGGCATTTAGCAGTTTGCATCGAAGGCAGCCGTCAAATTTTTCATGATCTCTTCCATATCATGACCTTCAATTTCATGACGCGGAATAAAATGGACGACTTCCTTGCCTTTCAAAAGAGCCATTGACGGTGAAGAAGGCTCCTGTCCAGTAAAATACTCACGCATTTTTACAGTAGCTTCTTTATCTTGTCCCGCAAATACAGTCACTGTATTGTCAGGTGTTTTGTCATGCTGGAGGACTGCTTGTGTTGCCGCAGGACGCGCAAGGCCAGCCGCGCAGCCACATACAGAGTTAACGACAACAAGAGTTGTGCCCTCTGCCTTTTCCATAAAGTTTTCTACTTCTTCCGCTGTTGTTAATTCTTCAAAACCTGCTCCAGTCAGCTCGCGGCGCATCGGTACGACAAGCTGGCGCATGTATTCTTCATAAGCCATTGACATAAAAAAAGCCCCCTCTATTATCCTTCATCTGAAGTAAAGGATACTATAGAGAGGGCCGGATTTCAAATGTTCACGCCTTAAAATAAGAGAAAGGATTCCCTGCTGTCTAGATTTTCATGATACCGCCAGTATTGGCGCTTGTCACAAGTTTGGAATAACGGGCCAAGTAGCCGGTTTTCACCTTCGGCTCAAAACCTTTCCAGTTCGCTTTCCGTTTTTCCCATTCTTCCTCAGGCACTTGAACATCCAAGATGCGTTTTTCAATATCAACGATGACATGGTCTCCGTTTTCCACAAAGGCAAGCGGTCCTCCCTCTGCCGCCTCTGGTGATACGTGGCCGATTGAGAGGCCACGAGATGCTCCGGAAAAACGTCCGTCCGTAAGCAATGCCACTTTTGGTCCGAGTCCCATTCCAACGATTTGGGATGTAGGAGCAAGCATTTCCGGCATACCAGGTCCACCTTTTGGCCCTTCGTAACGGATAATGACCACGTCGCCTTCTTTTACTTTCCGGTTGATAATGCCGTCAAGCGCCTCATCCTGAGAATCAAATACGACAGCCGGCCCTTCGTGTCTCGTAATTCCGTTCTGTACGCCGCCCGTTTTAATGATAGCGCCATCCGGAGCCAGATTGCCGAATAAAACAGCAAGACCGCCCTTTTCAGTGAATGGTCGATCCAGCGGATGGATGACGTCATAATCCTTTACTTCATGTCCGGCAATGGTTTCTCCGAGTGTTTTTCCTGTAACGGTCAGTGCGTCTAAATGAAGCGCCCCTTCTTTCTTGGAAAGCTCATTCAACGCCGCAGACACACCGCCGGCTTCATGAAGATCTTCAATATACACATCTGATGCAGGCGCCAGTTTGGACAAGTGCGGCACGCGCTCAGCAACTTCGTTAATGCGTTCTAAAGAGTATTCAACACCAGCTTCGTTTGCAAGGGCAAGCGTATGAAGAACGGTGTTTGTTGAACCGCCGAGCGCCATATCGAGCGCAAACGCGTTATCAATCGCTTTTTCTGTGACGATATCACGCGGTTTGATATCTTTGCGAATCGTTTCCATTAATTGAGCAGCTGATTTTCTGACAAACTCTTTGCGTTCCGGTGCTGTCGCAAGAATGGTTCCGTTACCCGGCAAAGCAAGGCCGAGTGCTTCGGACAGGCAGTTCATTGAGTTCGCCGTAAACATGCCTGAGCAAGATCCGCACGTCGGGCATCCGAACTGCTCTAATTCTTGAAGTTCGTTTTCGTTGATTTTTCCGGCTTGGAAAGCGCCTACTCCTTCGAAAACTGAGGAAAGAGAGATTTTTTTTCCGTCACTTGTTCTTCCTGCCGCCATCGGCCCCCCGCTGACAAAAATGGTTGGAATGTTGATGCGCATTGCCGCCATAAGCATTCCCGGCGTGATTTTGTCACAGTTCGGAATACAGACCATACCGTCAAACCAGTGCGCGGATACGACCGTTTCCACAGAGTCTGCGATAATTTCACGGCTCGGCAGCGAATACCTCATGCCGATATGCCCCATCGCGATGCCGTCATCTACTCCGATTGTATTAAACTCAAACGGTACGCCCCCAGCTTCTCTGATTGCTTCTTTTACGATTTTCCCAAACTCCTGCAAGTGAACATGACCGGGAACGATATCAATGTATGAATTACAAACCGCAATAAACGGTTTGCCAAAATCCTCTTCTTTTACACCTGCTGCACGGAGCAAACTGCGGTGCGGAGCTCTATCGATTCCTTGTGTGATCATGTTACTGCGTAATTCTGCCATGGTGATCCTCCTAAATACTTTCAATTGTTAGACTGGATTTTATTTTAACAATTTTCAGTTTATTTTCGGGCTGTTTTTGCAAACAGATGACGTTCAGGCCGCCCTTGCCTTGATTGTTTCCTTCATGTTTTTATATTTATATAGCTTTCTGTCGATGTAAACCCTCCAACTATTAATATTGTTACTTACTATAAATAGTTTTCGGATATTTTTCAACAATATTCGAAATAATTTTTATAAAAAGTGAATTCACAAAAAAAAGATGCAGGATCTGCACCTTTTTCATTCTTTTATTCGCCCTTTTTTCTACTCTCTGTCATTTGTTTCCAAACAGAACCTTTTGCTTCTTCTCCATGCTCAATACGTTCAAGCGCCATTTTCACTTGAAGGCTGACCTCAAATTCGGGATCATCTTCGGCAGTGCGTAAAGCTTCAATGGCACTTTCATCGCCGACTTCGTACAGGAACATAGCCGCACGCCAGCGGACAAGCTTGCTGGAGTCGCTTAACGACTTGATCATAGCAGGAATGGCTTGAGAGTCGCCGATATCTGACAGGCAGTCTCCTGCCGTTCTTCTGACTGAGACAACTTTGTCCTCAAGTGCTTTGTATAATAAAGGAAGAACATCGGATGTTTCAATCATTCCTAAATATACGACAGCCTGTCTTCTGATAGACACCTTGGGATCATCCAATGCCTTCTGTAAAACCGGGATATCCTCCTCTTTCGGATCCATCTGCTCCAAATGCGCATAACGCTTTTTCCAGTCCTCATCATCCAGCATGTCAAGCGTTACTTTATACGCTTTGCGCTGTACAGCTTGTTTTGCTTCGCCTTTTCCTTGAACGGCTGCTTCTGTCAGCCGTTTCAGCCGTTCATCACTGTAAGCGGCCTGAAGCTCTTCTGTCACGTCATGACCGATTTCATTAAAATCACCGAATCTGACGCCTTGTTCTTTCCAGGTCCGCTCAAACACAACATTTGAAGCTTCAGATCTGAGTTTTAAGATCGCCTGCTGAAAGCGTTCCGGTAACCCGAAGCGCTCTTCCCGCTCCCCATCAGTTAATTTAACCTGCATAGGAATGCCACTGAACATCTGCACAAAAACTTTTACTTCTCCAAAAGACTCTTGGTCAGAGCGGTTTCCCTCTGTATTTTCAGCACTTTCCATCCCAAATGCAGAGCGGACTTGCGGTAAGATGTCTTTCCAATCGTATCTCGCGTTCCGTTCAACAGCGAGAAAATCAGCGACATGATATACGCCTTTAACGCCTTCTATTTTAAGGATTTCTGCTATAACAGGCGGTGCGCCTTCTGCTTGATCCGGTTTATAGTTATTGCTTTTGCCCGCCGGAAGCTCTTCCGTTAAGATGACCTTCATTGTATTGGGACTTGGCGTAGGTTCAATTGATTTTATCTTCATGATCGTCCTCCTATAACATATCTGTGACTTATTCTATCATAGTCGTTCCAAGCCTTCTATTACGACGTTTCGGCATCAATCCCGGGTACGTCTTTTTCTAATTGGCGGACAAACTGAAGCATAAAATCATGTCTTTCTTCTGCCAGTTTCCGTGCGGTGTCTGTATTCATCATATCTTTCAGCCGGAGCAGCTTATGGAAAAAATGAGCGTAGGCACTTTGATCATTTCCATAAAGGCTGTGCCCTTTTGCGCCCGCAAACATAAAAGCTCTGGCAATCCCTACAGCACCGATGGCATCAAGCCTGTCAGCATCCTGTACGGCTTTTGCCTCAATTGAATGCGGCTCTTTCGCCAGCTTATCCCTATCCCGAAAGGACATTCTTGTGATGATATGAATCACTCTGTCAGCATCCTCTTTTTCAACTCCGAAAAAAACGAGCTGATCATATACTTCGCTCACTGAAAACCTAAACGTGTCAGGCATCTTGACATCAATTAAATCATGAACCAAAGCCGTGATTTCAACTATGAACAAATCCGCATTTTCCTTTTCTCCAATATATAAAGCAATATCTGCAACTCTTGATACATGATGCCAATCGTGTCCAGAGCTTTCGCCGGTCAGCACAGACTGGACCCATGCCCTGATTTGCCCTGTCCGCTTCAATTCCTTCACAAAAACACCCTCTTTATTGCCCTAACAGCTTCACGATAACGTCTTCCAGCTCTTTCGGATTTGTATTCGGAGAATAGCGGCCAATGATTTCTCCGTTTCTGTCCACTATAAACTTCGTGAAATTCCACTTGATTGCCTTAGTTCCCAGCATCCCTTTCGCATGCTCTGTCAAATACACAAACAGCGGGTGGGCGTTTTTTCCGTTTACTTCTACTTTTGAAAACATAGAAAACGTAACACCGTAATTTGTTTCGCAAAATTCTTGTATATCTGCCTCATCACCAGGCTCCTGGCTCATAAATTGATTGCAGGGGAACCCTAAGATCTCCAGTCCCTCCTGCCGATATGTATCATATAACTCCTGAAGCTGTTTCAGTTGCGGCGAAAAGCCGCATTTGCTCGCTGTATTCACGATCATCAATACCTTTCCGGCAAAAGGCTGAAGTGTCATCTCTTTTCCTGTTATTGTACGTACCTTCATATGATATATAGACATGTAAGTCCCTCCTATGTCACTGCTGCTGATTATTTTACCGTTTTTATATCTCAATTCAAAATAAACACCTTTTATTAGAACTTATAAGAGCAGAGTCAAATAAACCTGATATGCCGGCTGTTATTGCAAAGGAGTGGCTGGTGTTCAAAATAATGTTATATACACATGCGTGCTTCTTTTGTTATCTTAACCATTCTATAAAACATGACAGTTCCCTTCTGGGATAAATCATCGAAAAAGCATTTTCCAGTGAAACCAAAAGGCGTATCTATGCGTTTTATTTAAAGAGTTTTCTGTTGTTTCCCCCTCAAACACTAATAGATAGATTGAAAATTGGCGTGAAAATTCCTATAATGAAGAAAATTAAACGGGGAAATAATGGAGGTGGCACGTTGCCTATTAATATACCAACACACCTGCCGGCAAAACAGGTGCTTGAGAGTGAACATATATTTGTAATGGATGAAAGCAGAGCATTTCACCAGGATATCCGGCCGCAAAAAATTATCATATTGAATTTGATGCCGAAAAAAATCCAAACAGAGACACAACTTCTCAGATTGCTTGGAAATTCGCCTTTACAGGTTCATTTTACATTCTTAATCCCAAGCACACACACGCCGAAAAATACTGCAAGAGAACATCTTGACGAATTTTATACGACTTTTTCCAATATCCGTCACAAGAAGTTTGACGGCATGATTATCACCGGTGCGCCGATCGAGCATTTGGCGTTTGAAGATGTTTCATATTGGGAAGAGCTCAAAGAGATCATGGAGTGGAGCAAAACGAATGTCACTTCAACCTTGCATATATGCTGGGGCGCCCAAGCAGGTTTATATTACCATTATGGTGTGGAAAAAATTGAAATGCCGAAAAAAATCTTCGGTGTGTTCGAACATACAGTACTTTCAAAACATGAAAGATTGGTAAGAGGTTTTGACGAGCTATACTACGTGCCGCATTCCCGGCATACAGATATAAATATGGAACAGCTTCAAGCAGTGCCTGAGTTAAATATTCTTACTGCATCAAAGGAAGCCGGAGTTTGCTTAATTGTGTCAAAAGACGAAAAACAAGTCTTTTTAACAGGGCACCCTGAATATGATACAAATACGCTTCTTCAAGAATATGAAAGAGATCTGGAACGAAATCTTTCTACTGTCGCGGCGCCTAAACATTATTTCGCAGTAGACAGCAAAGAGCCAGTGAATCGCTGGAAAGCGCATGCGACGCTATTGTTTATGAACTGGCTGAATTATTACGTTTACCAAGAAACTCCTTATGAATGGGACTAATTTTCTTTTTTAGTGATACGCTGAGCAAAAAATATGATAAAATACATCTGATTCAGTCTGCGTATAACAAAAAATTAAAATACTGGAATCAAATCTTTTAAAATTAGCTTAATTTTTTCACTGCATTAATAATTCAATTATGTATTTGTGTTATGTTTATGTATAGACAATAACTCCTTACGATGCATGAAGCTTGCTTGTTGTTGATTACATTGAGGTGAATTTACTTGAATACCAATAAAAGAGTATTAATTTTGACTGCAAATTACGGAAATGGACATGTGCAGGTAGCCAAAACGCTTTATGAGCAATGTGTACGGCTCGGCTTTCAGCATGTAACAGTTTCTAATTTGTACCAAGAGTCAAATCCGATTGTTTCAGAGGTAACTCAGTACCTTTATTTAAAAAGCTTCTCAATCGGGAAACAGTTTTATCGTTTGTTTTATTACGGAGTTGACAAAATCTATAATAAACGTAAATTTAATATTTACTTTAAAATGGGAAATAAACGATTGGGCGAACTTGTCAATGAACATCAGCCCGATATTATTATTAATACATTTCCGATGATCGTCGTGCCGGAATACAGACGCCGAACCGGAAGAGTCATTCCTACCTTCAACGTTATGACTGATTTTTGCCTTCATAAAATTTGGGTTCACGAAAACGTGGATAAATATTATGTGGCGACAGATTATGTGAAGGAAAAACTGCTGGAGATCGGCACTCATCCAAGCAACGTAAAAATCACCGGAATTCCAATCAGACCGCAATTTGAAGAATCTCTGCCGGCGGAGCCGTTATATCAAAAGTACAATCTTTCACCAAACAAAAAAGTGCTTCTGATCATGGCAGGCGCACACGGTGTATTAAAAAACGTAAAAGAGCTGTGCGAAAACCTTGTCAAAGATGACCATGTGCAAGTGGTTGTCGTGTGCGGGAAAAATACGGCTTTAAAAGAATCTTTAAGTACGCTTGAAGCAGAAAACGGTGACAAATTAAAAGTTCTTGGTTATGTGGAGCGCATTGATGAGCTGTTCCGGATCACAGATTGCATGATTACAAAACCTGGCGGTATTACTTTGACAGAAGCAACTGCCATCGGTGTGCCTGTCATTCTGTACAAACCCGTACCCGGCCAGGAAAAAGAAAATGCGAACTACTTTGAAGATCGCGGAGCTGCCATCGTCGTGAACCGTCACGAAGAGATTCTCGAGTCAGTCACTTCCCTTCTCGCAGATGAAGATACCTTACAGCGCATGAAGAAAAACATTAAGGACCTTCATTTAGCAAACTCCTCTGAAGTGATTTTAGAGGATATCCTGAAGGAATCAGAAATGATGATGACAGCTAAACAAAGAGCCAAAGCGCTATCGTAATGATGTTCATAAAGAGCACGCAAAAATCGCGTGCTCTTTTATTTTATTCACCTATTTATAAGAGCGGTTACATTTTTTTGTGAAACTTTCCCTTCTTTTTAAAAATAAGCAGTTTCGGAACTTGACGGGTGCTCCCAGATGGTGTATAGTTGAACCATCATTTAACAATGAATCAAAGTTAAATGGTGACAAAATTTTTTTTAGCACACGGGTGCTACAGTACTAGGAGGAATTAAGCAATATGCAAAACGGTAAAGTAAAATGGTTCAACAACGAAAAAGGATTCGGCTTCATTGAAGTTGAAGGCGGAGACGATGTATTTGTTCACTTCACAGCTATCGAAGGAGACGGATACAAATCATTAGAAGAAGGACAAGAAGTTTCTTTTGAAATTGTCGAAGGTAATCGTGGACCTCAAGCTTCTAATGTTGTAAAACTCTAAACTCAATACATGATGACAAATAGAGGAGAGGCAAATGCCTCTCCTATTTGATTTTCATCTGAATTTCAATGGCCAAAATATTTTGTTTGCACCTCTGTTCAATCTCTTCGACATGTTTTTCCATTGACGGCTTCCCTTTTTTCGCGATATCCGCGAGTTCTTCTAAATCACTGTATATTTCTATAAATGTTTTGTGAAGGATCGACCTCAAGTCTTTATCATCCATAGCTTCGTTCCCCTTCTCTGCCAAGATACCTCAAATAGTAAAACAGTCCTATTTATTCTGGTTCAATAGTTATATCGGCTTATTTTTCATTTTATTTTCTATTTTGGTACATAAATTTCAAAAAACCTCTGCAAAATAATTGCGGAGGTGTTTTTTATGACATCAGAATTTCATGAAGAGGAGCAAACTGGCTTTACGGATAAGCGGCAGCTGGAACTAGCGGTGGAAACTGCTCAGAAAACGACAGGAGCTGCGACGAGAGGCCAAAGTAAAACATTAGTCGATTCCGCATACCAAGCCATTGAGGATGCAAGAGAACTATCACAATCTGAAGAACTGGCAGCTCTCGATGATCCTGAATTTGTAGAGCAGCAACAGCAGCTGCTGGATGATAGCCAGCATCAGCTGGATGAATTCAAAGAATAAAAACCGCAGCTTCTGCGGTTTTTATTCTTTAGTGATTGGTTAAGACATCGCCGTATGCTTTCAGCTTTTCACCTACTGTACATTTATTAATACAAAATGAATGTGCATAAGTTTTGCCAAAATCTTTACGAAACTGTTTCTTAATAAAACAGTCCTTGCAATATTCATCTTGCAGTTCTGTCAGTTCTTTAAAGATCATTTTCTTATCCAATATCGTCATCTCCGTTACGGTCTAATTTCGTATGGCTTTCTACGAATTGATGGGATAGAATTTTTTTAGCGAGGCCGTCAGCTTCCTGGTTGTCTTTCCGCTGTATGGTTTCGTAAGTTGGAGTGAGCTTCAGCGATTCAAGGAGTGCTTCTATTTTGTCCAGCCATTCATTATGAGACGGATCATAGCAAGGCCAGCTGCCGTCAAGCTGATTCAGCACAACAAGCGAGTCCCCTTTGATTGTAATTGAATTTCTGCTAGCCCCAATCTCTCTTACTTCTCTTATTGCTTCATAAAGCGCCGCGTATTCAGCTTCATTATTGGTTTTCAGCCGGAAGCTTTTATTTTTTCTCAAGCGATGCCGGCTTCCTCCCAATGAATAATAAATGACGATTCCGAGTCCAGCCAGTTCGCTTTCCTTATCGAAACTGCCGTCAAAATAAACAGTAATGTCATCAGGCTCTTGAGCAAGCTCCTCTGTCAGCTTTTCCAATTCCTTCAGCGTCCAGCTGCCGCCTTTCTCGTCTTCGAACTCGAGCTCTTTCATATATGGAAAACGGCCTAGTTCTCTGGCGAGCATACGTGCCTGCTGAGCAGTCAGCCAGTCTTCGCCTAAAAATGAGACGGATCCCGTCCCTTTCGCTTCTATCTTCATATGCGGTCTGAGCTTCATTATGATCACCTTACCATTCATTAGTTGCCGGGCATGTGCTATAATCAAACCAATCTTATCCCGGAAAGGAAGCTTTTTCATTTTGTTTAACAATTCATTTTGGATCATTTTTGCGATCATTCATTTTATCATTGTTCTTTTATTTTATAAAGGATTTGGCAAAATGGGACTGTTTGTTTGGATTGGTTTTGCGACAGTTTGTGCCAACCTTCAAGTCGTCAAAACAGTCGAACTGTTTGGCTTAACAGCAACGCTCGGGAATGTGATGTACGGCACAATCTTTTTTGCGACAGATGTGCTGAATGAGAAATACGGTCCGGCGGAAGCCAGAAAAGCGGTATGGCTCGGATTCTCAACGCTCCTGACGCTGACATTTGTCATGCAGGGCGTGTTGCTTTTCGAACCGGCTTCCAGCGACATATCGCAAACAGCGCTGGAAACGATTTTCGGATTCCTTCCGCGAGTCGCGTTAGGAAGTCTGCTTGCCTTTATCTTCAGCCAAACGCTGGATGTTTATGTATATTCGTCAATTAGAAGGATATTTCCTTCTGATCGGCTTTTATGGCTCAGAAATGGCGGCAGTACAGCAGTCAGCCAGCTGTTTGATACATTGATATTTACTGGTGTCGCTTTTTTCGGCATTTATCCGGCAGGAATTTGGCTTCATATTTTTATTTCCACATATTTAATTAAGTTTGCGGTATCTTTGATTTCACTGCCTTATGCTTATGCAGCAAAAAGAATGGTACCGAATGATGAGAGGAGTTCATAATGCCTACAGAAATATATGTAGACGGTGCAAGCGCCGGTAATCCCGGGCCATCCGGCATCGGCATTTTTATCAAACATGAAGGACAAGCAGAGTTTTTCTCTATTCCAATCGGAATGCATACAAATCAGGAAGCGGAATTTCTTGCTTTAATTGAAGGGATGAAGCTTTGTGCAAAGCGCGGGTATCAATCTGTTTCCTTTCGCACCGATTCAGATATTGTGGAACGAGCC
>NZ_JBAIZW010000014.1:0-25483 GCF_036765155.1 Bacillus sp. 0102A
TTACAGGGGTGCTTTTTTCGTTATTCGTTCAGCAATCAATGTAAGACTTCCGATACGAATGCCGCAAAAGAATGACCTGGACGGAATTTGATCATTACAGTCACGATATGAGACAAAATAAAAGACTGCGATGTTTGTTTCGTGTCCGTTCATCACGTTTTTGCTCGCCCGAATGTTCTCCCAAAAACAGATTCATAGCGTTCTCCAATGCTATTACTTCATTGAATTCACGATGACGAGCCGCAACATTACCTCTTTCGATGAGAAAAATAGACAACATATTGACAATTAAACGAGAAATGTTATGATCATATAGACAATATATTGTCTTTCTAAGGAGGGAACATCGTGGATTATTCCAAAGAACTGAAAGATTTATTTCTAATGCAGCAGTCTTACGCTACACTTTTTTCCGTTTTGAACAAAATCCAATCACGCGGGGACGATTATTATGAAATCTTAACGTCAAGACAATTTATGACGATGGTTGCCATCATGCATTTACCGGAAGAGGAAACGACATTCAACAACATTGCAAAAAAATTAGGCACTTCAAAACAAAACATCAACAGACTTGTTAGCGGTATTGAAAAAAGAGGTTATGTCACCACTGTGCCAAGTAAACGCGACAAGCGAGCGGTTAATGTGAAGATTACCGATTCAGGAAAACGTGTCACAGAGGAATGCGGTGAAAAAGCGGTGTACTTTATGGCAGATCTATTTAAAGGGTTTTCTATGGAAGAGCTGGAAACATTATGGATTTTATTGAAGAAGCTATACAGTTTCGATGGAGAAGAACAGGATGGTTTTGAAGAAGATGCTGCTGATTTTGACATTGAACAAAATCGGGATCATTTGAAAACAAATGTATTGCAGGAATTCGCAAAACGGAGAAAGTAAAAAGGAGAAACGTATGAACAACGTGGCGGCAGTAAAAGAGTTGAAAATGCAGTATGGAAACAAAACGGCAGTAGGTGGGATTTCGTTTGAAGTGAGAGAGGGGGAAGTTCTCGGCTTGTTAGGTCCGAATGGTGCAGGGAAAAGCACAACCATTCATATATTATCCGGGGTATTGTCGGCAAGTTCCGGAAACGTTACGATATTGGGCCATAATGTAAAAAAAGGGTCTAAGGACATGAAGAAAGGCATCGGGATTGTGCCTCAAGATATCGCGATTTATGAGGAGATTTCTGCTGAAAAAAATGTTCGTTTTTTTGCAAGTCTTTATTCTCTTAAAGGAGAAGAATTGAAAGCCCGGGTAAAAGAGGCTTTGGAGCTTGTGCAGCTATACGATCGGAAAGATGACAAGCCAAAGACGTTTTCAGGCGGAATGAAAAGAAGATTAAACATCGCGTGTGCCATTGCCCATCAGCCGAAATTGATTATCATGGACGAGCCGACGGTAGGAATCGATCCGCAATCCCGGAATCACATTTTGGAGTCAATAAAAGAACTGAAGGCAAGAGGGGCAAGCATTATTTACTCTACCCACTATATGGAAGAAGTCGAGGCGATTTCAGATCGCATTATGATTATGAATGAAGGAAGAATGATCGCTAATGGAACAAAAGAAGAGTTATACAGAAAAGTAAATAAAGAGATAACATACACTTTTCAGCTGAAACATGTTCAGCAATTCAATATAAATTCAATCAGAGGAATCAATGGAGTGACAGGAGTTGATTTCTCAGACGAGCATCAACTAAAAGTGACCGTTCGGCAGAACCAAGATCACCTAAGTGAAATTATAGCAGAGTTGGGTGCCCGAGGCTGCGGCATCCTAAGCATGAACAAACAGGAGGCGTCGTTAGAAACAGTATTTTTAGAGCTGACGGGAAGAAATTTAAGAGATTAGGAGAGCGAAATGAGTTTGTTAAAATTGATAACGTTTGATTTTATGAATATTGTAAGGAATCCGGTTCTTGTGATCGCCAATACGGCCTTTCCTTTCGTTCTCATTCTGGTCATGGGCTTTGTGACGAAAAACAGCTTTGGAGCAGGCGGAGTCAGTTCGTATGATTATTACGGCGTGAATATGATGATTTTTGCTGCAACTTTGATCGCTATGACAGCCTCTAATACGTTTATGGAGGAAAAGGTGAAGAAAGCGAACCTCCGCATTGTATATGCGCCCGTTTCGACAACCGGTATTTATCTTTCTAAATTACTATCAACCTGGATATTCAGTGTCATTATGTACAGTGTGAATGTGTTGATCGCCCAGACGATTTTTCATTTGAACTTTGGCGGTGTATTTTTCGGGATTCACAGATTTGGAGATACAGTCAATAACATATCACTTTTTTCTCCGGTTAAATGGGTAACAGAATGTTCATTTCTCCTCATTTATGATCACGATTTCAGTATGCTGCTGCCTGTTTTGTCAGGACTATTATTTGCTTCAATCATTTGTATTGCCGTTTCGCATGTTGTATTTAAGCCGGAGGGATATGTATGCTGAGTTTATTTCAAAACAGGTGGGAGCGAATCCTCACCAAAAAAGCCATTATCATCCTTGCAGCGATCATCATCCCTCTGATGATTGGCGTTGCGATTATGTTTTCCGGTAAGCCGGTTTTCAAAGAAACAATCGCTTTTGTAACAGATCAGGGCGACGTCCAGTATATGCCGAGTGATTCTGCATTTAGAGTGGTGACGGTGCATCAGAAGCCGAAGTTTTCTGATCTGGTGTTAGGGAAATATGCGGCTATCGTTGAAAAAAATCAACGCGAATACAAAGTGACCACTTTGAAAAGCAAAGCGGATCAAAAAATGATTCAGCAATTTTTCGACTCTGGAAAAATGCCAGGTAGCTATCGCGGAGAGGATGAATTAAGGACTGAACGGGGAACAGGAACGAATATATTAGGCTTTATCGTAATGCTTGTCTTGATGCAAGGTGTGGCATTAGCTTCGTTATATCCAGAAGACCGGATGCTTAGAACCTTCAGAAGAATTTTGGTGTCTCCTGTACTTGTGGGGAAATATTTGCTTGTTCAGTTTATCTTTACGTTTTTATGTCTATACATACCTACTTACTTGGCCATCGTGATTACAAATGTATTCTTTCATGCTGAAATTGGTTTCCGTTTGGATGTTCTTGCTGGGTTACTGGGTATTCTTACAGTGCTTGCAACAGCATTCGCTATCTTTATGGCTTCCGTGATGGAGCGAAACATCAGTTTGATGGCGAGCGGTATCAGTGTGGTCACGTGTGTATTGTCAGGCTGTTTTCTTTCTTTTGCTCCACATCATCCATTATTGAATGGCCTTTGTGCGATACTGCCGCAAAAAGCGTATATGACTTTCATTCACGGGGTAGAAATGGGGCATGCAATGTGGCAATACAAAACTCAGGTTGTCTATATTTTGATGTGGTCAGCTGTGTTTTGTTTCCTTGGAGGTTTTATTACAAGAAAAAGGGTCAATAAAGGAATTTATGAATAGGGGAGAATGAACAAGAGATGCATAGGACGCTATGCATCTCTTTGTTTTTTTGTTAAAATCCGGAAGGCAGTGATCGAGAATTAAGGTGTCATATCGGACATTTTAAAGAGAAGAGAATGTCGTCCGTTCATTCGCTTGATTTTAAAATAGAATATACATTTGTATCATAAGGGATTCCATTTTGATACATATACTGTCTTAAGACGCCTTCTTTTTCGAATCCCATTTTTATGAGCAGTCGATTCGATGCTTCATTTTGGGTAAATACAACTGCGCTAATACGCGTCAGGCCAAGGCGAGCAAACCCGTAGGATACAGCCTCTGAAATGGCTTCTGATGCAAATCCGTTTCGCCAATGTGCCGGGATGATTTCATAACCGATCTCTGCACGCCTATGCTTTTTAGCCAAAGCGTGAAAGCCGATTGTTCCGATCAATTCTTTGGTGTCTCTTCTTTCCATTCCCCACCGTATACCGCGTTTTTCTTGATAAAGAGCGGCAAACGTTTGAACCATTGAAGTAGCCTCTTCTATAGATTCCATGTTTTCAAGTCCGTAATAGCGTGTCACTCCATGGTTTAAAAAACAAGCAAAAATGGCTTTTGCATCTTGATCTGTGATTTGCCTAAGTGTAAGCCGATCCGTTTCTAACACAGGAAACATTCAACCACTCCCCAAGTTTGTGTTTTTGTTTATCATATCCCTTTTATTTCCTCTTTTCTATAATGAATTCAAAACTGAGGAAGTAAAGGAATGAATTTGTCTTTCTAATTGCTCTTTGTTTTGCTAAACGGTTTCAAACGATGGCCGTTCACGCCTGATGGATGGGAGAAGCCATGAAGGCAGAAAAAGTTCCGGAGGCTGTGCTGGTGAGAAGTAAGTCAATCGGACTTTGTAAGAGAAGGAGAAAGAGTATGTAGTTTCTCTGTGAACGCCTCTAAGCAGCTGCGGTTTACAATCATGTGTAAGCCTCCTCAAAAAATGATATCCCATTGTCCATTCTGATCGTAACAACGGGATACCATTCATCTTTATCTGTTATTAAAATGTCGTGCCTGCCACACCTCTTTGACTGCTTGAGGAACTTCTTTCACTTCAGCTGCTGTCTGCTGAAAGGCGGTTTTTTTCATTTCGACATCCTGCTGAATCCTCTTTTGTTTTTGTGTCAGCAGCTGCGCCTCGGTTTTTAATCCTTTGACTTGTCTTTGCATAGCGTGCGTAACAGAGGTGAGCTCCTTTAGTGCAGGATCTATTTTTTTCTTGTTTTGAATCACATTAATCCCTAAGAAAATGATAGAAATAGCTAATACTGCGAGACTGATATAAACAATAACCATATGTTCACTCCTTTTCTTATGTCATTACCCTAATTTCGCTTTTTTAATCAAAAAACATCATATTTGCTCAGTACGTTTGATTTGCGTATTGGATCTTTTGTACTTATAATGTGGTATCGTACATATGTAAACAAAGAAAGGGTGCTTCAATTGCAAAGTTTACAAAATAAAACTGCTCTTATCACGGGCGGAGGCAGAGGAATTGGCCGCGCTACAGCTCTTGCGCTTGCGAAAGAAGGCGTGAATATCGGGTTAATCGGCCGGACTGCCGAAAATGTTGAAAAAGTGGCAGGAGAAGTCAAAGCGCTTGGTGTAAAAGCTGCATTTGCCGCTGCGGATGTAAAAGATGCAGAGCAGGTTAGCCATGCTGTAGCTCAAGTGAAGGAACAGCTCGGTGATATCGATATCCTCATTAATAACGCGGGAATCAGCAAATTTGGCGGCTTCTTAGATCTGTCAGCTGATGAGTGGGAAAATATTATACAAGTCAACCTGATGGGTGTGTACCATGTCACTCGCGCGGTGCTTCCGGAAATGATCGAACGCAAAGCCGGAGACATCATTAATATTTCGTCTACAGCGGGCCAAAGAGGAGCAGCTGTGACAAGTGCTTACAGCGCTTCTAAATTTGCGGTTCTCGGATTAACAGAGTCTCTTATGCAAGAAGTGAGAAAGCATAATATCAGAGTGAGCGCGTTAACACCAAGCACTGTCGCTAGTGATATGTCTATTGAATTGAATTTAACAGACGGTAATCCTGAAAAGGTGATGCAGCCAGAGGATCTTGCTGAATACATGGTGGCACAATTGAAATTAGATCCGCGAATTTTTATTAAAACAGCAGGATTATGGTCAACTAATCCGTAAAAATGTGAAGCTTGTCTTTCGACAGGCTTTTTTTGTTTGATTTCATCCGTGTTAATAAATGGTTAACGGCAAAGTCGTTTTATTCATTTTAATTTGATGATACCAGTGAAAATCTGTTATAATAGAACTAAAAAAACTATGTACTAAATATTCATAAAGATTTGTTAGTCCGCTCCACTTATAAACACTAAATATAAGATTTCTGCAGTATCAGTCTTTAATATAAAGAAGGAAAACAAAAGAATAAATTGAATATTTAGTACATCGTGTTTTAAGTGACAGAAGAAGGGGGTGCCTATGATGAAAGAGGAAAAAAGGAGTTCAACTGGCTTTTTAGTCAAACAGCGCGCATTTTTGAAACTTTATATGATCACAATGACAGAGCAAGAGAGACTTTACGGCTTAAAGCTGCTTGAAGTGCTTCGATCTGAATTTAAAGAGATTGGTTTTAAGCCAAATCATACAGAAGTTTACCGGTCTTTGCACGAGCTTCTTGATGACGGGATATTAAAGCAGATCAAAGTAAAAAAAGAAGGGGCTAAGCTCCAAGAAGTCGTCCTCTATCAATTTAAAGATTACGAAGCTGCCAAACTATATAAAAAACAGCTGAAGGTTGAGCTGGATCGCTGCAAAAAATTGATTGAAAAAGCGCTTTCAGATAACTTTTAAGATAAACAAACACCCGGCTAAGCAGTGTCCATTGGGTGTTTTTGCTTTACAGTATACATATTTGTCGAAAAGAAACAATACAAATCAATGATGACCTTCTTACTTGACAACATTTCCTCACGTGGTAACATTTTAAACGTGTGAAAATGCGAACAAAAAAGCGAACAAAGGAGATGTTACCGATCTTTGATCAAAAAAAAGTAGCCTTTATAGGAGCAGGATCTATGGCGGAAGGAATGATATCAGGTATCGTTCGTGCCAACAAAATCCCGAAACAGAACATCTGCGTTACAAACCGCAGCAATACAGAGCGATTAGCTGAACTTGAACTTCAATATGGAATCAAAGGCGCTGCACCGAATGAATTATGTATTGAAGACATGGATGTGCTCGTGTTGGCAATGAAGCCAAAAGACGCCGAAAGCGCTCTGTCATCACTAAAATCACGTATTCAACCCCATCAATTAATATTGTCGGTCCTTGCCGGCATAACCACCTCTTTTATTGAACAATCATTGCTTAATCAACAGCCGGTTGTCAGAGTGATGCCCAATACATCCAGTATGATCGGCGCTTCTGCAACGGCCCTTGCGCTTGGCGAGCATGTGACAGGAGACCTGAAAATTCTGGCCGAAGCATTGCTCGGATGCATGGGTGAAGTCTATACAATCGAAGAAGATCAAATGGACATATTCACCGGAATTGCCGGCAGCGGCCCCGCGTATTTTTATTATTTAATGGAATTCATTGAGAAGGCAGGCGAGGAAGCAGGCCTTGATAAACAGTTGTCACGAAGCATCGGCGCACAGACGCTTTTGGGTGCCGCAAAAATGCTCATGGAAACAGGAGAACAGCCTGAGGTCTTAAGAGACAATATCACGTCGCCGAACGGAACGACAGCTGCCGGGCTGCAAGCCTTGAAACAGAGCGGCGGCGGAGAAGCGATTTCTCAAGCGATTAAACATGCGGCTGAGCGATCAAAGGAAATCAGCGACAATATCGAAAAAACAGCGGCACCGCTGTCAGGAGTGGTAAAGTGACGGCTGATATAAACATGAAAAGAGTCGTTGTGAAGATTGGAAGCAGTTCATTAACAAGTCTTCATGGAGAAATCAGCATTCGGAAATTAGAAGCATTGGTCGACCAGGTCGTCAAACTAAAAGACGCCGGCTATGAAGTCATTTTGGTTTCGTCAGGAGCAGTGGCGGCGGGATATCGAAAACTCGGATTTATCCAAAGACCCGAGAAGCTTCCCGAAAAACAAGCATCAGCTTCAATCGGGCAGGGCCTGCTGATGGAAGCATATTCAAAGCTGTTTTTGGCGCATGGTTATGTTGCATCCCAAATTTTAATTACGAGAAGCGATTTTTCTGATGAATATCGATATAATAATGTCCGGAATACAATGAATGTACTGCTTGAACGCGGCATCATCCCGATTATAAACGAAAATGATACAGTTACCGTCAATCGGCTCAAGTTTGGCGACAATGATACGCTTGCAGCAAAAGTCGCGGGATTAATCGATGCGGATATGCTTGTGATTTTATCAGATATCGACGGATTATATGACGGCAATCCGCGCGCAAATCCAGAAGCGAAAAGGATGAAGCTGGTGAATGAGATAACGCCCGATATCGAAGCATGCGCAGGTGACACTGGAAGCGACGTCGGTACCGGCGGCATGCGCTCCAAGCTTGATGCGTTTAAAATTGTAATGGCATCCGGCATTAAAGGATTTCTTGGTCAGGCAGATGCTGATGATATTTTATATCAAGCCGTTCATGAAGAGGCGGAAGGCACTTATTTTGAAGCTGAGGGAACGCTTCCGTTGAATCGTAAGGAGCAGTGGATCGCTTTTAATTCCGGTCCTGAAGGTGAAATGATTTTATCAGATGATTATTCACGAAAAATAACAAACGGGCAATCGAGTTTATATCTGGACGGTGTACAGGAGATTAAAGGGAAATTCAAGAACGGATCAGTTGTCAGGCTGATGGATTCGCAAGGGGCAGAAATCGGGCTCGGAATCGTCAATTATTCTTCTGTACAGCTTCAAGAACCCGACAAGAAAAAAGAACTGATGAACAAAGCGGTCATTGATCAGGAAGCATTTGTATGCCATGTTGATTTATCTTTGCCTGTCTATTAATTAAAAACATTTACCAAAGCAAAAAAACCCGAAGCTTCTTTATCGAAGCTCGGGTTGATTTTTTATTGATACTGCTCCAGCTTAGAGAAGAATTGAATAACAAACTCATAAAAGTCATTCGCAGACGGCGCAAGTTCTCTGTTTTTCGGTTTAATAATCCCGACAGTCCGTTTCACTTGAGGGAACTCAATTGGAATCTTCACAGTAAAACGAGGTGTCGTTTCAGCAAATGTGCTTTCCGGCAGGAGAGTAACGCCCATTCCAGCGGAAACCAATCCCTTGATGGCATCCAAATCCTCACCCTCCGTAGAAACAAGAGGAGCAAAGCCGGCTTGTTTGCAAGCATCAATCGCCATTTTTCTAAGCACAAATCCTTCCGGGAACAATACAAATTGGTCGTTGCGCAAATCGATTAACTGAACCGTTTTTTGTTTGGCAAGCGGATGATTTAATGGAACAAGCGCGTAAATTTTTTCTGTGAATAAAATGTTTCCTGTTATGTCAGGAAAATTCGTCGGCACCGGCCCTAATAAGGCCAAATCAATATCGCGGTTTCTGACAGCTTCAATCAGAAACTTATAGGAGCCTTGGCGCAGCAAAAATTCGACGTGCGGATATTCTTCTTTAAATGCTGAAATGACAGTCGGCAAAAGCTGGCTCGCGAGGCTTGTAGGAAAACCGATCTTTACCGTTCCGCGATGCGGGTCGAGATACTCATCAATTTGTTCTTTCGCATATTCGATGGCTTTCATCGCCGTTTTCACATGAATCAAAAATTCTTTCCCGATTGGCGTGAGTTTGATATTTCTCCCTTCACGCTCAAATAAAGTCACATTTAATTCTTCTTCAAGGTTTGCAATTTGTCTGCTGATTGCTGATTGGGCCACATGCAAATGATCAGCGGCTTCTGAAACGTGTTCTCTTTCAGCCACCTCCGTAAAATAACGCAGTTGGCGCAGCTCCATGTTTATCTCACATCCATCTATCTCATTTTGAGATTCTTTTGATCTAAATTATATATTGTTTATATCGTTTTGAAAACCTACAATGATTATAGAGTGTTAGATTTTATGACCGGTATTATCGGAAATTGATCGGGGGAGAGGAATTATGACGTACAATCAAATGCCGAAAGCTCAAGGTCTCTACCGTCCTGAATTTGAACATGATGCATGCGGAATCGGACTATACGCGCACTTAAAGGGCAAAGCGACTCATGACATCGTCAAACAAGGGCTTAAGATGCTTTGTCAGCTAGACCACAGAGGAGGCCAAGGCAGTGATCCGGATACAGGAGACGGTGCCGGCTTACTGGTTCAAATCCCTGATGCTTTCTTTAGAAAAGAGTGCAAAGACATCAATCTGCCGGAAAAAGGGCGTTATGGGGTAGGAATGGTCTTTTTCTCACAGAAGGAAGAAGAAAGAAAAAAAATCGAAAAGCAGATCAATGCACTGATTGAACAAGAAGGCCAAGCCGTTCTTGGATGGAGAACTGTACCTGTAAATGTCGGAAAAATCGGAACAGTAGCGCAAAAAAGCTGTCCGTTTGTCCGTCAGGTATTTATCGGTGCAAGTTCTGATCTGAAGGATAACTTGTCTTTTGAACGAAAATTGTATGTCATTCGTAAACAGGCTGAAAACTGGGGAGTAACGGAAGGTCTTGATTTTTATTTTGCCAGTCTTTCAAGCCAGACCATTGTTTACAAAGGCCTTTTAACACCTGAACAAGTTGATGCGTTTTATTCTGATTTGCAAGATGAAGCGTTCGTTTCTGCTTTTTCGCTTGTTCATTCACGCTTCAGCACCAACACTTTCCCTACATGGGAAAGAGCGCATCCAAACCGCTATCTGGTTCACAACGGTGAAATCAACACCCTTCGCGGAAACATCAACTGGATGCGAGCGCGTGAGCAGCAATTTGTATCTGAAAACTTTGGAGAGGACTTGAACAAGATTCTGCCGATTTTGAATGCTGACGGCAGTGACTCTTCCATTTTGGATAACGCATTTGAATTTTTTGTGATGGCTGGACGCAAACCGGCGCATACAGCAATGATGCTCATTCCTGAGCCGTGGACGGAAAATACGCATATGTCTAAGGAAAAAAGAGCGTTTTATGAGTACCATAGTTCTTTGATGGAGCCTTGGGACGGACCGACAGCCATTTCATTTACTGACGGTAAACAAATTGGTGCGGTCCTTGACCGGAATGGTCTCCGTCCAGCGCGTTATTATGTAACCAAAGATGATTATATTATTTTCTCATCTGAAGTAGGCGTTATTGAAGTAGAACAGGAAAATGTTTTATATAAAAATCGCCTTGAACCTGGAAAAATGCTTTTAATCGACCTGGAAGAAGGCCGTATTATCTCGGATGAAGAAGTCAAAACAGAAATTGCAACTGAGTACCCGTACCAAAAGTGGCTTGAAGAAGAGCTTGTCCAAGTGAACCCTGATCCGGAAACAAGAGAGGAAGAACAGTTTACAGATCTTCTTACTCGTCAGAAGGCATTCGGATACACATATGAAGATATCCAAAAATATTTAATTCCTGTCATTAAAGAAGGCAAAGATCCTCTCGGTTCAATGGGGAATGACTCGCCGCTTGCTGTCCTGTCAGACCGCGCGCAATCATTGTTTAACTACTTTAAGCAGCTGTTTGCACAAGTAACGAACCCGCCAATCGACGCGATTCGTGAGCAGCTTGTAACTTCTACAATGACTTGGCTCGGCGCAGAAGGCGATCTTCTTCACCCAAGTGAACGAAACGTTCGCCGGATTAAATTGTATACACCTGTTTTATCCAATGAACAGTTTTACGCATTGAAAACGATCGTTCATCCTGATTTAAAAAGCCAAAAAATCGACGTGCTGTTTTCAGAGGATCTTGAACGCGGATTAAAGGACATGTTCACACAGGCTGAGAAAGCTATCAGCCAAGGTGTAAGTCTATTAATTTTATCAGATAAAAAGATGAACGAACGCCTGACACCAATTCCGCCGCTTCTGGCAGTCAGCGCGCTGCATCAGCATTTAATCCGCAAAGGGCTGCGTACGAAAGTCAGCATTATTGTGGAATCAGGAGAAGCGCGTGAAGTGCATCACTTCGCATCACTAATCGGTTATGGTGCGGATGCGATAAACCCTTATCTCGCTTATGCGACCTACAAGCAGGAAATTGATGAAGGCCGTTTGGAGATCAGCTATGAAGAAGCGGTCAGCAAATATGGAAAAAGCATTACTGAAGGTGTCGTCAAAGTCATGTCCAAGATGGGGATTTCAACTGTACAAAGCTACAGAGGCGCCCAAATCTTTGAGGCGGTAGGTATCAGCCATGATGTGATTGACCGCTATTTCACAGGAACAGCATCACAGCTCGGCGGCATCGACTTGAAAACAATTGCCGAAGAGGCGCAGCGCCGCCACCGGGAAGCGTATCAGGATGATTACAGCAAAACGCTTGAACCGGGAAGTGACTTCCAATGGAGAAACGGCGGAGAGCATCACGCGTTTAATCCGAAAACGATTCATACCTTACAATGGGCGTGCCGCAGAAATGATTACAATTTGTTTAAGCAGTATACAAAAGCGGCAGATGAAGAACGCATCGGATTTTTACGGAACTTGTTCGCATTTGGGGGAAACGGCAAGCCGCTGAAATTGGAGGAAGTCGAATCCGCTGAATCGATTGTCAAACGCTTTAAAACGGGTGCAATGTCATTTGGATCCTTGAGTAAGGAAGCGCACGAAGCTTTAGCGATCGCAATGAACCGTCTTGGCGGAAAAAGCAACAGCGGTGAAGGCGGAGAAGATCCAAAACGCTTTGTTCCAGATGAAAACGGCGATGACAGAAGAAGCGCGATCAAACAAATTGCATCTGGACGTTTCGGTGTCAAGAGTCATTACCTTGTCAATGCAGATGAGCTGCAAATTAAAATGGCGCAGGGTGCTAAACCGGGTGAAGGCGGACAGCTGCCTGGCAACAAGGTCTATCCTTGGGTTGCCGATGTCCGCGGGTCAACGCCTGGTGTCGGATTAATCTCACCTCCGCCGCACCATGACATTTATTCGATTGAGGATTTAGCCCAGCTGATTCACGATTTGAAAAATGCCAACCGAGACGCAAGAATCAGCGTGAAGCTGGTATCAAAAGCAGGCGTAGGGACAATCGCTGCAGGTGTTGCCAAAGCGACTGCCGATGTCATTGTAATCAGCGGTTACGACGGTGGTACAGGCGCCTCTCCGAAAACCAGTATTAAACATACAGGGCTTCCGTGGGAGCTTGGCCTCGCAGAAGCACATCAAACATTAATGCTGAACGGACTTCGTGAACGTGTTGTATTAGAAACAGACGGAAAGCTCATGACGGGCCGCGATGTTATTATGGCTGCTTTGCTTGGTGCCGAAGAATTCGGTTTCGCAACGGCTCCGTTAGTTGTACTCGGTTGTGTCATGATGCGTGCCTGCCACTTGGATACGTGTCCTGTCGGGGTAGCGACACAAAATCCAGAACTTCGTAAAAAGTTCATGGGAGATCCTGATCATATTGTGAACTATATGCTGTTCATTGCTGAAGAAGTTCGTGAGTATATGGCTGCGTTAGGCTTCAAGACATTTGATGAAATGATCGGCCGCACTGACGTACTCAATGTGAGTGAACGGGCGAAGAGGCATTGGAAGGCAAGCCAACTTGATTTGTCTACCCTGCTTTATCAGCCTGAAGGCGTACGGACGTTCCAATCGCCGCAAAATCATAAAATTGATGAATCACTAGATATTACAGCGATTCTCCCGGTCGTCCAAGAAGCTATCGAGTCTGGAAAAGAAGCGGATGTTTCTCTCGAAATTAACAATACAAACCGTGTAGCCGGAACGATCACAGGCAGTGAAATTTCGAAACGTTATGGAGAAGAAGGACTTCGGGAAGATACGATCAAGCTGCAGTTTACCGGATCAGCCGGACAAAGCTTTGGAGCCTTTGTTCCTAAAGGGATGACGCTTTATTTGGACGGAGACTCAAATGATTATGTCGGGAAAGGGCTTTCTGGCGGAAAAATCATCGTCAAGTCACCGGAACAATTCAATTCCGCGTCAGATGACAATGTCATTATCGGCAACGTGGCGTTCTACGGCGCGACAAGCGGGGAAGCTTATATTAACGGACGTGCTGGTGAACGCTTTGCTGTTCGGAACAGCGGTGTGAACGTGGTTGTAGAAGGTATCGGCGATCATGGCTGTGAATACATGACTGGCGGCAGTGTTGTCGTTCTCGGTGATGTAGGCAAAAACTTCGCGGCAGGTATGTCCGGCGGAATCGCTTATGTATTGGCCGAAGATGCAAAAGCGTTTAAACGCAAATGCAACCTCGAGATGATTTCATTTGAATCATTAGTGAATGAGAAAGAAATCCAGCAAGTCAAAGCAATGCTTGAAAAACATACTGCTTATACAAACAGCAAAAAAGCGGCAGACCTGTTAGACCAATGGGAAGACAGCGTGAACAAATTCGTCAAAGTCATTCCGAAAAACTATAAACAAATGCTCGCAAGCATCGAAGAGCAAAAAGCTGCAGGTTTATCAGATGAAGAAGCTGTCATGTACGCATTTGAAGCCAACACGAAACCAAAGCAGAATACAGCGTCAGCGGGACAAAAACAAGCGGTAGTACAGTAAGAAAGGGGAGAGGAATATGGGGAAGCCAACTGGATTTATGGAAATCAAACGAGAAAAACCTGCTGAGCGGGACCCTCTCACTCGCTTAAAGGATTGGAAAGAATATTCTGCTCCTTTTTCAGAAGAAGCATCGAAACGGCAAGGGGCGCGGTGTATGGATTGCGGCACACCGTTTTGCCAGATCGGTGCGGACATTAACGGATTTACATCCGGCTGTCCGATTTACAACTTAATTCCTGAGTGGAATGATCTTGTCTACCGGGGCAGATGGAAAGAAGCATTGGAGCGTCTTTTGAAAACAAACAACTTTCCTGAATTCACAGGGCGGGTATGTCCCGCTCCTTGTGAAGGATCATGTACGTTAGCGATTTCAGACCCGGCCGTATCTATTAAAAACATCGAGCGAACCATTATCGACAAAGGATTTGAGAACGGCTGGATTCAGCCTAGAATTCCTAATAAACGAACAGGCAAAAAAGTGGCCGTTGTCGGATCGGGCCCAGCCGGACTGGCGAGTGCTGACCAGCTGAATCAAGCGGGACATTCCGTCACTGTTTTTGAACGCTCAGACAGAGCGGGCGGTCTTTTAACATACGGTATTCCGAACATGAAGCTTGAGAAGGGCATTGTAGAACGCCGGGTTAAATTGCTGACGCAAGAAGGAATTGATTTTGTCACGAACACAGAAATCGGCGTTGACATTACAGCTGGTGAGCTGAAGGAGCAATTTGATGCGGTGATTCTGTGCACAGGCGCTCAAAAACAGCGGGATCTATTAATTGAAGGACGCGACTCAAAAGGAGTCCATTACGCGATGGACTACCTGACACTCGCAACAAAAAGCTATCTAGATTCTAACTTTAAAGACAAGCAATTCATTGATGCCAAAGGGAAAGATGTCATTGTAATCGGAGGCGGAGATACAGGAGCTGACTGTGTGGCTACTGCTCTGCGGCAAAAAGCCAAAAGCGTGCACCAATTCGGTAAACACCCGAAACTTCCGCCAGCCCGCACGAATGGCAATATGTGGCCTGAACAGCCGCACGTTTTTACACTCGAATACGCGTATGAAGAAGCGGAAGCAAAATTCGGAAGAGATCCGAGAGAATACTCGATTCAAACGAAAAAATTGGTTGCGGATAAAAATGGCAAGTTGAAAGAACTGCATACCATTCAAATGGAAAAAGTGAAAAATGAGCATGGAAAATACGAGTTCCGCGAGCTGCCTGGAACGGAAAAAGTATGGCCTGCTCAGCTTGTTTTCATTGCTATCGGCTTTGAAGGTACAGAACAGCCGCTGTTGAAACAGTTTGGTGTTGATTCTGTAAATAATAAAATCAGCGCAACATATGGGGATTATCAAACAAATATCGATGGCGTATTTGCCGCAGGGGATGCAAGAAGAGGTCAAAGCTTAATCGTATGGGCGATTAATGAGGGCCGTGAAGTGGCGCGCGAAGTGGATCGATATTTGATGGGGAGTTCAGTTCTTCCGTAAATAAAGGGGATTATCATATAAGAGAAACCGGTCTGTTTGAACAGCCGGTTTCTTTTTTATTTCATTATGATTCCGATATTCCCAAACTGTCTGCCTTCCTGCATTCTGGTATATGCTTCACATGCTTTTTCTAAAGGATATGTGCTGTCAAGTACAGGACGCAGCTGGTATTTTTCAATGAAAGCGAGCATATCGTGAAATTCTTCACAGCTTCCCATCGAGGTCCCCAATACATTGATCTGAGGAAAGAATAAAGAACGCATCGGAAAACTGAGAACATCACCTGAACTTGCCCCAAAGCTGACAATACGGCCGTTCGGTTTTACATGGCGGAAATATTCCGAAAAGAGGGCGGGGCCTATACTGTCAAGAACCACATCAACCTTTTCTCCATGCAAATGTTCATCCCAGTTGCTGTAGCTATCAAATGCGTAATCAGCACCTAATTGCAGCGCTTTTTTTCTTTTCGTCTCACTGCGGGAGGTCACGCTTACTGTCGCCCCGATCGCTTTAGCCATGAAGAGCGCATAGGTTGCAACACCGCTGCCGATGCCGGGTATCAATAGATGCTCGCCTTTTTTCAATTGGGCTTTTGTGAAAAGGGCCCGATAAGCGGTTAAAGCAGATAAAGGTAAAACGCCTGCTTCTTCCCAGGATAAATAAGAAGGTTTTTTGATCGCATTTTGTGAAGGGATGATCACATATTCAGCAAGTGTTCCGTCAGAAGGGCCTCCCAGAATTTCCGGAACAGACGGTACATTTTCTGTCAAATCCCAGTTCAGTGTCGGGAAAATAATCACTTCAGTTTGAACTGCAACGTTTTTCACGCCTTCACCGACCTCTTCAATGATACCTGCGCCGTCAGACCCCAGTGTCACATGAGGATCTTGTTCAGAGTTGTTTTTCATAAGAAACAGGTCGCGATGGTTTAGACCTGCAGATTTTAATTTTACCTTTACCTCGCCGTATCCGGGCTGTTTTGATGGAACGTCTTGAAACGATACCCCCAGAAGTCCGGCTTTCCCGTTGTGAATTACAGCCTTCATGCTGTCTGCCTCCTCATTGAATTGTATTTTCATATCTTCACCTATTTTACATAGCGGTTTTCTTCAAGTAAAATGAACAAAAATGATAGCCGATATCACTTTTTATCATAGCAAGAAGGTGAATTCCTATGGAAAGCAGAGATTTAAAGATTTTTCGGGCTGTTGCCCGCGAAGGAAGCATAACGAAGGCAGCCCAGAAACTGAATTATGTTCAATCGAATGTGACAGTCAGAATACATAACCTTGAGGAAGATTTGAATATCAGGCTGTTTCATCGAACGAATCGGGGGATGAAGCTGACCGCTGCCGGAGAAAATCTTTTGCAATATGCTGATCAAGTATTAGCACTGTTAGACGAAGCTGAAAAATCGGCACAGATGAGCCTGCATCCAAAAGGACCTTTGCGGATCGGGTCGTTGGAAACAACAGCTGTAACGCATCTGCCTGAGCATGCGGCCTGCTTCCTCAATCGTTTTCCTGAAGTTGATTTATCAGTCAATACAGCTGATACGCACAATTTGATTCAACAGGTTCTCGATCATACAGTTGATGGCGCTTTTGTATACGGACCGGTTGAGAACTCTGATGTCAGACAAATCCCTGTTTCCCGTGATGAATTGGTTTTGATTTCATCACGGGAAGGGACGGCAGAAGACATGCTTCGGCAGCCGATGCTCTTTTTTGGAGCTGGCTGTTCTCATCGTGACAGGGTCAAAAGATTGCTGGAGGAAGCAGGCATTCAAAATCAAAAAATCATAGAGTTTGGCACATTGGAAGCCATTATAAGAGGAGTATCCGCCGGGTTGGGAACGGCCCTGCTTCCGAAATCCACTGTTGATCGTACGAATGTATATACTCATCAGCTTCCCGAAGCGTATCAAGATTTAGAGATCGTATTTATATACAGAAAAGATTTTTTTATGACGAGTGCGTTTCAGGCCTTTATTCACGAGGTAAACGAAATGATAAGATGATGTCTGTTACCTCCATAAGCTGAACATAGAGCTCAGGCAATTTTCGAGAAAGCCGGCATCTTTTTGGCACTTCGGGATTTTTATCAGGTATCACTGAAGCCCGTTATATAAAGTCTGTAGACAAAAAAACTGTACCCGTTTAAAGCGAGTACAGTTTTTTTCTTTTTATTTACATTTTAAATTAATGCCGATCGCCGCGCCGTTTCTGCTTGAATCAGCTACGCCTTTAAAGGTGCCGTTTTCATGGTCAATAGAAATGCTTTGTACGTTTCCGATGTCTACCGGGCTTTTGCTGAATTTGTGGCCCATGCCGTTTAGTTTGCTGAGGACTTCTTCAGGAACTCCGTCTTCGTAACGGTAGGAACTCATCTTGTTTGTATAAATTCTCGGCTCTTCAACAGCTGCTTTTAATTCCATGCCGTATTCGATGTGATAGAGGATGGTTTGCAATACGGATGAAATAATGGTGGCCCCGCCAGGAGATCCGACGGTGAGGACAGGTTTGTCATCCTTAAATAAAATCGTCGGGGTCATGCTGCTTAAAGGCCGTTTGTTCGGCTGAACTTCGTTAGCTCCGCCTGGAACCGCATCAAAATCCGTTAGTTCATTGTTTAAAATGACGCCGTAATCAGGGACCATAATACCCGTTCCGAATAGCTGCTCAATTGTCGTTGTATAGGAAACAACATTTCCCCAGCGGTCGGCAACTGTAAAGTGTGTTGTTTGGCCGTCTACTTTGTCTTCTGGCTGTTCGACTTGCTTATAGTTTGCGGATCCTTCTTGGTATTTCCAAGGGTCACCGGCTTTCGGTTTTTTATTCACTTGGTCTAGGCTGATAAGTTGCTGGCGTTCTTTAATATAATCGGGGTGAAGCAGGCCTTTAAGGGGAACATTTACAAATTCGGGATCACCTGCGTAGGACGCACGGTCCGCATAAGACAAATGCATCGTTTCAGCAAGAAGTTGATATTTTTCCCATGAGCGGACATCGTATTGGGAAAGGTTGAAATCATCAAGTATGTTCAGCATTTGCAATAAGAAAATACCGCCAGAGCTTGGAGGAGGAGTAGTTGCGATTTGATAGCCTTGATAGTCTCCCCAAATCGGTTCATCGATTGTGATGTCATAATTTTCTAAATCTTTTTCCGTCATTGATCCGCCAAAATCCTGTACAGTGCCTGAAAGCGCTTTGGCAAATCTTCCTTTATAAAAAGCGTCAGTGCCTTTTGAGCGAATCAGCTTAAACGTTTTTGCCAAATCCTTTTGAATCAGCGTATCACCCTCTTTAAGCGGCTCGCCATTTGGCAAAAATACTTCTTTTGCAGCAGTTCGTGACAGCTTTTCCTGATATTTCGAAATGGCATCTGCCAACACCGAATCAATCGGAAATCCTTTTTCAGCGAGTTTAATAGAAGGGGTGATTAATTGTTTCATCGAGCGGGTTCCCCATTTATCCAGAGCTTCCTCCAGCCCTTTCAGCGTACCTGGAACACCGACAGCAGTTCCTTTTGTCACACGCTCAGAGAAAGGAATGGCTTTGCCGTTTTCATCGAGAAACATATCGGGCGTTGCGCCTGCTGGAGCACGTTCACGGCTGTCAATGATCGTTGTATCCTTTGTTTTTCCGTCATACACCATCATAAAACCGCCGCCGCCAATGCCTGACATCATCGGCTCTGTTACATTGAGTGCAAATTGAATAGCGACCGCTGCGTCAATGGCATTTCCTCCTTTTTTCAGCACATCAGCACCGATTTCAGAAGCGAGAGGATGCGCGGTGGCAACCATGCCGTCTTTCCCTACATCTACTTGTTTGTACTCATCGTAGCTTTTGGGCGGCTTTTTAGCTTCCGCGTGAAAAGGGGCACTTCCAGCGACTAACAGAACACTAAGCAGAGCTGTTAAACAGATGTTCCACGTTCTTTTCATGTTCTCCCTCCTATATGAAGCTGTAATGTTACAATCTTAGCGTAAAAAAATTACAGCGGTTTCACAAGTGACAAATGGTATATTATATAGAACATTCACCAGTTTTTCTGTGTGAAATTGATTATATTGTTATAAGTCATGCCGCCAGCATTTCAGAAAAACCCACGCTAAGCAAATTCGGCTCTTTATTTACTTAAAGGACGTAAGGGATATAAACTTGTTGAATGTAATCCCTCAAACTTGTATTCTCCTAAGAAATTGATGTGTTCCCAACTTAAAGGCCATATATACGGCATTAAGCCCTCTCGAAATTCACCCTTGCGTTCAGCTTTTTCATATAGACTATATTTCACATCTTATAGCATTAATTATAATATGAAGTGCATTGGTTCGCAGCAATTGATCTTGAAGGGCTCGCTCTCTACACTTTCCACTCTTCCAAAAAATATGGCTCTGGTGACGAGGTGAATTCAAACCTCAGACCTGATATCTGGCTCCACAGATTTTTGAACCTCTCCAATTATATGAATCAGACTATGTATGATTACATAACAACTCGTCATTGTCATTTCATTATCTTGCTGTTACATTCTAAAATGCTTTCAATAAGTTGCTTTGAGGGTTTCCGGGTTTATACTGAAGCTAGAGGTGATTCAAAATGACATACGATTGGAAAACGAATTCAAACCGAACTAATCAACAACCAGAATGTGACAGTCCAATTCTACCTGCCCCTGTTTCTGATGAACAATGGCAGGCTGTTGTTGATAATAATGCTTCTTATGACGGCCGATTTTTTTATGCAGTGAAAACAACAGGGATTTTTTGTCGCCCTTCTTGCAAATCAAGAGTACCCAAAAGAGAAAACATTGGCTTTTTTGAAAATGCTGATCAAGCACTAGCCGCACATTTTCGTCCTTGCAAACGGTGCAAGCCAACCGGACAAAGATTGCCCGATGAGGAGTGGATTGCTTTCATAACCGAATATGTGGATAGCCACTGTGATGAAAAGCTGACGCTCGAAGTCCTTGTGCTTCTGAGTCATGGTACCTCTTATCACTTGCATAGAACCTTTAAAAAACTCAAAGGCATGACCCCGGTGGACTACATCCAGCATGTTCGAATAGAAAAGGCGAAAATGTTATTGACTACTTGTGATGACCCAGTTTCTAAAGTTGGTGAGTCTGTCGGACTTTCCAATACATCATATTTTATCACGCTGTTTAAGAGGAAAACCGGACAAACGCCGGAAGCTTACCGTAGACGGCAAAAACAACACTGAAGGAGGCTTTTTCAAATGGGAGCTAAAAAAAGCAGTTCTCTCTATTGGTCCTTGTTTTTTTATGAAAACTGGAAGATGTACATTGCCGCAACAAATGATGGTCTATGTTTTGTCGGATCACAAAATCAGCCATTCGAAGAATTGGTGAAATGGGCAAATCATTACTTGTCTGGAAACGACCTGATTCGAGATGACGAAAAATTGCAATCTTTTGCAGATGAGCTTGTTCATTATTTTCAAGGCAAGCTCAATCGGTTTACCATTCCAATCTTTTATCGCGGCACACCTTTTCAGGTAGCCGTATGGAAGGCACTCTGTGATATTCCGTACGGTCAAACTTGCTCCTACTCGGATATTGCTCAACAAATTCAAAAACCGACTGCGGTTCGGGCCGTTGGGAGGGCCATTGGAACGAATCCGATCCTCATTACTGTTCCATGCCATCGTGTTATCGGCAAAAATGGATCGCTGACGGGCTATCGCGGCGGAATGGAAATGAAAACGCGACTGCTGGAACTTGAACGAGGCTTCGCAAACAATGGGAAGGAGTTACAACTTGTCTGATCAGACATATAGCATTTTTAGCAGAACTCAACTACATCAAAGGGTTGAAGACGATTCCCTATATCGCAGGCCATCGACATGAAACGATATGGTTTTGGAATCAGGGAGTACAAATATGATCATACTCCCACGGGTTGCCATCACACGGCGGTCTTTCACGTTTGATAACAGTCGATAAGTACTCTGCTTATCCTATGGCAATTGAACAGTTGAAGAAAGAAAAAAGCAACCTGGGGATATGCAACTTAGACAACAAAAAGTACTTGAATAACGATTATCGCTTTTTAAAGTAGCGAAGCCGTTCTATGCTAGGGTTCAAATGTTTTGCACAGCTTACATCCATCCTTTCTGGAGTAGAAGCTATACAAAAGAATTCATCCATCAATTATTTCGACTTGCAGCATAAATTACGATTTTGTTAGAAATCTATGTGCTTTATTCTCTTTTAATTTTGCACCAAGAACCCTATATACTCTTAAATTGTTATGAGCCATGTGCTATATTAGAATCAGCATACGGATTAAGAAAGGAAGCTATATGTATTTAACGATTAAAGAAACAGCAGAATATGCAAATCTGTCAGAGGATTATATTAAAAGCTTGGTGCTTCAAGGAAACATCAGGGCCGTTCATGACGGTGAGCAATTTTTGATTTATAAGGGGCAGTTCAAAACGCATCTTGAACAGTTGGAGAATTACAAAGCACTTGTGCAGGAAATATTAAATGAACCAATCCCAGAAGATATTGATGTAAAGGATGAAGATTAGGACACAATTTCAAATTGTGTCTTTTTTTGTATATCTTTTTAAAAGCAACGGAAAAACCGAATCGTCAGATTTTGTTTTAAGAGGTTTTTTGATGATTCCTAGAGTGATAAGTATTAAATAGATTAAAACCTTTATATGAGGCTTTATAACGATTTTAAGAGGGAGGGAGGTTTTAAATGCTTCTTCATTCGCTTATGTAACACTATGTATATTATGTTACATAAATGCCGCCGCGCTTTGACATTCAACGTTTTTCAGCTATAATAGTAACATAGACCTCAAAACGTTACATAACTGTTTTTAAGGAGTTTTTTGATGCATATTGTACAGCCGATTCGCAGTTTAGAAAAAATTCAAGATGTAAAACGGTATTTGCTCAACAAAAACAAGCGGGATTACTTTCTGTTTATTTTCGGCATCAACAGCGCGCTCCGTATTTCTGATATTCTGCCGCTGCAAGTGAAGGACGTTAAAAATAAGGATCATTTATGGGCGACTGAAAGCAAAACGAAAAAGAAAAGGAAGATTCTTATTTTAGAATCGCTGAAACAGGAAATATACGAGTATACGAAAGATATGAAGGAAAACGAATATCTTTTTAAATCTGTCCGAACCAGAAAGCCGATTTCCCGGATTCAGGCCTACAGAATTTTAAGAGAGGCCGCCGCGGTATGCGGACTTGAGGAGATAGGGACGCATACGCTCCGTAAAACGTTTGGCTATCATTTTTATCAGCGGACAAAAGACATTGCAGAGCTGCAGAGAATACTGAATCATTCATCACCCTCGATTACAATGCGGTATATCGGTATTGATGAAGATACGACAAGGGCCGCGTATAAGGTTTTTGGTGGGCTTTAATACAAACGGCTTGAAAATATTGATCATCAGAGCTACTATATAAATACAAAAGCTCTAGTAGCACAGCGGATAGTGCAGCAGTTTCCTAAACTGCAGGTCGGGAGTTCGAATCTCTCCTAGAGCGTTTTTTAAATGAGATGGGTTCAGATTCATAAAGCTTTAAAACCCTTGTAAAACAAGGGTTTTTTGGTGTTTCTAGGAGTTTTTTAATTGGACAAGAATACGGTAGAAAACGATGTGAATTGATTCCTTTTTACACATTTTTTGCACTAGAATAAACCCAATGAGGAATAGAGAATCGTTCGACAAATTTTGCAAACTGTTACATTTCTAGATCTCTTGTTTGATAATAAAACAAGAGGTGAAAGGTTATGAACATTGTAGTTGACTTTTGGTTTGACAATGGAAATGTAAGAACAGCTAAAGTAAATGCAGAATCTGAGAAAGCACTTATCAAAGAATTACAAGAATGTGAACATTGGTATGAGTATGAGAATGGTAAGCGTATTGCAAATATTAATATGCGACTTGTAACGCAATTTGATGTAAGAGCGAAATAAAGTCTATCAAAAAGCATCCTTCGAGGTGCTTTTTATTTTGGCAATTGCATACCACAAAAGTTTTCAGGCGCACACAAGCGTTAGAAGAAAGAAACATTTTACTGTTGAAATTTTTGATATTCGTACTCAAGTAAAGATAAGTGTTCCCATTGATGTCATGATGTTTGATCTTGAACAAGAAATTCACTATTCTATTCAAGAGACTATGGGGGGAGAAATTTGGCAAAACAACCACAATTGAAGATAAAGTAGAATTAACAGCTAAGAGCGACCCACAAGAATTAGTAGAGCAATGGATTCTTGAAGAAGACGTTTATGAAGTTACAATGGGTAACAATCTTTATAAATTCGAGGTGCCGGTAAATAAAAGATTTGCTGGTTTTAAAGAAAAAGTTACAAAGAAACCTGTTGAGGTAAAAATGGTAGATCATACCGAACGTCTAGAACCCAATAGAAAGTAGCTAAACACTTTTAAAAAAGATCTCAAAAGAATAAGGGGATTCTTTAAGGCTGTCGAGGTTTTCTCGACAGCCTTAAAGTGCGTTAAGCGCCCTTTTTTGAGAAGAGATGTGGGAAAAATTCTTCCCATTTTAAATTGTGACATCGCGTCTCAAAAACGGCTCTTCAGCAGCTTTCTTTTTTTGTTAAAATAGTCGAAATAGGTGGGGGGGCATATGGCTTTACTACGCTTTACAAGCTTTTATGGAATAAACATCATTATATTGGTGGTCATAGCGAATTTTATTCCTTTCTTGGCGATGCCGTTATACTATGCTGCCGCAGCTTTAGTCTTTCTGATTGTTTATCTGATATATTATTATTCCCAAAAGGTTAGAGGGGGAAAAGGTATACAAATTGCACAATGAATAGGGGAAATAGACAAATAGACAACGAGCTTTTCGTCTGTTGTCTCTCTTTAGACCAAAAAAACGCCCGCTTATGAAGTGACCCCCTAAAGTTAGACACAGGTTTTCTGTAGACAGCTTTTGAGGCGTGAGTTCGGTATTGTACCGGGCTCATGCCTTTTAGTTTTGCCTTTATTCGTTTTTGATTATAGTAGTCAATATATCGTTCAAGTT
Source organism: Bacillus sp. 0102A (assembly GCF_036765155.1). Taxonomy (NCBI): domain Bacteria; kingdom Bacillati; phylum Bacillota; class Bacilli; order Caryophanales; family Bacillaceae; genus Bacillus; species Bacillus sp. 0102A. The sequence continues at coordinate 24,705 of NZ_JBAIZW010000014.1, forward strand.
CCTGCTTAAAGTGTTCGAGGTTCTTAAATTCCTTCAGGTACAGAAATTCAGACTTTAGGATGCCGAAGAAATTCTCCATAACGGCGTTATCGTAACAGTTGCCTTTTCGGGACATGCTTTGCGTAATCCCGTGTTCTTTTAAAGCATGCCTATAATGCTCCATTTGGTAATGCCAGCCTTGGTCAGAATGCATAATGGGTTTTTCCTCATCTTTCAAACGCTCGAATGCCTGATCAAGCATCGTCGAAACAAGGGAATAAACAGGTCTTGAACCAATCGTATAGGTAATGATCTCACCATTAAACAGGTCTAATACGGGCGATAAGTACAGCTTCTGCCCGAATAATTTGAACTCCGTCAAGTCCGTGACCCATTTCTCATTTGGCTTTTCAGCTTTAAAGTTACGAGCTAAACTATTAGGCGACACTTTGCCAACTGTTCCTTTGTACGAACGATATTTTTTCTTTCGAACCATACATTTTAGTCCGAGGGCTTTCATGATACGCAGCACTTTTTTGTGATTAACCTTACGTCCCGATTCTCTAGTTCATCACGAATACGACGGTATCCATAACGGCCTTGATGTTCCTTAAAAATGGTTTGAATCATCTTTTTCATGTCGGCATCTCGATCAGGGCGATCGAAATGCTTTGCCCAATAATAGTAGGTACTGCGCGGAATACCTGCGAGCCTGAGAAGTGCTTTCACCGGATATTTATGCCTTAAATCATAGACTACTTGCGCTTTGTCTTGTTTGGTGATTGTTCTTTGTTTTGAAT
>NZ_JBAIZW010000015.1:0-15455 GCF_036765155.1 Bacillus sp. 0102A
AGTAGTTTGACTGACTACGCACATTGCTGTGCGATTTATAAAAAAATGAATTAACAGGTACGTTTTGTCTTGTTTAGTTTTCAAAGAACTTTGTTATCGCTCTTAAGGCGACTTTATAATCATAACATTTCTTGTCGCTTTCGTCAATAACTTTTTTCAATAATTCCTTTTCAAAAAGCGAATCGTCATCAGCGACGTATACTAGAATAACACCTTCAATTATTAAAGTCAACATATAATATCATTTAAATAATAAATTGCTTAATAACGACTAATGCAGCTATTCCCGGTATTCCTAAAATCCCGCTGATGGCTGTTGTGACAAGATTAATCGGCACATGAATGCCAAGACTGCCGCCAAACATATTTACACAAACCAGCAGCAAAGCCCCCGCCACAAATTTAACAGCTGTGATGCCAATCCACTTTAAAGGCTTTCCAGCTGAACCTGATAAAAAAAGAAGAATAACCAGTCCTAAAATAATCCCTATAATAAAAATAGGCTCCATGAATCTTCTCATCTCCTTTGCTTGTTCTAGTACAAGCTTATGAGAAGACTCAGGAGTTTAGACCACTTACTTCCACCGGCTGATTTTTAAATTTCGCTGCTTTGCTTCCCTCAAGTAAAAAAAATACTTCGCTTCAGCTACTTTCAATTCGTATAACACTTCAGCTGACGGTTCTAAGCTTTTTTCAACCAGCTTTTTTTGCCTGTTCCATTCTTCCTTTTGCTTAAAAAGCTGCTCAATTAGTTTTTCATCAAACTCTCTTCTCAATGTTTTCTTGCGAAGAAAACCCATGGATCGCTTTTTCCTCCTTACAATTCACGTCTTCCTTCAAGTGCTTTAGAAAGAGTGACCTCATCAGCATATTCCAAATCGCCGCCGACGGGCAGTCCGTGGGCAATACGGGAGAGCTTAATACCAGACGGCTTCAAGAGCCTTGATATATACATCGCCGTTGCTTCCCCTTCTATATTAGGGTTTGTCGCGAGAATCACTTCTGTCACTTGATCATCCTGTAATCGTTTTAGCAATTCTGGTATTTTAATATCCTCCGGTCCGATGCCGTCCATTGGAGAAATGGCGCCGTGGAGAACATGATACTGTCCGTTGTATTCCTTCATTTTCTCCATAGCGATAACATCCTTAGGGTCTTGCACAACACAGATAACAGACTTATCCCTGCGCGCATCTTCGCAAATATAGCATGGGTCCTGATCTGTAATATGCCCGCAAACTGAACAATATGTCAGGTTGCGTTTCGCATTTACTAAGGCTTTCGCAAAATCTAATACCACATCTTCTTTCATACCTAGAACAAAAAAAGCCAGACGAACCGCTGTTTTCGGTCCGATCCCTGGCAATTTCATAAAGCTGTCAATCAGCTTTGATATTGGTTCAGGATATTGCATGTTCTTTTATCCCCCTAGAATAAACCTGGCATGTTCATTCCCTTTGTAAATTGACCCATTGTTTCGTTTGTGATCTCGTCAACTTTTTTCAAAGCTTCATTCGTTGCAGCAAGCACTAAATCTTGAAGCATATCGATATCTTCGGGATCAACGACTTCTTCTTTGATAATAACATCCAGGACTTCTTTTTGGCCGTTCACTTTTACTGTAACCATACCGCCGCCAGCAGTTCCTTCAACAACCTGTTCTGCAAGCTCTTCTTGAGCCTTCGCCATGTCCTTTTGCATTTTTTGCATTTGTTTCATCATTTTTTGCATATTTCCCATTCCGCCACGCATAGCATTCACTCTCTTTCATTTTGTTAGTCTTTTATTTCAATTAAATCCGCTCCGACAAGCTTTTTCGCCTCGGCAATAAGCGGGTCTTCTTCAGCTGGTTCATTTGACCCTTCATTTTCCTGCTGATGGTCCACTAAAAATTCTTCTCTTATTTTACCCCATTGTGCTTCTGGAACGCCAATCAAATCCATTCTTTTTCCGAGCATCGATTCTAAAATCTGTTCAAGATTGGTTCGGACTCCGTTGTTGTCCTCGGCGACCATTTTACAATGAATTTCAAATTTGAATTTCAGAACAAATGCCGCTGAGGCGGCAGCCACAGGTTCACTGTCATTCAGCAAAGCCGCATGCGAAACTTTGTTTTGCTGTTTGAGATGAGCAAGAAGCTTGCCCCAGCTGTTTTTGAGCTGATCAAGGTCCGGTCTCGTCGCTTCCTTTAGAATTTCGTGAATTCTGCCCACTGGCGCTTTGTAATTCGATTTCCCGCCCTTTGGCACACGCGGCGCTTCTTTTTTCGGGCTTTCCGCCGCTGCTTTAACGCCTGTTGTTTTAAGCCGCTCCACTTCCTGCTCGAGCTGCTGAATTTTATTCATCAGCATACCGACTTCTGGAAGGTCAGCTGTTGATTGATGAGACGTTTGGCAAATCTTCACCACCGCCACTTCAAAAAAGATACGGGGATGATTTGTCCATTTCATTTCCTGATGGCTCTTGTTCAGAATATCAATCATTTCATATATGGCCTGCGCCGGAATGTGTTCGCTGAGTCCCCGGAACGTTTCATCAACTTTTACTTTTTCGAGCACTCCTTCTAAACCTGGGGCTGTTTTGTACAGCAGCATGTCCCTGAAATAGAAAATCATATCCTCTATCAGCTTAGCCGGATCTTTCCCTTGCTGCAGCAGTTCGTTTAATGTTTCCAGTGCGTCAGAAACGTTTTTGTCGTGCAGGGACTGTGCAAGCTTTCCTATATTTAATTGAGAAACCGCCCCAGTAATTAGAAGCGCATCATCGACTTTGAGCTCGTCGCCACTGAATGATACGGCCTGATCAAGAAGGCTCAGGGCATCCCTCATCCCTCCGTCCGCAGCGCTCGCGATGATATCAAGTGATCCTTCTTCCACTTGCAGCTGTTCGGCATTAACAATTTTATTCATACACCCGACAATCGCTTGGGATGTAATTCGTTTAAAATCAAAACGCTGACATCTTGAGATAATGGTTAAAGGGATTTTGTGCGGTTCTGTTGTCGCTAAAATGAAAATACAATGCTCAGGCGGCTCTTCTAATGTTTTTAGTAACGCATTAAAGGCGCCGATAGAAAGCATATGTACCTCATCTATGATATATACCTTATATGTAACGGCCGATGGGGCAAACTTCACCTTATCACGAATATCACGAATCTCATCAACACCGTTATTAGATGCGGCGTCAATTTCTATGACATCGGATATGGACCCGTTTGTTATCCCTTTACAGGCCGCACATTCGTTGCATGGCTCATCAACAGGAGCATGTTCACAGTTGACAGCTTTGGCAAATATTTTGGCTGCACTGGTTTTTCCCGTTCCCCTTGGCCCGGAAAACAGATAGGCGTGAGAAAACTTTTTTTGCAAAAGGGCATTTTGCAGCGTTTTTGTAATGTGATCTTGTCCAACCACATCTTCAAAGCGCTGAGGCCTGAATACTCGATATAAAGCTTGGTAACTCACGGGTTTGCCCTCCTCCGTTATTCATCAATCCCATTATACATGAACCTTGTTTCGATTCCAAAAGCTCTTTTCACATAACAAAAAACTCACCTAATAATAGGTGAGTCTGAAAATTTGATGATTGATTTACCGTGCACCTTCTGTCGATTCGCTACCCTAAGCGTTACTTAAGCAGTTAGCTCGGCCCAGGCAACCCTGCGGCACATGAGAGGTTTCACTTAATGCTGCTTCCTTCCGGACCTGACATGGTTCATGAATTCCCATTGCGCAGGACCCAAACGTCAACACCACTTACTTAAGGCAGACCTTAAAGTAAACGAACCTCGAGAAGGGGTTCGGCCCTGCTAGAGCGGATTGCAGGTACAGGGCACCGCTACCTCCCCGCTTAGCACGGCAAAATAAATATCAAATTTTTCCCCGCATCTATCGCGATGCATACATAAGTATATCGTTTCCCCCTAAAAATTGCAACCGGACTACTCAGACAAGTTTTTCCTAAAAGCTTTCTTCTTTTTTCGCAGTTCTCTAAAAAACGAACTGAGCATTTCTCCGCATTCCTCCTCAAGCACCCCGCTCACCACTTCAGCCTGGTGGTTAAAGCGTTCTTCCTGTAAAAGATTCATAAGCGTGCCTGAACAGCCGCCTTTAGGGTCAAATGCACCAAATACCACTTTTTCCACTCGCGAAAGCACGACGGCACCGGCACACATCGGACAAGGCTCAAGTGTCACATAAAGGGTCGCACCCTCCAGCCGCCACGTTCCCAGCGTCTTACACGCTTCATCAATCACAAGCATTTCCGCATGAGCGATTGACCGCTGCTCCGTCTCTCTTAAATTATGTGCACGCGATACAATTTCATCATTCATGACAAGCACTGCGCCGATTGGCACTTCACCTTTCTCTTCAGCTTTTTTCGCTTCTTTAATTGCTTCTTTCATATAAAGTTCATCTTGTGTCATAAGGGTAAGCTCTCTTTTCAAAGTTTTTTCATTGCCTAAAAAGGCTACATATTCACTATAACTAAAACGGAAAGGAGACTGTCGATTGTCCAAAGCAGACACAGCTCTTCTCATTGTAGACATAATCAATAATTTTGAATTCGATATGGGGGAAAGCCTCGCTAAAAAAACAGAAAAAATCGTTCCTCACATTTTATCATTAAAGGAGCATGCGAGACAAAATGACTGGCCGATTATTTACATTAATGATCATTACGGACTTTGGCAAGCTGATATTAAAAATATTCAGCAAGAATGCACAAATGAAAGAAGCAAAGATATCATCAGACAAATAGCTCCGGAAGATGCCGATTATTTTTTAATCAAGCCGAAGCATTCCGCCTTTTACGAAACAGCCCTTCACACTCTCCTTACCGAATTGCAGGTGGAGCATATTATCTTAACAGGTATAGCCGGGAACATATGCGTGCTGTTTACCGCTAATGACGCTTACATGAGGGAATACAGCATCACGATTCCTAAAGACTGCATCGCCTCAAATCGTGATGAAGACAACGAATTTGCCTTAACCATGATGGAGAATGTTCTTTTCGCGGAAATTACGGCAGAGAAACAAATTACAGAAAAATAAACATGATCAGCGCTTTTCTTTCATACATTGATAGCGATATGAAAGGAGGCGTTTTTCATTCAAATTTATGTGGTGAAACAAGGCGACACTCTTTCTGCTATCGCTTCACAATACAGAACAACTGTAAGTGAAATCGCAGAAACGAATGAAATACCGAATCCCGACAGCCTTGTTGTCGGACAAACCATTGTCATTCCAATAGCCGGCCAGTTCTATGATGTTCAACAAGGTGATACCCTGACGTCCATCGCGCGGCGGTTCAATACTACAGCTGCCGAGCTTGCCAGGATTAACCGCATCCAGTTAAATGCCGTGCTGCAGATTGGTTTCCGTTTATACATTCCACCCATTCCTAAACGAGACATCGAGTCAAATGCTTATCTGGAACCACGCGGAAATCAAATCAGTGAAAATCTTCAGCAGGCGGCCCGGGAAGCGTCACCCTACTTAACGTACCTTGGCGCATTCAGTTTTCAGGCACAGCGTGACGGGACCTTAGTCGCCCCGCCTTTAACGAATTTAAGAAGCATTACAGAGAATCAAAACACGACATTGATGATGATTATAACGAACCTTGAAAATCAGGCATTCAGCGATGAGCTCGGACGGATCATCTTAAACGACAATACTGTGAAAAGAAGACTTTTAAATGAAATAGTCGAGAATGCCAGAAGATATGGGTTCTATGATATTCATTTTGACTTTGAATATTTGCGGCCTCAGGATAGAGAAGCCTATAATCAATTTCTCCGTGAAGCAAGGGATCTTTTCCACCGAGAAGGTTTTGAAATTTCTACTGCGCTCGCCCCTAAAACAAGCGCAACACAGCAAGGCAGATGGTACGAAGCTCATGATTACAGGGCACATGGCCAAATTGTTGACTTTGTTGTTCTCATGACATATGAATGGGGCTACAGCGGAGGCCCGGCTCAAGCCGTTTCTCCAATCGGTCCTGTTAGAGATGTTATCGAATATGCTTTGACTGAAATGCCTGCAAATAAAATTGTCATGGGCCAGAATTTATATGGGTATGACTGGACGCTACCATATACAGCAGGAGGACCCCTAGCAAAAGCCATCAGCCCTCAGCAAGCCCTTGTCATTGCCGCTCAAAACAACGCAGCCATCCAGTATGACCAAACAGCTCAAGCGCCTTTCTTCCGCTATACTGATGCAGAAAACAAAAGGCACGAGGTATGGTTCGAGGATGCCCGCTCGATCCAAGCAAAATTCAATCTGATTAAAGAGCTGAATTTAAGAGGCATCAGCTATTGGAAACTGGGTCTTTCCTTCCCGCAAAACTGGCTGCTGCTGTCTGATCAATTTAATATTGTCAAAAAGACGTTTCGATAATTTAGAAACGTCTTTTTTCATGGGGGCACCCAAGGGTTGTGATACAATATGAAGGTCGGCAACTGACGAACGTTTTTCAGAAATAAGGAGGATTCCGATGAATACAGCCCCTTTTATTGCAATAGAAGGTCCTATCGGGGCAGGAAAAACAACCCTCGCAACGATGCTCTCACAAGAGCTCGAAATCCCTATGATCAATGAGATTGTTGAGGATAACCCGTACCTTGATAAGTTTTATGACAATATAGAGGAATGGAGCTTCCAGCTTGAGATGTTTTTTCTTTGTCACAGATACAAACAGCTTGAAGACACCACTGATTACTTTTTAAAGAAGGGACAGCCTGTGATAGCTGATTATCACATTTATAAAAATGTGATTTTTGCGGAACGCACCCTCTCTCAACATCAGTTGGAAAAATATAAAAAGATTTATCGCCTGCTAACAGATGATCTGCAAAAGCCGAATTTTATCATTTACATAAAGGCTAGTCTGCCCACACTGTTACACCGCATTGAAAAACGCGGACGCCCCTTTGAGAAAAAAATTGAAACAAGCTATTTGGAGCAGCTGATCGCAGATTATGAAGTCGCCATCAAACAGCTGCAGGAAGCAGATCCTGAACTTACAGTTGTAACGATAGATGGCGATTCAAAAGACTTTGTTTTGAATAAGAGCGACTTTGAACGCATTGCCGCCCATGTAAAGGAGCTTATCGTATGAAGGTACATCATATCCCTGAAAATTCAATTATCACAGTAGCAGGAACAGTAGGTGTCGGAAAATCGACTTTAACAAAAGCTTTGGCTAAACGGCTTGGATTTAAGACCTCTCTGGAGGAAGTCGATCATAATCCATACTTAGAAAAGTTCTATCATGATTTTGAACGTTGGAGCTTTCACCTGCAAATCTATTTCTTAGCTGAACGCTTCAAAGAACAGAAAACGATTTTTGAAGCCGGCGGAGGATTTGTACAGGATCGTTCTATTTATGAAGACACAGGAATATTCGCGAAAATGCATGCTGACAAAGGGACTATGTCAAAGATTGATTACAAAACCTACACAAGCCTTTTCGAAGCAATGGTCATGACACCGTATTTCCCACACCCTGATGTATTGATCTATTTAGAAGGAGATCTGGAGAACATTTTAAACCGGATTGAAGAACGGGGCCGTGAAATGGAGCTTCAGACAAGCCGGTCTTATTGGGAAGAAATGCATACGCGTTATGAAAATTGGATAAGCGGTTTTAATGCCTGCCCTGTTTTAAAGCTTCGCATTGAGGATTATGATTTGCTGAACGACGAAAGCTCAATTGAAAACATTGTAAATCAAATCGCTTCAGCTATTCATGAAAATCAAAAAAAGTGAATCTCAGTTGAGATTCACTTTTTCATTATAATAAAAAATCCGTTGCAACGAACGCAACGGACAAAACAATCTCCAATATATGCTTGTGTTTCATTAGAATTAAAATCAATATGGCGGAGGAAGAGGGATTCGAACCCCCGCGGGCTTTGACACCCCTGTCGGTTTTCAAGACCGATCCCTTCAGCCGGACTTGGGTATTCCTCCGTATCGACAAGACTTAATATATCATGAATGTTCTTATATGGTCAAGCATTTTTAAAAACTTTTTTCTCACTTTTATAAAATGTCCTGTTTACACAGGCAAAAAGGCGCACCTTGTCAGGCGCACCTTTTCATTATTTTATGGTTTCATTACTTCTTTATTCCCCATATAAGGGCGAAGTACTTTCGGAATTACAACGCTTCCGTCTTCCTGCTGATAATTTTCTAAGATAGCGGCAACTGTTCTTCCAACCGCCAGACCTGAACCGTTCAGTGTGTGTACATGCTCAGGCTTGCCTTTCGCTTCACGTCTGAAACGAATGTTCGCACGTCTTGCCTGAAACGCTTCGAAGTTGCTGCAAGAAGAGATTTCACGATATGTGTCTTGGCTTGGGATCCAAACTTCGATATCGTATTTTTTTGCCGCCGTAAAACCTAGATCACCCGTACACATGCTCATGACACGGTATGGAAGCTCGAGCAGCTGAAGAACTCGTTCTGCTTGGTTTGTAAGCTTCTCTAATTCTTCATAAGAATCTTCAGGCTTCACAAACTTCACAAGCTCAACTTTATTAAATTGGTGCTGACGGATTAATCCGCGTGTATCACGCCCTGCTGAACCAGCTTCAGAACGGAAGCAGGCACTGAATGCCGCATAGTTAATCGGCAGGCTGTCACCTGAAAGAATTTCATCGCGATGCATGTTTGTAATCGGTACTTCCGCGGTCGGAATTAAGAAGTAATCTTCTTCTCTGATTTTAAATGCATCCTCTTCGAATTTAGGGAGCTGGCCCGTTCCTGTCATGCTTGCGCGGTTTACCATATAAGGCGGAATCACTTCAGTATAGTTATACTCATCTACATGCAAATCAAGCATAAAGTTATAAAGTGCACGCTCCAGACGGGCACCTAACCCTTTATAGAAAACGAAACGGCTTCCTGTTACTTTTGAAGCACGTTCAAAATCAAGGATACTCAGCTCATCTGCAATATCCCAGTGCGGCTTCGCCTCGTAATCAAATGAAGGCTTTTCACCCCATTGACGTACTTCTATGTTGTCGTCTTCTGTTTCACCTACAGGAACAGACTCATGCGGAATGTTTGGGATTGAAAGGAGAATGGTATCAAGCTCAGATTCCACTGTTCTTAATTCTTCATCAAGCTTTTTAATCTCCTCACCGACTTCACGCATTTCTTTAATGATGTGATCCGCGTCTTTTTTCTCACGTTTCAGCACAGCAACTTGCTGAGATACTTCATTCCGTTTTCCCTTTAATTCTTCAACTTTACCGATAAGATCTCTTCGTCTATCGTCCAGCGTCTCAAACTTATCAAAATCAGTTAAGTCTTCGCCTTTGTGTACAAGCTTTGCTTTAATATCTTGAAAATTTGCTCTCAGCATTTTTGTATCAAGCATGCGAAACACTCCTTTTTATAAAATTTGTCGAAAATAAAAAGAGCCCTCATCCCCATAAAGGGACGAGAGCTCTCGCGTTGCCACCCTGATTGAAAACAAGCCAAAGACTCGTTTACCACTTTCAAACATAACGGTTATCCCGTAAATGCCTACTTGTTTCAGCATTTCGCTCAAGGATGGATTCAGACAGCATCTTTCACCGATTCACACCAACCATCGGCTCTCTTGGAAAGAGAGGCTTCCTACTAGTTCCTGTCAACGCTTTTCGATCTTTATTTGTGCTTATAATGTACTATAAGTTTCCACAGCTTTCAACTGTTTTATACAAGTGCTTTCTGCTTGTATTCCTCTACCATTTGAACAAATAACTGTGTCACTCGGTGATCATCTGTCAGCTCCGGATGGAATGAGCAGCCTAGTAATTGATCCTGTTTAGCGGCTACAATACGGCCATTATGTTCCGAAAGAACTTCAACATTTTCACCAGCTTCTAAAATATGTGGCGCGCGGATGAATACCCCTGTAAAAGGCTCGTCCAGGCCTGTGATTGTTAAATCAGCTTCAAAACTGTCAACCTGCCGGCCAAACGAATTGCGTTCAACAACCACATTCAGAAGACCTAAATGAGGATTATCTGAACCAGCAATTTCTTTTGCTAATATAATTAATCCGGCGCATGTCCCGAACATCGGTTTTCCTTGAGCAGCAAATTCACGAAGCGGCTCCATGAATTGATATGTATCAATCAAACGCCGCATCGTTGTGCTCTCACCACCAGGCAAAATCAGCCCGTCAATGTCATTCAGCTGCTCCGGACGTTTAACGACAAGACCAGCCGCGCCGCATGCTTCAATTGCACGGATATGCTCTCTAACTGCTCCTTGAAGTCCTAGTACTCCTATTGTTAACATGTCAGCAGCGCTCCTATATTCCTACCAGCCGCGTTCTTGCATGCGCTGTTCTGGAAGTAAGTTTGAGATTTCAATCCCTTTCATTGCGGTACCAAGATCTTTAGAAAGCTCAGCGATCAATTTGTAATCAGTGTAGTGAGTTGTTGCTTCCACAATGGCTTTCGCAAATTTAGCAGGATTGTCTGATTTGAAAATACCAGAGCCAACAAATACTCCGTCAGCACCAAGCTGCATCATGAGAGCAGCATCAGCAGGAGTTGCTACGCCGCCAGCAGCAAAGTTTACGACAGGAAGCTTGCCGTCTTTTTTAATTTGCAGGAGAAGCTCGTAAGGAGCACCTAAGTTTTTCGCTTCTGTCATTAGTTCATCATCACTCATCGCAACTACTTTACGCACTTGAGCATTTACTTTGCGCATATGGCGAACAGCCTCAACAATATTTCCTGTTCCAGGTTCACCTTTCGTACGAAGCATAGAAGCACCTTCAGCAATACGGCGTGTTGCTTCACCAAGATCACGGCAGCCGCAGACGAAAGGAACTTTGTATTCATTTTTATTTAAATGAAATTCCTCGTCAGCCGGAGTCAGAACTTCACTTTCATCAATATAGTCAACACCCATAGCTTCAAGCACACGCGCTTCAACAATATGTCCGATACGCGCTTTCGCCATTACCGGGATAGATACTGCATTCATTACTTCTTCCACGATTGTAGGGTCAGCCATACGGGCAACTCCCCCAGCCGCGCGAATATCAGCTGGTACTCGCTCCAGCGCCATTACAGCGACAGCTCCAGCCTCTTCAGCAATTTTCGCTTGTTCCGCATTGATGACGTCCATGATGACGCCGCCCTTTTGCATTTCTGCCATTCCGCGTTTTACACGTTCAGTACCTGTTTGAGCCATTTCTTGGTCCCCCTAATCAAGGTATAGTTATATGATTTCTAGTCCTTATTGTATCCTAGAAATCCAATAATTCATATGGATATATATCATTTTATTCGGTTTTAAGCGCTTTGAAAATCATTTTTTATTAAAAATTGGGTTTTTTCAGTATATTAAGCGAAAGAGCCCTAACGTGAATCAGAGCTCTTTCAATTGATTAAAACCAGCCGGTTACCGTATCAACAATACTTCCCCAAATGCCGGCGAAAAATCCGCCGATACTGCGCATTGTCAAAACAAACCAGTTTGCTTTTTCTACTTTTTCTTTTGTAACAAGGTCTACGCCGGCCAGATTGCTGTTAAGGAATCCGTAATCCTTTTCATGACCTGTATATTCCGCAGTCAGTTGCCCAACCTTCGTTCCTTTTTTCACAGGGGCAGTTAGCGTATCTTTATTTAATGTGACCTTCGCTTTGTAATTCTTTTCTTCACCATTTTTGACAGGAAGAGAGAATGCTTTGTTTGTCACAATGGCTGTTTCTTTCTCTTTACCCTTATCAACTGAAACTGTTTTATGGCCCTTTACTTGATCGCCTTCAGCGTACATTTCTTTCATGGAGAAATTGTCGAAGGCATAATCGAACATTTTTTTGGTCTCATCGAAACGGCCTGTATGAAGGTTGCCCTTTGCGTTCAATACAACAGTAATGACACGCATTCCGTTGAGTTCGGCTGTTCCTGTGAAGCATGAACCCGCAGAGTCGGTAGAACCTGTTTTCAGACCATCTACAGTCGCTTTTTTATACTCGCTGACGAGCCCTTTCAGCATGAAGTTCCAGTTGGGCATGTCCATTTCATCATCGGTGCCCTCTCTGAACTTCGTTTTGGCGATATTGGAAGTCTCGAGAACCTCAGGGTAGTCAGTAATCAAGTGATCTGCAAGAATCGCCATATCCTTAGCAGAAACTTCACTTTCTTCATCTGCGCTTGTCCCCTCGGGCTGATGCCCGTGAAGATCTTTGTTTTCAAGACCTGTTGCGTTAACAAATTTGTAATCTGTTAAGCCAAGTTCTTTCGCTTTTGCATTCATTTTTTTCACAAATTCAGTTTCAGAACCCGCAACGATTTCTGCAATCCCAATAGCGGCAGCATTTGCAGAATAAATTGCTGTAGCTTGATATAGTTCTTTTACTGTGTATTTCCCGTCCTTACGAAGTGGGACGTTTGATAAGCTGTTATCTTGGGAAATCTCATACACATAGTCATCAGGTGTATAGGTTTGGTCCCATTTCACTTTACCTTCATCAATTGCTTCTAGTAACAGATACTCTGTCATCATCTTTGTCATACTGGCAATTGGCAGTCTCTTATCTGCATTTTTACTGTACAGAATTTTACCTGAAGAAGCTTCGATCATAATAGCAGCTGCTGCATGGATATCAATTGGATCACTGGCTGCTTTTGCTTTTGACATTGGAGCCAAACAAGTGACAGCTAGTGTTAATACAACCAATGACATCAATAGCTGTTTACATTTCATGATGTTCAATCGTACGACCTCCGTATTTCATTTTCTTCATCTATAATTAAGCCGTTAAGGACATTTTCAACGCACAACAGTATAAATTTTATCATAATCAGTATAAAAAAAATAGACAGAGTCAGAGACCCTGTCAAATGTTTTTAATTTGTAACAATTTATTAAGAAATTGTATAGTTCGGTGATTCTTTTGTAATCTGCACGTCATGCGGATGGCTTTCACGAAGTCCTGCGCCAGTCATGCGAATGAACTGAGCTTCTTCTCTTAAAGCGTGAAGATCTTTGGACCCGCAATATCCCATCCCGGAACGAAGACCGCCGACTAGCTGATAAACTGTTTCTTCAACTGGTCCTTTGTAAGGTGTGCGTCCTTCAATTCCTTCAGGAACGAATTTTTTGTTTTCTTCTTGGAAGTAACGGTCTTTACTTCCTTTTTCCATTGCAGCAACTGACCCCATACCGCGGTATACTTTAAATCTTCTGCCTTGGTAGATTTCAGTTTCTCCTGGACTTTCTGACGTACCTGCAAGCAAGCTTCCAAGCATAACAGCATGTCCACCGGCTGCCAATGCTTTCGTGATATCACCAGAGAATTTAATTCCACCGTCTGCGATGATTGTTTTGCCATGCATTCTTGCTTCAGACGCACAATCATAAATTGCTGTAATTTGCGGAACACCCACACCTGCTACCACGCGTGTTGTACAAATTGAACCAGGTCCGATTCCAACTTTGACAACATCTACTCCAGCCTCGATAAGGGCTCTCGTCGCTTCAGCTGTTGCAACGTTTCCAGCAATAATGTTTAATTCAGGATATGTTTCACGGATTTTTGTTACTGTGTTTAATACGCCTTGAGAATGTCCGTGAGCTGTATCAATAACTATAACATCGACATTAGCTTCGACAAGCTTTTTGACACGAGTCATTGTGTCGCCGGTTACACCAACTGCCGCGCCAACGATCAGACGGCCGTGAACGTCTTTAGATGAGTTCGGGAACTCAATGACTTTTTCAATGTCTTTGATTGTGATTAGACCTTTTAATTTATTCTGGTCATCAACGAGAGGAAGCTTTTCAATTTTATGTTTCTGCAAAATCTTTTCAGCTTCATCAAGAGTCGTTCCTACAGGTGCAGTAACAAGCTCTTCTTTCGTCATGACATCGCTGATTTTCATTGAGTAGTCAGAAATAAAACGAAGATCACGGTTTGTAATAATTCCGACAAGCTTTTGGTCTTCTTCGTTATCTACAATCGGAACACCGGAAATTCTGTATTTCCCCATCAAGTGCTCTGCATCAAATACTTGGTGATCAGGAGTTAAAAAGAAGGGATTTGTGATAACGCCGCGTTCAGAACGCTTTACTTTATCAACTTGTTCAGCCTGTTGTTCAATGGACATGTTTTTATGAATGATGCCCAAGCCGCCCTGTCTAGCCATTGCAATTGCCATTGCTGATTCTGTTACAGTGTCCATACCTGCGCTGATGACAGGAATATTCAGCTTTAACGTTTTTGTTAGTTCTACAGATAAATCCACATCACGCGGAAGTACCTCTGACTTAGCTGGCAGAAGCAGCACATCGTCGAACGTTAAGCCTTCTTTTGAAAATTTACTTTCCCACATTAGTAAATCCCCCTCTTTTCGGCAAAATATTATATGTAGATTATCAACTAGCCAAGAGCATGTCAAGGAAGCGGGAAAGAGTTGAAATATTTAGATAATAGAAAGGATTAAGAAATACATATGACATATCATAAGTGGAAAGACTTAGCGCTATTTTACTCAGTTGAATCAACCCAGAAATTTCTAGAAAAGACTTATACCTTAAACGGTATTGACGAAGCGAAAAAAAACGCTTTCAAAAACAGCGAACGGTTTATTTATTTCTTAAAGCATGCCGAATCGTTTTATAAACAAGCCTCATATTCCCCTTTAGAAATCAAGCCGATTCTTTTATTTTACGGAATGGCACAGCTTATCAAGGCATGTCTAATTACACGGGATCCTCATTATCCAAGCCATGCATCAGTACTGGCACACGGCGTAACAACAAGAAAGCGAAAGAAACAGAATTATTGTTTTGGTGACGATGAAGTAAAAATACAACGAAACGGCCTATGCATACACTTCATGAAACACTTATTCGGGCAATCCGATATTGTAGATGAAAGATATACCATGAGAAAACTGCTGATGGCGATTCCAGAACTAAGTGATGCTTTCTATTTTCAGCAGAAAGAACGTTTTATGACAAAAGTAGAAAAGGATAAGGACAGGATTTCTGTACCAGAGGAGGCGGTCATCAATTATAAAATGTCTGATTCAAGATTTGCCGAATATATGTCCCATCATTTTCAATGGTCGTTTACAAAGAAAAATGAACACGAGCTGCAGTTTGACATTTCACCGCAAGACACGAAGCCATGGACATCAATCAGTTTGTTATATGACATGGGAAAGAACCAATATTATATCCCTTCTCAAAGGGAGCAATTTCTAAGACTTCCTGAAATGGCCATTCATTATTTAATTTTGTACAACATAGGGATGATTGCGAGATATGAGACGGAGTGGTGGTATGAGCTGTTAACCCAGCATATAAGTGATGATTACGTACTAATTCAGCAGTTTTTATTAGTGACTGAAAACAAATTCCCGAAATACGCTTTACAATTTCTTCTTCATTGTTGATAAACAAAAAACCCAGCTCAA
>NZ_JBAIZW010000016.1:0-12827 GCF_036765155.1 Bacillus sp. 0102A
TCCGTGGAGGGTTGGGGCTTTAGGCGAAACGGATACAGACCTGTTATTTTGAGAAACGATTTTCCTTGTTTTGTTCTCATCCAGCAATGTCATCTTTGACACGGAAAGAGTTGGATCAGAGATGATGTCAGAGATCATGTGCTGTAAATAATCTTTTATCTCAGACATCATATTTGATTGATAAGCGCCAGTATGAAAATGAATCCGAACGTACAAGGTACGGCCTGGGATCACTTTGACACTGCATCTATAGTTGGTCTCCTCTGCCATCTCAAAATCTTTCACGGAGAAATCAAATGATCCAGCCTGATTCAGCCCTTCAATCTCTTGCTGGGTAGGTGTATTTTCAAAGACAATAATATGATCGATAAGCTCTTGTTTAAGAGCACTCTGCGCCTGAATGTCATATAAAGGGAAGTAACTATACGCTTCTGCTTCAGTCATATCCTTTTGCATCCTGCTGACTAGGTCAGAAAAAGAAAGGGAATCACTTCGGACTCGAATAGGAATGGTATTGATAAAAAGTCCGACCATGTTTTCCACATCTTTTAGCTCAGAAGGTCTGCCTGATATAACTGATCCGAACACAACATCGCCGCAGCGATTGAACTTTTGGAGCATGATTCCCCATAAAGCTTGGAAAACAGTGTTTAGCGTCGCACCAGACGCTGTTGCGATTTTCTGTAATTCGGAGGTTTCTTTTTCAGAAATAGTGAACGTGATTTGCTGTAATGTCCCATCTGGCATTTGATCTGTTCTTTTGGGCAGAGGCGTCGCTTTTTCGAAATACTGAAGCCTCTTTTTCCAATACTCAGCTGCTTCTTCTCGGTCTAGCTGCATCAGCCATTTAATATACGTCCCGTACGGCTGTACGGGAGGCAAATCCGGAACCTGTCCTTTTCCGAGCGCTTGATAAATGTGGAGAAAGTCTTTAATAACAATACCTAAACACCAGCCATCCATTAAAATATGATGGTGGCTCCAGATACAGATATAACGATCAGGCCCCCATTTCAAAATAGATATTCTCATCAGTACATCCGTTTGGAGATCGAAGCCTCTGGATTTATCCTGTTCTTTGAATGCCTCGGTGCAATGTTCTTTATCTCTTTCATTGAGATGGGAAATATCTTCAAAATGAACATGGCAAGGACGATGCTTGAGCACGACCTGGCGAGGTTTGGCTACATTTTTATAGATGAACGCCGTTCGGAAGATTTCGTATCTGTCAAAAACACCATCCATACTTTTTTGGAAACGCTCCAAGTCAAGCTGTCCATGTATCGTAAAAGAAGCCTGTTCAAAATAAGCTCTTGACTGTTCATCATACAGTGAGTGAAAAAGCATCCCTTCCTGCATAAATGACAAAGGGTATATATCCTTTATTTCGGGTTGCTGCGGCATCAGTATGAATCTCCTCTCCCTATAGTTTGTTGACGGCTCCCATAATCTCACTCAATTCATCAAGCGTTAAATCTTCATCGGTGAAATCAGATGCGCTCCATTCTCGGTTTTCTTTGCCTGTACAATGCTCAATGATGTTTTCCAGAGTCTGTTTAAAATGCCCGGCAAATGTTTGGATTGTTTTTTCCTCAAATTGAAGCCTGTTATAGATGATGTGCATGTTCAGGCAACCCGAAGAAACAGCTCCGCTGATATCCAGAGCATAAGGCCGCTCCCAGTTCGAACTGATCTCATTTTCTGGTTTGATGTCAGAAACCTCAAAGGCTTTTGATTGAATATCCTGATCAAACTGGCCTAAATAATTAAAGCTGGTTTCCGGGGTGTTTTTCTCAGAGCCCCATCTTTTGCTGATATATTTCAGCACACCGTAGCCTGCGCCTTTATTCGGTATACGATGCAGCATATCTTTTGTCTGTTTAATGAGATGGCCCAGCCGTTCATCTTTGTTCTTATGATCAGAATCGCTCATATCAAGCCACACAGGATAAATCGAGGTGAACCAGCCGACAGTTCTGCTCATATCAATGTCCCCAAGATATGATTCCCTTCCATGGCCCTCCATGCTGATTTTAAACTGGTCAGAGCCCGTCCATTGTTGTAGAGCAAGACCTAAAGCTGTCAGCAGGATATCATTCATCTCCGTGCTGTATGCTTTATTTGCAGCAGTTAACAATAATTCGGTGTGATGGCGGGACAGTTCAAATTCAATCACTTCTGTATCTTTGAATAGGTTAGGCGCTGCGTCATTGTCTTTAGGAATAGGTTGAATGTGACGGTTCTCGCGCTCTTCCCAATACGCTGCTTCGCGTTGCATCTGGCGGCTTTTAGAGTAGTCAGCTATTCTTTGTGAATACGTTAAATATGAATCTGTTTTTTGCGGCAGTTTAATAGATTCTCCTGATACAGCCTGTTTGTAAGCTGTTGAAAAATCCTCGAACAAAATGCGCCATGAAACTGCATCAATAACCAAGTGATGAATCGTCAGAAACAAATGGTCACCATTTTCGGTTCTAAACAATCCAGCGTGAAGCAAGGGGCCGGTTTCCAAACGAATATCCTTCTGCATCTGGCTGGCTGTTTCCTTAATCCTGTTTTGTGCTTCTGTTAAGTTACCCTTTACATCAAACAGTTCAAGAGCATATAACTCTTCATCTGGAAGATCAATCCCTCTATTCAACTGCACCGGCTGGCCATCTTCATATTTGCATACGATTCTCAGTGCGTCATGATGAGTCACCAGGCTTCTTAGCACTTTTCTAAGAGAAATTTCGTCAAATCGTTCAGTCCGTTTGAGCATAACGGACTGATTAAAATGATGCATCTCCAGAGATTGCGAGAAAAACCATTGCTGGACAGGTGTCCAAGTGATCTCGCCTTCTACCGTACCTTGGTCAATGACGTGTACGGCTTTTCGAACACGAGCGGACAGTTCACCCAGAGTCTGATGTTCAAACATCTCACGTACTGTCGTTTCGAATCCGCGTTGCTTCAGTCTGGCGCAAACTTGCAGCGCTTTAATAGAATCTCCGCCAAGTTCAAAGAAATTGGCGCTTATGCCCAGCTCATTCACATCAAGAAGCTCCTCCCAAATATGAGCCATTACCTTTTCAATCTCATTTCTAGGGCTGATATCATCAGCAGGATAAGCATGTTTATCAGGTTCCGGCAGGGCTTTCTGATCGAGCTTTCCATTAACAGTCAGCGGGATGCTGTCAATCTGTATTAAACGGGCGGGCAGCATAAAGTGAGGCAGCATGTTTTTTAGAGAAGTTCGGATATCTGATGTATTTGCGACCTGTTGATCTTTTGTCACCATGTATGCATATACAGCTGTTTGCCCTTGCTCATCTTTTCTTGTGATGACAGCCGCCTCTTTAATAATCGGAAGCTGAAGAAGCGCCGCTTGGATTTCGCCTAACTCGATACGATGCCCTCTGACTTTAACCTGACCATCAATGCGGCCTACGTATTCCAGCTCGCCATTTGACAGGCGTTTAGCAAGATCTCCCGTTCGGTATAATCTGTCCCCCGGAAGATAAGGATTGGGTACAAAACGGTCAGCGGTCAGCTCATCTCTGTTGAGATATCCCCGTGCTACGCCTTCACCGCCTATATAAAGCTCCCCTGGAACTCCGGTCGGCTGCAGATTCATATGAGCATCCATCACATAAGCCTGCAGAGTTGAAAGAGGCCGTCCGATATTGCTGTTATTTTTTGCAATGTCTGCTGCGGACAATTTTTTGAATGTTACATGTACCGTCGTTTCTGTAATACCGTACATATTGATCAGATCAGTATAAGGATATTTTTCATTCCAGCTTTGAAGCATGCCGGGCTGTAAAGCTTCGCCGCCAAAAATGACGTATCGGATGTTTAATCGACCCGGATGGTTTTGATCTTCATGCATCAGGCCGTAAAAAGCAGTCGGAGTCTGATTGAGTACAGTGACGCGTTCTTTTTTTAACAATAATCGTAATGCATGGGGGTCACGGGCTGTTTCTTTAGAGACCACGACTAGTGTGCTTCCGTTCAATAACGCACCGAACATTTCCCATACAGAGAAATCAAAGCAATATGAATGCAAGAACGTCCAGACGTCTTCATGGCCAAATTCAAAAGGCAGGTTTTGATGCTTTAAAAGACTGATCACATTGCGGTGCTCGACCATGACGCCCTTTGGCTTGCCCGTGGTTCCGGATGTATATATCACGTATGCCGGCTGATCCGCCAGAGTTTCTTGGATTTTTAAATCAGCCGGAATTGAATCATTTTTAGCTTCACCGATATACAACATTTTCCCGCTGTAGTCTGCCGGTTTATTTTGTCCGCGCTCTGTCAGCAACAGTTCTGTCCCGCTGTCATTGAGCATAAAGCTGATACGGTCCTGAGGATATTCAGGATCAATCGGCAAGTAGGCCCCTCCCGCTTTTAAAATCGATAAAATGCCAATGATCATATCAGGTGACCGATCGAGCATCAGACCGACGATGTCCCCAGTGCCGACCCCTTGTTTGATGAGCATAGCAGCTGTCCGGTCTGCTTTTTCTTTCAGGTCTCGATAAGTAAGCTGAGAGTGGCCGCACACCACTGCGAGATGATCAGGATGTTCAGCCGCTTGCTTTTCAAATATGCTTACAATGTTTTCATTTCTCGGATAAGCCGCATAGTGTCCCATTTTTTCAAGGAGCAGCTCCCGCTCTGCAGAAGGTAGCAATTGCATTTCCGAAATTCTCATCTCGTTATCCGCTATTACATTTTTAACCAGTTCAATAAAATAGGATGCCCATCGCGCAATGGTCTCTTCTTCAAAAAGAGCGGTGCTGTATTCAAAACGGCAGCGAATTCCCTCTGAATACTCCTCAGCGTGTAATGTCAAATCGAATTTGGATATATCGTGTTTTGGAGTGACAGATAAAATCGATAGACCAGGCACTTCAAACTGGAAATCTTCACTGCTTTGAAGCACGAGCATCGCATCGAACAGCGGGTTGCGATTTACCTCTCGATGTGTATCGAGCTTATCTGCCAGCTCTTCAAAAGGATAATTCTGATGTTCATAAGCTGTCAGAGCCAGACGGCGAATATCCTGCAAATACGAGCTGAACGTTTTGTGGCCCTCCGGCTGGCTGCGCATCGCTAATGTATTTACGAACATCCCGATGACGCGCTCCAGATCAGCGTGCGGTCTTCCGGCAGCGGGCGAGCCGACAACAATATCCTCTTGCCCGCTAAGCTTGGATAGCAAAATAGAATAGACAGCCAGAAGGATCATATACAACGTTGTTCCCGTTTCAGCCATTAAACGGTGCAGCTCATTTGCGGTGTCTTGATCAATGTTTACTTCAATTGTTCCACCGCTGAAATCAGGGAGACGCGGTCTTGTTTTATCAAGCGGTAAATCTAATACAGGAAGACTCCCGCCAAGCTGATCAAGCCAGTAGGCCTCCTGTTTTCTGTATAGGTCTTTCGGAAACTTCTCTTGCTGCCAAACAGCAAAATCCTTATAATGCAGATTTAAAGCTGGCAGTTCCTTTCCGCAATATAAGTCAGTAAATTCTTGGACAAGCGTGCTCATCGAGACACCGTCGGCAATGATATGGTGCATATCGAGCAGCAAAAATCCGTGATTATTGCCCATTGAAATGACACATGCTCTAAAGAGCGGACCGGCCGATAGATCAAACGGTTTGATGAAGGACTCGATTGCAGACTCAAGCATTTGTTTTGATTCCATTTCAAGCTCTTTCAGGTCATAAGCCATCTCTGGATAAATGATCTGCACGGGCTCTCCACTGTCAAGCACAAAAACAGTCCGCAATGTTTCATGCCGATTCACAAGTTCTGTGAGAACTCTTCTCAACCGCTGGCGATCTAGATTTCCGCACAATTCAAGTACAGCGGGCATGTTATAGCCTGTGCTGTCATCTGCCAGCTGATGAAGAGCATATAATCGTTTTTGCGAGAAAGACAGCGGGTAGACCTCTCTTTGCTCCACAGGCTCAATCTGTGTAAAAGCATGTTCTTTTAAGCTCATCAATTTGACTGCCATGCTTTCAATTGTCGGGTAAGAGAAAACCTCACTGAGCGGCAGCTCGACATGAAGCTTTTTATGTATTCTTGATACGAGTGCGGCCGCTTTTAAGGACTGTCCGCCTAGTTGAAAGAAATCATCACGAATGCCGATTTTCTGTTTATGCAGCACATCTTCCCAAATCTGTGCGAGATCAGCTTCGATTAAGGTTCGGGGCGGCATATATGTGAGAGCCGCATTGTTTTTTGGTTCAGGAAGTGCTGAACGGTCAAGTTTCCCGCTGGATGTTAATGGCATTTTGCCGATGTTGATAATACTTGCGGGAAGCATATAGGACGGCAATGTCCCAGCAAGATGGCGATGCAAATCCGGGAGACTGCTTCCCTTTTCCGGAACGATATAAGCAATAAGCTCCTTGTCCTCAGCAGAAGCATCACGAGCCAATACCGCTGCTTCCTTCACCCCCGGTGCCTGTCGAAGAACTGTTTCGATCTCTCTCAGTTCAATGCGGTAACCCCTCATTTTTACTTGATCATCAAAACGTCCAATATATTCAATCGTTCCATCCGGCAAAAAACGGCCTGCGTCACCTGTTCGGTATAAACGCCTCTCTTCAAGGAATGGGTGATCGGAAAATGCTTTCTCTGTCAGTTCTGGCTGTTTGTAGTATCCTCTGGCAAGACCCGCGCCGGAAATACACAGTTCGCCGGCCGCACCGATCGGCTGCAGTTGATTTCCGTGTAACACAAATACTTCTGTGTTCGCAATCGGGTGTCCGATTGTGATCCTCTCGTTTTCGTTCAGATGACGCAATATGGTTGTTGCCACACTATTTTCTGTGGGCCCGTATTCATTTGCCAGTTCTGCAGAAGGACAAATCTTTTGACTCATCTCAAGCAGATCAGGTGTCACCGCTTCACCCGCGAATGTCACAATACGAAGACTATTTGCATCCTCAGCAGTCATCACTTCCAATAACACCCGGTACAGAGATGGAACAATGATCATGTGACTGACCTTATATCGGGTTATTTTTCGCTTAAGAGCTAAAACATCTTTCGCTTCGTCATCTGTTGTCAGCAGTACGCATGCACCGGATAAAAGCGGGGTAAACAAGCTCGTCACACAACCGTCAAACACATATGAAAACAGATGGAGAGATAGATCCTGTTCGGTCATGCCATACTCTTCCCGTCTCCATTGCAATGTATTGGCAATGCCTTGATGATCAACTAGAACACCTTTAGGGCGTCCTGTCGTTCCCGACGTATAGATTAAGTAAGCGAGATCACCAATCGGCACATCTGGAGCCGCTGTTTGGTGACTTGCTGTATGTTCTATCGTTATCACATTTCCTTCATAGTGCGGCGGGATGAATGACATAAGGTCTTCTTCTATCAGCAATAGATCCGCTGAACTGTCCTTCAGCAGGAAAGAAAGGCGTTCTGTTGGGAAATTTGGATCGAGCGGCATATAAGCCCCCCCTGCTTTCCAAATCCCAAGCAGAGCGGCAGGCATCTCCATTGACCGGCCCATCATCACAGCCACGATATCTCCAGGTCCAACACCCTTTTCTACTAGGGCGTGCGCAATCTGGTTGGCTCTTACATGTAATTGGCGATAGGTCCAGCATTCATCACCCATTTTCAATGCATCAGCATCAGGTGTTTTGTGAGCTTGTTCCTCGAACAATTGGGCTATCGTTTTGTTCCTATAAGGCCGTTCTGTTTCGTTAAACAATTGGATAACTTTTTGCTCCTCCGGGGGCACGATATTGATGTCATTGACGGTAATATCCGGATTTTCCAAAATGCAATCTAGTGCTTGTTTTAGATGCCCCTGGATCCGCAGCATCTCCTCCCGTTCGTAAACGGCTGCGTTGTAGCTGAATTTGATATAAAATGATTCTCCCGGAACGATAACGATATTAAAGTCGTAATTGGTTTGTTCGGACATTGAAATGTCACCCAGCTTCAGCGCGTTTTCCTCATTTTCGCTCTCAATGCTTAATGCCTGATGAAGCTGAATAGGATAATTTTCAAAGACAAATATATGATCAATCAACCCTTGCTTCAAAGGACTATGGTTTTGAATCTCATAAAGCGGATAATACCCATGCTGTTCAGATGCTAAAATTTCCTCCTGCACGGCTTTGACAAGCGAAGAAAACGCCAAGCCCTCCGCAGATCGAATTCGCACTGGAACAGTATTAATAAACAATCCGACCATTGATTCAATCCCATCAATCGCTGACGGGCGTCCCGAAATGACGGAGCCAAAAACTGCGTCATCGGAGGCGGTATACCGATGGAGGAGCACGCCCCAAATGCTCATAAACAACGTGTTTAAAGTGACTCCCCATTTTTGGGCGGTTTCTGCCAGTTTCTCAACTGTTTCCGGCGCTAAAGAAAAGCGGACCTGAGCGGCTTCATAATCCCCGTCCGCTGGGCGGCTCTTTATCCGGGGAATAGAAGCGGTATTGCCGTACTCCTTCAAATACCCGCTCCAGTAAGCAGCAGTCTCTTCTTGATCTTGTTCTCCGAGCCATTCAATATAGCGGCTGTACGGCACCGTGCTGCCAAGCCGTACAGGTGAGTTATTTTTGAGCGAATCATACATGCTGAAAAACTCTTTAAGAATAATGCCCAGACACCAACCATCCATGATGATATGGTGATGTGTCCAGACACATGTATATTGGCTGTTGCCTCTATCAAAAAGGGCAAGACGCATTAACGGATCTTTTTGCAAATTAAATCCTTTTTCCCGATCCTTGGTCATAAAAGCATCAATCAGAGCCTGCTGTTCATGATCGGCCAGGTGAGAAAAATCTTCTCGATACACTGTCAATTCCCGGTTTGACAGGACTACCTGCTGCGGACCTGTAAGATCTTGGACTTCTTTAATAAAAATCGTTCTGAAAATATCATACCGGGAAACAAGAAGGTTTAAGCTCTTTTGAAACGAGTCGATGCATAGATTCCCTGTGATCGTAAACGAGGTCTGTTCGACATAGGCTTTTGAGCTGAAATCCATCAGTGAATGAAACAGCATTCCTTCCTGCATGTGCGATAACGGATAAATATCTTGAATCTTTGCCGATTGTGCCATCAATTCCACACACCTTTTCAAAAGTTAAAGATCTTTCACGAGATCTTCGATGCTAGATAATGCAGACAACGTTAATTCCTTATTGCTGAAATCACTCAGCGTTTTTTCGCGTACTTTTTTCTGCGAACAATGCTCAATCATCTCGATAAGATGCCTGTGAAAACGATCCATAAAACACTCAATTGAGTGTTGGTTGAACACTTGGGTGTATACCGCTTTTACTTGAAGCCGTCCGTCTGTAATGAGAGCATTGATGTCCAGCTCATACTCTCGTTCTCTCTCACCCGCTATTTCGTAACGAGGCTGGTAAAATGATAATTGAAACGTTTCAGCTTCCTTCTCTTCGCTGAATTGGCCGAGATAATTAAAGCTGATCTCAGGCTCTTTATACTGCAGTTCTCCTATCTGTGTTAACAATCCGTAACCAGTACCTTTGTTCGGTACTCTTCTCAGCATATCTTTTGTCGTCTTTATTCGGTAAGCGAGCTGATCGTCGAAAGGCACCGGAACACTCATGTCCAGAAGAATAGGATAAATGGAAGTAAACCATCCAACTGTACGTGAAATATCAATGTTTGGCACATACCCTTCTCTTCCGTGCCCCTCAGTGCTGATCACGATTTTGTCATGCTTTGTCCATTCAGAAAGCGCCATTCCTAACGCCGTAAGCAAAAGTTCGTTAGCATCAGTGCCATAGGCTTGCGGGGTTTCAAACAGCAATTTTTCAGTGCATCGCCAGGATAGTGCAAACGCCGCTGTATCGCTGTTCATTTGCAGTCTTCCTGGCACATTTTCCGTGTCCTTAGGCAGAAAAGCAGTGTGAGCGTCCAAAATTGATTGCCAATATGATTTTTCTGCAAGCAATTGTTTGCTTTCAGCAATTTGGGCAAGACCATTGGCGTAGGACAAATAAGAATCCGTTTTTGGCGGTAACTGGATCTCATGTTTTTCTAAAGCCTGCTGGTATGCTGCAGCTAAATCCTCAAGTAGTATTCTCCAAGAAACGCCATCTATCACTAGATGGTGAAGCGCAATCAGCAAATGGTCCCCTTCTGCCGTTTTAAACAAACCTGCTTGCAGCAGAGGCCCTTTTTGTACATTCATTTTGCTTTGAATGACGGTTTCCTCAGCGGCTAGTTTTTCATCAAGATGAGTCCTTTCCAGTGATTCTTTTGTCCAGTCTGCGATGTGAAGGCCGAACAGTTCACGATCGTTGTGATTCATTCCGCGATTATACTGAACGACATGGCCGTTTTGATTTCGTTGAAACACCATGCGAATCGCATCGTGATGCTCGGTTATTTTACGCAGCGCTCGCCGAAGCGCATTCGCATTGAATCCTTTTTCGCTAAAAAGCATAACGGACTGGTTGTAATGATAATAAAAAGCGTAATCCTGCCAGAAAAATCTTCGCTGAATCGGGGTGAGCTCAGCTTCGCCTTCCTCAGGTCCCTGATCTGCTTGAGATGCCAATGGTGTGATATGTCCGCTTAGCTCGTGAATCGTTGGATAACGGAATAAATCGCGTATTGTCATGCTCCAGCCTTCAGCTGCCAGTCGCGCTGCCACTTGTAATGCTTTAATTGAGTCACCGCCAAGCTCAAAAAAGGAATCTTGAATGCCGACTCGAGAGATGGACAGTACATCTTCCCATATTTGCGCTATCGTTTCTTGTATGTCGTTAACTGGTGCGGAATATGGACGCGAAAACACATCATTTAGAGCCGGCAAGGCGTTTCTGTCCAGCTTTCCGTTTAGGGTCAGCGGCATGTTTTCTAAAGCAATCAGATGCGCAGGAATCATATACGCCGGCAGTTCCTTTCTTAAAGCAGTACGAAGAGCATTCGTGTTGACGTCTGAAGGCACGATATATGCTGATAAACCAGCCTGTCCATTCTTATCATGCTGAACGGCAACTGCAGCTTCTCTGACAAGCCCTGTTTGAAGCAGTACACTCTCAATTTCTTCTGTTTCAATTCTGTATCCATTTATCTTCACCTGATAATCCATTCGGCCAAGCAGCCGGATCGTTCCGTTTGGAAGCCAGCAGGCTCGATCACCGGTTCTGTACAGCCTTTCCCCAGAGACAAATGGATTTTCTGTGAATTTCAATTGTGTTAAGTCAGGTTTATTATGATAGCCTTTAGCAATACCGGCCCCGCTGATGCACAGCTCGCCGGCAACGCCAATCGGTTGAATTTGATCAGTCTGGCTGAGTATGTACATGTGTACATTCGGTAGCGGGATGCCGATGGGTACGTTATCTCCCGAATACTCTTCTCCCATACTTGTTTCATAGCTGCTGGAATCAATCGTTGCCTCTGTGACGCCATAACTATTGATGACGCGCATGCTTTGGCCAAAGCGCTCTGTCAGTGTTTTGAAATCTTGAGTTTTTACCATGTCGGAACCAAGAATCAGTATGTTTAAGTCAGGAAGCTTGAGCCGGTTACGATATATATACTCCATCATCGGGATAATGAGGGCCGGTGTCGACTCCATGATCGTGATTCGCTGGGAGCACATGATTCCATATAATTCAGCAGGCTCCAGCCTCTTTTCATCAGGACAAACGATTAGCGTCCCGCCGTTGGTCAATGTTCTCGCCAAATCTCCTGAAAAGACATCAAATGAAAAGCTCGCCATTTGAAGCAGTCTGACAGGCTTCCGATCCAGTTCATAAATTTGACGCCACGCAAGAGCTGCATGAGTAAAGTTCCGATGGGTGACAATAACGCCTTTAGGCGCGCCCGTAGTTCCTGACGTATAAATGATATATGCTGCATCTTCAGGAGCAGGAGATAAGTCAAGGTTGCAGCTGTTTTCTTCATAAGAGCCCTCATTGTCAAGGCAGATGTGAGACATATCACATTGAGAAGAGTTTGAAATCAAATGCTTCAACTCCTGCTGCAAAAGAAGAATGTCTGCCCCGCTATCACGGATAAGATATTCAATACGGGCTTTTGGATAATGTGAATCGATTGGGATATACACTCCGCCAGCTTTCATCACTGCTAGGATTCCAACAATTGCATCAATGGACCGCTTGGCTAAAACAGCCACAGTTGGTCTCGTTCTTTTTCTTTTTTGCAATGTCCGTGCCAGGCGATTGGCTGTTTCGTTTAAAATCCGATAGCTAATCTGTGTTTCGTCATCAATAACAGCTATATGTTCTGGTGTTTCTTCAGCTCTCGCTTCAAATATGCGATGAAAAGGAACATCTTTTTGAGAAAATTCAACTTGAGTTTTGTTGAATTCAAAGGCTATTTTTTGTTTTTCTTTTTCACTAAGTATATTTATTTGTGAAAGGTTTATTTCAGGTTTAGAAAGTGCCGCATGCAGAAATTCGCTGAAATGAGCTGCCCAGCGTTCAACCGTAGTTTTTAGGAATACCTCTGTACTGAATTCCATTTCACAGCAGATGGCTCCATCTGTTTCCGTTGCTATAAACGTCATATCGAATAAAGAAATGTGATGCGGGAAATTGGCTGGCCGGACTTTTATTTCTTCCAGTTCTATGTCCTGCTTTTCTGTATTTTGAAGGATAAACATCGCATCAAACACTGGATTCCGGCTCATATCCCGCGTTACCCCAAGCTTATCGACGAGCTCTTCAAACGGATAATCCTGATGTTCATACGCTTCCAATGCTGTGTCACGCACTTCCTGCAAATACTGTCCAAACGGCTTCCCGCCCTCCGGGCGTGTCCGAAGCGCCAGC
>NZ_JBAIZW010000017.1:0-9110 GCF_036765155.1 Bacillus sp. 0102A
TTTCAAATAGCCTCTGGCAACACCCGATCCGGCGATGTACAGTTCGCCAATACATCCAGCAGGCAGCATCCGCTGCTTTTGATTGAGGATATACAATCTGACATAATGAACAGGTTTTCCAATTGGAATCCGTTCAAGCTTTTCATGCAGCGGACAATCAAAGAAAGCAGCTTCTACAGTTGCCTCCGTTGGTCCGTAGGAATTGGTTAATGCAACATTTGGAAGCAACTCGCAAAATCGGGAGACGAGATGGGTTCCCAGCTGCTCTCCTCCGGAAAACACCCGATTGAGTCCGTTTGTCTTAATCGGTACAGGGCGATATTTTATATGTTCTAAAAATGCATGAAGCATTGAAGGCACAAAATGCATAGCTGTGATCTTTTGTTCTTCTATAGCCTTCGCGATCACTTCAGGTTCTTTTTCGCCTCCCCGAGGAAGCAGATAAACAGAAGCACCGGCATAAGGCCACCAAAACAGCTCCCATATTGAAGCGTCAAATGAATAAGATGTTTTATGCATAATCACATCTGAGTGCTTCAGCCGATAGCGGGACTGAAGGGAATTCAAAAAATTCACCGCAGATCGATGTTCAACTTCAACACCCTTAGGCCTGCCGGTAGAACCGGATGTATAGATGACATATGCTAAAGATTGCGGGAGAACGTCCACATTCGGATTGGACAAACGATGTTCCAGCCCGTTATTTGTCTGATTGAGATAAACAAGCTCTCCTGCAAATGCCGGAACAGGCAGGTCAGAAGACTGAAGCAGGAGAATATTTGTACCGCTGTCCTCCAGCAGAAAGCTGATTCGTTCTTCCGGATAATCCGGGTCGATAGGCAGATAAGCACAGCCAGATTTAAGAATGCCATAAATGCCAATCAGCATTTCAGGTGAACGCCTTCCCATAATGGCAACTGTTGTTTCAGTTTTTACTCCTCGTTCGATCAGCTCCCAGGCGATACGGTTAGCCTGTTCATTCAATTCTTTGTAGGTCATCGCTCCATCTTCAAAAACAACAGCCGTCTGATCAGGCGTTTTTGCTGCCTGCATTTCGAGTGCATAGTGGAGCGTTTGATTCATCGGATAGCCCGTCCCCTGAACCGGATGGCATGCTTCAATGAACTCTCTCTCTTCTTCTATTGTTAAGAGTGGAATGTTGTCCAATTCTGTTTCAGGGCTGACAGCTGTATGTTCCACAAGCGTGGTGAAAAGACCGGCCCACCTTTGGATGGTTTCTTTCTCAAACAAAGCTGTACTGTATTCAAACTGACAGAATAGCTCGGAATCGTGTTCTGTCACATACAGGGAAATATCAAATTTCGATATTGGATGCTCCAAATCGTGCCATTGAAGCTGTATCTCTTTCATTTTCAACTTATGCTGTTCCATATTCTGCAGGACAAGCGTTGTGTCAAACAATGGATTCCGGCTCATTTCCCGCTGCACACCGAGTTTATCCACAAGCTCTTCAAACGGATAATCCTGATGTTCATACGCTTCTAGTGTCGTCTGCCTGACTTCCTTCAGAAATTCTTCAAATGTCTTATTGCCTGCCGGGCGTGTCCGGAGAGGCAATGTATTGACGAACATCCCGAGAACTGCTTCAAGATCGGCATGGGGCCGGCCGGCGATAGGTGAACCAATCACGATATCATCCTGACCGCTTAACCGTGATAAAAAAGCTGAATACAAAGCGAGCAGTGTCATGTAAAGCGTGCTTCTGTTTTGACGGGCGAGCCGTTTTATGCTGGCCGTAATCTCTTTATCCATTTGAAAGGTTACTTTTCCGCCTGTGAATTGTCGTTCTGCCGGCCGGCGTTTATCGGTCGGAAGCTCTAGTACAGGAAGATCCCGTCTAAACTGCTGCTGCCAGTAAATCTCCTGCTTTTGGTACGAGTCCCCCTTTTTAAATTGCTGCTGCCAAACGGCGTAATCTTTATACTGGATCCGCAATGGCTTAAGCTGCCGGTTTGCATAAAGATCGGTGAATTCTCGGATTAAGAGCTGAACGGATACGCCATCTGAAATGATATGATGCATGTCCACCAGCAATACATGCTTCTCGTTCGCCACTTTAATAAGACCCGCTCTAAATAACGGCGCCTGGCTCAGATCAAAGGGACGGACAAAACCCTCGATAGCGGCCTCTTTACTTAATGTGAACGGCACTTCGGTATGGATACGCTGAACCGGCTCGCCATCAGCCCCAGATACAAAGGAAGTTCGAAGCGGCTCATGCCGACTGATCAATTCTTTAAATACAGCAGACAGTTTAGCGACATCCAGTGCCCCTTCCAGTTCTAAGACCGCTGGCATGTTGTAGGCGACACCCTCATCAAGCTGCTGAAGCACATATGTCCGTTTTTGTGCCGAAGATACAGGATATGTCTTCCTTTCTTCTGCTGGTTCAATTGCCGCATACGGATTTTGCTCAGCTTCTCGGATGATTGAAGCCAATCCTTCTACCGTAGGGTGGCCAAAGATGTCCTTAAGCGGAACTTGCACATGAAATTCCTTTGCGATCCGTGACATAAGCACTGTTGCTTTTAACGAGTGGCCGCCATGGTCAAAAAAGTTGTCTTGGATGCCTATATGACCATTTTTCAGCACATCTTCAAATATTTGCGAAAGCTTTGCCTCTAACAGATTACGAGGGGCAGTATATGGAATCCCGCTAATTGAATCATCTGATTCAGGAAGTGCTGATTGATCTACTTTTCCGTTTGTAGTAAGAGGTATGTTGTCTACCCATACCCATTTCACCGGGATCATGTATTCTGGGAGCTCACTAGCCATATAGCTGCGTAAATCTGCTGTATTCAGCCTTTGTACACTGTCATAGTAAGCGTACAATTCATGTTCACCGTTTTGGTCTTGCCTGATGAGAATGGCAGCTGCTTTAATATCCGGATGATTCATTAACGTGATTTCGATTTCTTGCGGTTCAATTCGATAACCTCTAATTTTCACTTGATTGTCTGCCCGTCCGATATATTCGATGCTGCCGTCTTCAAGTCGTCTGGCCAAATCACCCGTACGGTACATGATCGATCCGGGCCTGAAAGGGTCAGGTGAAAATTTGTCACGTGTCAGGCTATCGTGATTGACATATCCTCTGGCAACACTTGCGCCGGAAATATAGATTTCACCTGATACGCCGTAGGGCTGCAGCTGTTTTTGATGATTCAAAATATATAGTTCAGTACAGCCTATCGGTTTACCGATTGGAGGAAACTCAGGAATAGGGTCTCCCGGATGTATGGTATACGTAGATACCACATGAGTTTCTGCAGGTCCGTAATGATTGTGCAGGTGCATGCCGCGTTTACGTAATGCATCTTGAAAAAGGCTTGAAATGATTAATTGTTCTCCAGCTGCAATCAGGTGTTTGACGCCGTAAGGAAACGAGTTCGCAAATTGTTGCTCGCTGAAAATCATTTTGATAAAAGCCGTTGGGAGGAACACAATATTCGTCTGGTGCTTGTTTATAAATGCAAACAGCTGAGGCACATCTCTTTTTATGGCTTCTGGCACGATGTGCAGTGTGCCGCCTTTAAGAAGCGCTGAAAAAATTTCTTGATAACAGACGTCAAAGGCTGGTGTCGCAAATTGCAGAACGTCTGCTTCAAAGTCAATGCCGGAGTGAGTATATTCGAACTTCAGCAAGTTAGCCATGTTTCGATGTTCAAATTGAACACCCTTTGGTTTACCTGTTGTGCCTGATGTGTAAATCATATACAGAAGATCGTCCGCATTGTTGACTGACTGTAGGTTACTGCCGTCTTCTTGGCTTTCGATATCTTCTGCATGAGTGATAAAGTAATTGTTTTCAAGCGATGAGGAAAGATGCGTTTGTGAAACAACATGCGAACAGCCGCAGTCATTTAGAATATAACGGATTCTTTCAGCCGGATAATGCGGATCAATCGGAACAATGGCGCCGCCTGCCTTCAAAATACCAAGAACACCAGTGATAAACGCCGCAGAGCGTTCCATCATGAGCGCAACAGGCTCCTGTCTCGCAACACCTTTCATTCGCAAATGCCGCGCCAATCTGTTAGCCGATTTGTTCAATTCTCTGTACGTTAACGAGCAGGCTTGATCAATTACAGCATAAACGTCCGGTGTCTTTTCCGCTTGTGCTTCAAACATAGCATGGATGGTTTCGTAAACAGGTGATACATCTGCCATTTCACCAATCAGCTGCTGCTTTTCAGTGTCAGTCGTGATATCGATTTCTTCAGGCGGAAGATTCGGATTAGTTAAGATTTGCGATACAGCATTCAAAAGATGCTCTTTGACAGAAAGCACAAAAGACCGATCATGCTGCTCCGCATCATAGCTCATTTTGATATGGATTTCTTCCCCTGGCGCCACCATAAGATAAAAGCTGTAGTTGGTTTCATCTGCCACAGTGAAGTTATGAATCTGAAAAAGATCAGAAGCATGTTCCTGTTTATTCAGCATCTGAATCTCTTGCTGAACCGGATAGTTTTCAAATACGAGAATATGATCAATTAACCCTTGCTTAACCGCTGATCGGGCTTGAATTTCATATAAAGGGTGGTAGCTGTATGCTTCACCGGAAAGACGGTCTTTTTGCATGTCTTTTATGAGTTGAAGAAATGGTCTTTTTGCCCCCTGAACCCGAACCGGAATCGTGTTAATGAAAAGACCGACCATCTGTTCAATTCCTTCGATTTCTGCAGGCCTTCCTGACATGACAGAACCGAATACGGCATCATCGTTATTATTATATTTTTGAAGCAGAATGCCCCAAATGGTATGAAAAATCGTACTGAGTGTTACTTCTTCTCTTGCAGCAAGCTCCGAAAGCCTGATGCTTTCTTCCTTAGAGAATGAAAACGTAACGTGTTCCTGCCTGCTTCTCCCCTTTGTTTTTTTCTGCTTCGGGAGTATGGTTTGCTGGTCATGGCCAGATAGATAATGTTCCCAATAAGAAACTGCCTGCTCTTTGTCTTGCTCCATCAGCCATTTGATATACGTTCCGTATGGATGGACCGGCTCCAATGATATAGGGGAGCCGTGTACATAAGATGCGTAAATATGGAGAAACTCCTTTAGCACAATGCTGAGGCACCAGCCGTCCATCATAATGTGATGAAAGGTCCAAATACAAGTGTACTGGCTCTCTCCAGTTTGAATCAGAGCGATGCGCATGAGCAGGTCTTTTTGCAACTGAAACCCTTGAGCCCGGTCCTCTTCTTTCAATTGCTCGATAAACTGTGACTGCTTCTCTTCGTTTAAATGCGTGATGTCTTTTTCCTGTACGATGACATTCCGTTCTCTCAGGACAACCTGCTGGGGAGATGAAACATTTTGACTGATAAAAATCGTTCTGAAAATATCGTGTCTTGCTACAAGAGCATTGATGCTGTTTTGAAAACACTGCGGGTTGACTGTCCCTTCTATTGTAAAAGAAGCTTGCTCGACATATGCTTGTGAATCTTTTTGCAGGAGGGAATGGAAAAGCATCCCTTCCTGCATGTAAGACAGCGGATAAATATCCTGAATTGAATTCGCTTTTGTCATGTTCATGTCTCCCTGTCACGATTTTCTATAATTCTTCCACCAAGCTGGATATACTGTCCAAATCCTCTGCCGTTAATGATTGGCTGCTGAAATCGCTCAGCGTCTTTTCAGCTTTCTGTTTACTGGCGCAGTGTTTCATAATGTCCAGCAAAAAGTGTGCGATCCTGTTGATAAGCTGCTCCATTGTGTTTCGATGAAAGCGGGCTGGCGGATAACTGAGATTGAAATGAAGCTTTTTGTCTGCTGCCATTGCACTCATCTCGATGATCTGTTTACGCCTCCATGTATGAGTGATGTCCTTTCCGCTTCCAAGGCTCGATGGGCGGAAGTTATCCTGTCTTTCTATGTCATTGAACTGTCCCAAATAGTTAAAGCTGATTTCCGGTATTTTTGAAAACTCAATACTTTTGTTTTCAGGGTGTGTGAGGTATTTCAGCATACCGTATCCCACCCCCTTGTTTGGTATCCGGCCCAGTGTATCTTTAACGGTTTTTACTGCGGTTCCGAGTTCATCCCCATGATTTTCAAAGTCTATGAGGGCGGGGTAAATAGATGTAAACCAGCCGACCGTTCGGCTGATATCCAACTCCGGCAGAATGTGTTCTCTCCCGTGTCCTTCCATTGCAATCCGGAGCTTGCTTCCGCCTGTCCATTCACGAATTGCCAAAGATGCCGCAGTTAGCAGTATATCTTGTGTATCTGTACCATAGGCGTGATTGACGTTTTGCAGCAAGACGGAGGTATCTGCTTCAGTGAGTGAAAAGCTCACCGAGTCCCTTTTGCTGCAGTCGGTGTTCTCATGATGCGACATTTCATATGGCAGTTCCGCAGCTTGCTGTTCTTCTACACTTCGCCAATACGCCTCCTCACGAATCAGCTTGCTGCTTTGGGCATAGCCCTGTATTCGTCTTGCGTATTCCTGATAGGAATCAGTTTTAGGCGGAAGTTGAATCGCCTCGCCTGCAGCCGCTTGTTGATATCCTGCTGACAAATCCTCAAGCAAAATCCGCCATGAAACCCCGTCAACGACAAGATGGTGGATGGTAAGGAACAAGTAATCTCCGGACAGTGTTTTAAACCAAGCGGCATGTAACAATGGTCCTTCCTGCAAATTGATGCTTTGCTGTAGATCAGCAACTGCTTGTTTGATTTGCGTTTCCCAACCGCTTTCTGACTGTGAAAGATCAGATATTCTCAAGCTGTACAGCTGTGATTCATGAATGCCTTGGTTGATTTGAATCCATCGCCCGTCATCGTCACGATAAACCGTCCGAAGCACATCATGATGCTCCGCCAGTTTTTTTAAGGCTGCTTTAAGGGCGTCTTCAGACAAACGATCAGAATGGAAAAGCATGACAGACTGGTTGAAATGGTGTCTTTCTTCAATATCCTGTGAAAGAAACCATTGCTGAACAGGCGTCCATGGAACGTCTCCCTGAATGGGTCCTTGTTCTATGATTCTTTCTGTCTTACGGATAAATGGTGATAAGTCCTTTATCTTTGGATGACGGAATAAATCACTTACCTGCAAGCTTAGCCCATGACGACCAAGGCGTGCAGAAACTTGAAGCGCTTTGATTGAATCTCCGCCCAATTCAAAAAACGAATCCTCTATTCCGATCCTCTGGATGCCGAGAACCTCCTGCCAAATCAACGCCAGCTGTTCTTCAAGGTCATCGCGAGGCGGGACGTACGTTTGTATAGACGTGACATCTGGTTCAGGAAGTGCTTTCCGGTTCAATTTTCCGTTTGAAGTGAGCGGAAGCGTCTCCATTACAATGATGTACGCCGGGATCATATAACCTGGCAGTGACCCCGTGAGAAGAGAACGCACTTGTTCAGCATTCGTGCCCGCTTTTACGCTGATGTAGCCAAACAGTTCTTTGCTCCCTGTCTGTCCTGTACGTGCCAACACAGCTGCTTCTTTGACTCCGTCTATTTTGCGAAGTGCTGATTCAATCTCACCCAGTTCCACCCGATAACCTCTTACTTTTACTTGATCATCAATACGGCCAACGTACTCAATTACGCCATCGGGAAGCCAGCGCACCAGATCACCAGTGCGATACAGTCGATCGCCAGACGCAAATGGATTTGGGATAAATTTCTCTCTCGTTAAATCAGGGCGGCCCAAATATCCTCTGGCGACGCCATCTCCGCCGACACAAAGTTCGCCAACAGCTCCGATCGGCTGCAGCATTCCCCATTTATTTAAGATATAAGCGGTGGAATTACCAATCGGCCGCCCGATCGGAATAGAACGTTCATATGTTTTTTGAATGTGAAAGCACGTCGAAAAAGTTGTATTTTCGGTTGGGCCATACCCGTTCCATATAGATACTTCAGGGCAGAGATTTCTGATTCGATTGACGTGGCTTGCCGACAAAGCTTCTCCGCCTATAATCAGATGTTTTAGCTGTGAAAATATTTTCTCGTTTTGCTCTGTCAAGTGATTGAATAGAGAAGATGTCAGCCACATCGTTGTGATCCCTTGATCTTCTATGTATCTCTTAAGCTGATGGAAATCAAGAAATGCTTGTTTATCGGATAGATGCAAAGCTGCTCCATTTAGCAGCGGTCCGAATATTTCAAATGTCACGACATCAAAACCGATTGATGATGTCATGAGAAGACGGTCTGCAGGTGTAAATGGAATATAATTGCTGTTTTTAACTAGACGAATCACACTTCGCTGCTCAATCATGACGCCCTTTGGTTTACCGGTTGATCCAGAGGTATAAATGATATATGCGAGTGAATGCGGCCCTGCTGACGATTCAATATTCGTCGGTTCTCCCTGCTTTTGAATGTCTTCGATTATGATTTGTTCACATTCAATGTTTAATAGCCGTTTTTCGGCTTTTTCCGATTGAAGGAGTAATTCGGCCCCGCTGTCTGACAGCATATAAACTATTCGTTCAACAGGCAGATCAGAAGCGATAGGCAGGTAGGCTCCGCCAGCTTTCAGAATACCCAGCATTCCTGCTATGAGTTCTGGTGTTCGTCCTGTCAACAAGGCTACAACACTCTCAGGCCCGACTCCCTTTCTCTGTAGAACAGAAGCGATTTGATTTGCCCGTCTGTTCAGGTCCGCGTAAGTTAACACTTGTGTATCGCTGACAATTGCTACGGCATTAGGCGTTTGTTCAGCCTGGACTTCAAAGAGCCTGCTGATGGTTTCATTTCTTGGATATTCTATTTTTGTACGATTGAGCTCATGGATAAGGTAATGGGTCTCATCCTCATTCAGTATATTTATTGTTCCGAGAGCGGCTTTGCTGTCTTGGATGATGGAGAGTAACATATTGATGAAGTATTGAAGCCACTTTTCTATCGTTTTTTTCTTATATAAGTCCGTACTAAATTCCATTTGGAACGTCAGCAAACCGCGGGGCTGTTCGTGAGCATACAGGGTTAAATCAAATTTGGATGTTTGATGCCCGTTGCTTGCTGCAGGTTTGAGACGCAGTTCATCCAGCTGCATTGATTCCTGATCCATATTTTGAAGAACAAACATCACGTCAAACACTGGATTCCTACTCGTATCCCGCGTC
>NZ_JBAIZW010000018.1:0-6619 GCF_036765155.1 Bacillus sp. 0102A
ATGTCTAAAATTTGGGGTGCACTTCACTTATGCCGGGCGTTTTTTATTATATAACGGCGTCAAATTGATTGACTTTCCATGTATTATTTTCTTTTACAAATGTCACTTTCCGTTTCGCTGCAGGTGACCCATCTAAAGCAGGAACAGTAAATTCGTATGTGACTGCGCCGCCTTTTTTAGAGATCAGTTTAGCAGTTGATTTTTTCCAGTTCAAAAGATTATCTCCATCGCCGATTGGAACCGCAAGTTTTCCTTTAGAAACAGTGAAATGATAATCTTTAAATCCTTTTTCGATTGCAGTTTTTGTGAAAATAGGAGTTAAGTAATTCACTGCTTTTGCTTTAGTGCCTAGATCACTGCACATGTATACATATTGAAGATTTTGATACTCGAATGTGCCTGATGGGCAAACTGCTTTTTTTGCTTTTGGATTGTGCCCGCTCATTGTGTTCCAAAAGTGTTCTCTTGCTGATAATGCCAGCTCCAAAGCTTGTTTTTGTGATAAATCGCCTGATGTATGTTTCGCAAATGCATTTGTGCTTAATGACAGAATAAGTGCAATCGTTGTTAGAAATAGAAGACATTTTTTCATTGTGGTTCACTCCTTCAAAATCTCTTTCTCTTATATTACAAATGTTACAATAGTTACGGATAGATTACAATACTTTTGCATAAATTATTTTTTGTCTTTTACTCACAAAGAAATAGGCTGTTACTTGCTAGTTTATTCTTCATAAGCTAAAAAGATGTGTAAAATTAGAAGAATCGGGAAGGGTTTCATATGGACAGTGATGAATAATAACATGTTGCATATCCTGTTTTTGTCAAAGGAATGGGGACATGTTTACAAACGAATTCAAATAAAGGAGTCCTTCAATATGGAAACATCACAAGAACAACTTGTAACCCAGAAGAAAAGCAATCCATCTGTCTGGCGGTCTATGTCACTCTTTTTAGTGCCGCTTCTGCTAAGCAACGTGCTGCAATCAATAGGCCAGTTAGTCGGGATGATGGCTGTAGGCAGATGGCTTGGTGTTGATGCGGTTGCAGCTGTATCATCCTTTTTCCCGTTATTTTTTCTTTTAATCTCATTTACAATTGGAATCGGTTCAGGAAGTTCGATCCTGATCGGACAAGCCTACGGGGCGAAGAATGAGGAACGGTTAAAGGCTGTTGTCGGAACGACGCTCACGTTTACGTTTTTATTAGGGGTTGTGTTAGCCGTCATCGGCAGTATCTTTACCTTGGATATTCTTCGTTTAATGGGTACACCTGAAAATGTTATTCATGTCAGCGCCAGCTATGCACGTATTTTATTTTACGCTATGCCGTTTATGTTTTTATATTTTGCGTATACAACATTTTTGCGCGGAACAGGGGATTCTAAGACACCGTTTTATACGCTGATTGTGAGTACGGTCATCAACATAGCGCTTTTGCCCGTTTTAATCCTTGGCATGTTCGGTTTTCCGAAACTGGGCATATACGGCTCCGCATATGCAACCGTCATTTCCACAATTGCGACATTTCTCGTTTTAATGGTGTATTTGCGAAAACGAAACCATCCGCTGCAATTTGATAAAACGGTGCGGCGCTATTTGAAAATGGATAAGGAACTGCTGGCTCTCCTGCTGCGCCTTGGGATTCCATCAAGCATCAATATGATTCTCGTCTCATTATCAGAGATAGCGGTTATTTCATTTGTCAACCACTACGGCTCTGATGCAACAGCTGCATACGGCGTGGTCAACCAGGTAGCCAGCTATGTGCAGATGCCAGCCGTCAGCCTCGGCATTGCGGTGTCTATTTTCGCCGCGCAATCGATCGGAGCGAACGAGTTTGATCGCTTAAAGCAGGTCATTCGCGTCGGAATTTGGCTGAATTATATCATTGGCGGCGTACTGATCATTCTGATCTATGTGTTTTCACAGCAGATTTTAGCGTTATTTTTAACCGAGAAAGACACACTTTACATCGCGCACCGTCTCTTGATGATTACGTTGTGGAGCTATTTGCTGTTTGGAAATGCCCAAATTTTTTCTGCGGCGATGCGCGCAAGCGGAACGGTTTTATGGCCGACCGTTATTAGTATTTTCGCCATCTGGGGAGTAGAGGTGCCTGTTGCATTCGTACTTTCCCACTACACAAAACTAGAGATACTCGGCGTCTGGGTTGGCTATCCGGCTGCGTTTGCTGTCAGCTTGTTGTTGATTTATGGGTATTATCAATTCGTGTGGAAAAAGAAACAAATTACACGTCTCATCCAATAGACTCACGAAACACACCGTTCAAATGTTGAACGGTGTGTTTTTATTTGATCGAGAGAACATCAAATGGAGGAAATATGGCACAGTACATTGAATTCTTATACAAGCAATGAATCAAGGAGAGGTTGAGTTACATGTCAAACTACATTGAGAAGATTACGTATTTAGGAACACCTGCCATCAAAGCGGGCAACGAGCATATAGAAATAATTGTTGTTCCCGAGTGGGGGAGCAACGTCATTTCTCTCGTGGACAAAACAACAAAGATCCAGCTTTTGCGAGAACCAGAAACAGCAGAAAGCTTCCGCCATACACCAACATTGTATGGAATTCCGATCCTGTTTCCGCCTAACCGGATAAGTGACGGCACATTCAGTTTCCGGGGCAGAACGTATCATTTTGATATCAACGAAAAAGATAAACACAACCATCTTCACGGGTTTCTTTATCAGGAAAAGTGGAACGTAGTGACCATGAAGCAAACTGATGAAGAAGTGATCGTTGAAACGGAAATTGATCTTTCAGAGCTTCCCCATGTATATAAGCAATTTCCTCATCATACCGTCGTTCGGATGACATATACGCTAAAGGGGAATACTCTATTTAAACATGCAACGGTCATGAACAAAGGAAAGGAAGCGTTTCCTTGGGGGATCGGTTATCATACTACATTTGTTTTTCCGGAAGAAAGCTCGTTATTCTCCCTGACAGCCGATCAGCAATGGGAGTTGAATGAACGCCTGCTGCCGACTGGGAAGCTGATGAATGTACCGAATAAAGAAGACTTGCATGAAGGGATGAATTTGCGCCACAAGCAACTGGATGATGTCTTTTTATCTGCTTATCAGAAAAGAGGCGGAGAAAATCAGGCAGTCATTTATCATCAGCATGCACATCTAAGCATTATTTATCAGGCAGATGAACAATTTAAACATTGGGTTGTATACAATGCGGACGCAAAACAGGGGTATTTATGCCCTGAACCTTACACATGGGTGACAAACGCAGTCAATCTTGATTTTCCTTCATCACTCACTGGTTTACAAGTGCTGGAGCCGGGCGAAAAAACGACTGCCAAAAGCAGTATCACCATTGAGCTGAATCATCAATAATCTATGATGAGGCGCAGAGAGGCGGGGTAAATAATGAAAAAAAGCATAAAGCTATATGTTGCTGTTTTGCTGCTCTTCGTCGTTGCTTCGGTGCCTTATATGCATCAGGCTGCGCAAGCGGCTGATAAACACGATGCACTTGCCGGGCAGATCGATAAGGTTTTAGCTGATCATCCTGCACTCGAAGGCGCAATGGCTGGCATCACCGTTCGCTCTGCAGATACAGGCGCTGTTCTATATGAGCATTCAGGAGACGTCCGAATGAGGCCCGCCTCTTCTCTGAAGCTTTTGACTGCGGCCGCGGCACTTACTGTTCTTGGCGAGGACTATTCCTTTACAACCGAGGTCCGGACAGACGGCACCCTCAAAGGAAAAAAACTGAATGGAAACCTTTATTTGAAAGGGAAGGGGGATCCGACACTTTTACCAGCTGATTTTGAAGAAATGGCTGAGAAATTGAAACAGTCCGGCGTGAAAGTGATTAAAGGCAATCTGATTGGTGATGATACGTGGTATGACGATAAGCGATTATCACCTGATTTACCGTGGAGTGATGAATACACATATTACGGCGCTCAAATTTCTGCTTTAACAGTGTCTCCAAATGAAGACTATGATGCAGGT
Source organism: Bacillus sp. 0102A (assembly GCF_036765155.1). Lineage (NCBI taxonomy): Bacteria > Bacillati > Bacillota > Bacilli > Caryophanales > Bacillaceae > Bacillus > Bacillus sp. 0102A. The sequence continues at coordinate 4,004 of NZ_JBAIZW010000018.1, forward strand.
ACTGTGATTGTAGAGGTCACCCCTGGGAAAAAAGAAGGGGAAAAGCCTGCAGTTTCTGTATCTCCGAAGACGGATTATGTAACGATTAAGAACAATGCTGAAACGGCTGCGGATGGTCAAAAGAAGGACCTCACGATCGAAAGAAAGCATGGGACAAACACGATCACAATTGAGGGTAGCGTACCGGTTGACGCAAGCAAGACAAAGGAATGGATTGCTGTCTGGGAGCCGTCTGGATATGCTTTAGATTTATTTAAGCAAGCACTAAAAAAACAAGGGATTACTGTAAAGGGGAACGTCATGAGGGGCGATGCGACCGGTTCCTCAGAGGTGTTAATCTCTCATCGCTCAATGCCTTTGTCAAAACTATTTGTTCCGTTTTTGAAACTAAGCAATAATGGACATGCCGAAGTGCTCGTAAAGGAGATGGGGAAAGCGGAAAAAGGAGAAGGGAGCTGGGAAAAGGGACTCGAAGTATTAAACAGTACGCTTCTGGAATGTGGTGTTGATTCCAAATCACTGGTCTTAAGAGACGGATCAGGAGTCTCTCATATTAATGCTGTATCCTCCGACCAAATCTCAAAGCTGTTATATGACATTCAAGATGAAAAATGGTTCTCAGCGTATCTAAATTCTCTGCCTGTTGCGGGCAATAGTGACAGAATGATAGGTGGAACGCTGAGAAACCGCATGAACGATACTCCTGCACAAGGAAAAATAAGGGCAAAAACCGGATCGCTAAGTACGGTTAGCTCTCTATCCGGGTACGCAGAAACCAAGAGCAGAAAAACCCTTGTTTTCTCTATTCTTCTAAACGGATTGATTGATGATGAGGATGGAAAAGATATTGAGGATCAAATCGCTGTCATCTTAGCAAATCAATAATAGCGGGCAGACCTGTTTTCCAAGCGAAAACAGGTTTTTTATGTCTCCCATAAATGATCCGGGCGTAACCGTAAATGAGCACAATTGAAAAATAGTATGTAAGACCTTGCGTAAAACGGTACTTTTATCACTTACTGTTCAAAAAATGATAAAAAAAGAAAATTAACCTAAAGAAATAATACTATATTCAAAAAAATGTTATAAAAATTTAATATTTTTCATTGTACTTTAAAAAAAATCCGTTAATATAGTCCATATAAGGATTATATAGTCATATAATTACTTTTATCGTCATTTTTCTGCTTTTTTCTTATCCTCTTATTATAAAGAACTGGAGGGAATCCGTTGAGCGAACATACTTATTCTTTAACCCATGCCCAAAGGAGAGTGTGGTTTACCGAATTGCTGGAGCCAGGCACCGGCATTTGCAATCTCACGGCCTGTGTGAAATTCAGAGGCAATATTGATCTTGATGATCTAGAGGAAGCGTTGAATCATTCCATCTCCCGCAATGACGCCATTAGGTTTCAACTGCTAGAAGGAGAGGAACTTGAACCGCGGCTGTATCTTACTGAATATCAATATACTTCACTTGGAATAATAGATTTTTCAAATGTTGAAATGATAGAAATAGAGCAATGGATACAAGAACAAGCGAGAATCCCATTTAAACTGTTCAACTCGCCCCTTTATCAATTTTATCTCCTAAGAATCCACACTCATGAGGTTTGGCTGTTTGCGAAATTCCATCATATTATAATGGACGGCATCTCCTTAAATGTGATGGGAAATCAAATTATAGACCATTATCAAAAAATAAAAAAGCAAGATCCTTTACCCGATCAGCCTCAACCTTCTTACTTGAGCTACATCGAAAAAGAGAGTCAATATCTACAATCTTCACGTTTTGCAAAGGACCGTTTATTTTGGAGTCAAACCTTTCAGCAGCCGCCGGAATACCATTCGTTAGCCGGCCAGACGTCCTTACAAAAACAGAGCACATCCGCATCCAGAGATACCATCACACTTTCACCTCATCTAGGGCAAACGATTCGAATCTTTTGCGAAGAACAAAAGATCAATATCATTTCCTTATTTATGGCTTCATTTTACATATGCATCAGCCGGATCACATCTAAAAAAGATCTTGCCATTGGCACCTACTATGGCAACAGAGGGTCAAAGGCTGAAAAAGAAATGCTCGGCATGTTTGTCAGTTCTCTTCCCATCAGAATAACGGTTGATCCTGATGAAGATTTTCTTTCCTTTGTCCACAGAGTAGGCAGGGAACAGCTTTCCGTTATGCGTCATCAACGGTTTCCTTATAATTTGCTGGTGAATGAATTAAGGAAAGACCGGAAAGAATTACACAACCTTATCGGTATATCTATGCAGTATCAGCCGCTCCAATGGCACAAAGCAGACGGTTTTGACTATGAAACGGCGCTTTATTTCAGCGGATACACCGCGAACGAGCTCTCTGTTCAAATACAGGAACGGATAGACAACGGAACCATACATTTAAATTTCGACTATCAAAATATCTTATTTTCTCTTGAGGATATTAAACGAATACAGCACCATCTGCTTACGTTGCTGGAAAACGCCCTTCAACATCCGCACAGTTTCATAAAAGAATTAGATATGACCAATGTAAGAGAAAAACAAAAATTATTGAATGAGTTTAACAAGACAGAAGCTATTGTGCCTAAAGCCCCAACTCTTCACGGG
>NZ_JBAIZW010000019.1:0-2651 GCF_036765155.1 Bacillus sp. 0102A
CTCGATCGATTAGTATCTGTCAGCTCCATGTGTCGCCACACTTCCACCTCAGACCTATCAACCTGATCATCTTTCAGGGATCTTACTTCCTTGCGGAATGGGAAATCTCATCTTGAGGGGGGCTTCATGCTTAGATGCTTTCAGCACTTATCCCGTCCGCACATAGCTACCCAGCGATGCCCTTGGCAGAACAACTGGTACACCAGCGGTGCGTCCATCCCGGTCCTCTCGTACTAAGGACAGCTCCTCTCAAATTTCCTGCGCCCGCGACGGATAGGGACCGAACTGTCTCACGACGTTCTGAACCCAGCTCGCGTACCGCTTTAATGGGCGAACAGCCCAACCCTTGGGACCGACTACAGCCCCAGGATGCGATGAGCCGACATCGAGGTGCCAAACCTCCCCGTCGATGTGGACTCTTGGGGGAGATAAGCCTGTTATCCCCGGGGTAGCTTTTATCCGTTGAGCGATGGCCCTTCCATGCGGAACCACCGGATCACTAAGCCCGACTTTCGTCCCTGCTCGACTTGTAGGTCTCGCAGTCAAGCTCCCTTGTGCCTTTACACTCTGCGAATGATTTCCAACCATTCTGAGGGAACCTTTGGGCGCCTCCGTTACCTTTTAGGAGGCGACCGCCCCAGTCAAACTGCCCACCTGACACTGTCTCCCCGCCCGATAAGGGCGGCGGGTTAGAAGGTCAATACAGCCAGGGTAGTATCCCACCGATGCCTCCACCGAAGCTAGCGCTCCGGTTTCCAAGGCTCCTACCTATCCTGTACAAGCTGTACCAACATTCAATATCAGGCTGCAGTAAAGCTCCACGGGGTCTTTCCGTCCTGTCGCGGGTAACCTGCATCTTCACAGGTACTATAATTTCACCGAGTCTCTCGTTGAGACAGTGCCCAGATCGTTGCGCCTTTCGTGCGGGTCGGAACTTACCCGACAAGGAATTTCGCTACCTTAGGACCGTTATAGTTACGGCCGCCGTTTACTGGGGCTTCAATTCGCACCTTCGCTTACGCTAAGCGCTCCTCTTAACCTTCCAGCACCGGGCAGGCGTCAGCCCCTATACTTCGCCTTACGGCTTCGCAGAGACCTGTGTTTTTGCTAAACAGTCGCCTGGGCCTATTCACTGCGGCTCTCTCGGGCTTGCACCCTAACAGAGCACCCCTTCTCCCGAAGTTACGGGGTCATTTTGCCGAGTTCCTTAACGAGAGTTCTCTCGATCACCTTAGGATTCTCTCCTCGCCTACCTGTGTCGGTTTGCGGTACGGGCACCTCTCACCTCGCTAGAGGCTTTTCTTGGCAGTGTGGAATCAGGAACTTCGCTACTATATTTCGCTCGCCATCACAGCTCAGCCTTATGGGAAACGGATTTGCCTATTTCCCAGCCTAACTGCTTGGACGCGGATATCCAATACCGCGCTTACCCTATCCTCCTGCGTCCCCCCATTACTCAAATGGTGAGGAGGTGGTACAGGAATATCAACCTGTTGTCCATCGCCTACGCCTTTCGGCCTCGGCTTAGGTCCCGACTAACCCTGAGCGGACGAGCCTTCCTCAGGAAACCTTAGGCATTCGGTGGAGGGGATTCTCACCCCTCTTTCGCTACTCATACCGGCATTCTCACTTCTAAGCGCTCCACCAGTCCTTCCGGTCTGGCTTCACAGCCCTTAGAACGCTCTCCTACCACTGTTCGAAGAACAGTCCGCAGCTTCGGTGATACGTTTAGCCCCGGTACATTTTCGGCGCAGAGTCACTCGACCAGTGAGCTATTACGCACTCTTTAAATGGTGGCTGCTTCTAAGCCAACATCCTGGTTGTCTAAGCAACTCCACATCCTTTTCCACTTAACGTATACTTTGGGACCTTAGCTGGCGGTCTGGGCTGTTTCCCTTTCGACTACGGATCTTATCACTCGCAGTCTGACTCCCAAGGATAAGTCATTGGCATTCGGAGTTTGACTGAATTCGGTAACCCGGTAGGGGCCCCTAGTCCAATCAGTGCTCTACCTCCAAGACTCTTACCTTGAGGCTAGCCCTAAAGCTATTTCGGAGAGAACCAGCTATCTCCAGGTTCGATTGGCATTTCACCCCTACCCACACCTCATCCCCGCACTTTTCAACGTGCGTGGGTTCGGGCCTCCATTCAGTGTTACCTGAACTTCACCCTGGACATGGGTAGATCACCTGGTTTCGGGTCTACGACCACGTACTCATGCGCCCTATTCAGACTCGCTTTCGCTGCGGCTCCGCATTTTCTGCTTAACCTTGCACGGGATCGTAACTCGCCGGTTCATTCTACAAAAGGCACGCCATCACCCGTTAACGGGCTCTGACTACTTGTAGGCACACGGTTTCAGGATCTGTTTCACTCCCCTTCCGGGGTGCTTTTCACCTTTCCCTCACGGTACTGGTTCACTATCGGTCACTAGGGAGTATTTAGCCTTGGGAGATGGTCCTCCCGGATTCCGACGGAATTTCACGTGTTCCGCCGTACTCAGGATCCACTCAGGAGAGAACGAAGTTTTGACTACAGGGCTGTTACCTACTATGGCGGGCCTTTCCAGACCTCTTCATCTACCTCGTTCTTTTGTAACTCCGTACAGAGTGTCCTACAACCCCAAGAGGCAAGCCTCTTGGTTTGGGCTG
>NZ_JBAIZW010000021.1:0-1496 GCF_036765155.1 Bacillus sp. 0102A
CGTGACAACGGTTCATTTTATTCCGGCTATGCTGAACAGCTTTCTGGATCAAGCGGAAATGTTAGCGCTCGGTGACGGGACAAGCCTGAAGCGTGTAGTCGCCGGAGGTGAACCGCTTGCGCCCCATACGGCGGCCCGTTTTGCTTCTTTATTGCCGCAAGTATCGCTGATCCATGGCTACGGGCCGACAGAAGCAACGGTAGACGCGGCATTTTACATGTTGGACCCTGAGCGAGACAGGGATCGCTTGCGGATTCCGATCGGGAAGCCTGTACCCGGTGCGCGTTTGTATGTTTTAGATCCGCATTTGGCCGTACAGCCTTGCGGTGTCGCCGGCGAATTGTACATTGCCGGAGCGGGTGTTGCCAGAGGCTATTTAAATCGGTCGGCATTAACGGAGGAGCGTTTTCTTGAGGACCCGTTTTACCCGGGTGAACGCATGTACAAAACCGGGGATGTGGCGCGCTGGCTCCCTGACGGGAATATTGAATTCCTCGGCCGGTTGGATGATCAAGTCAAAATCAGAGGCTACCGGATTGAGCCCGGAGAAATTGAAGCGGCGCTCAGAAGCATAGAAGGTGTAAGGGAGGCGGCCGTTACCGTACGGACAGACAGCGGCGAGCCGGAATTATGCGCTTATGCAGAAGGACTCGGAAGAAACGAAGTGCGGGCGCAGCTTGAAACGCTTCTGCCCAGCTACATGATCCCAGCTCATATGATAGAGATGGAAGAGTGGCCGGTTACGCCAAGCGGAAAGCTTGACCGAAAGGCCCTGCCAGCTCCTGACGGAGCGGCAGATGAAGAGACATACACGGCGCCGAGAAATGTGACAGAGATGAAGCTTGCCCAGCTGTGGGAGGACGTGCTGAAAAACGGACCTGTCGGGATTCACGACAACTTTTTTGACCGCGGAGGACATTCCTTAAAAGCCACCGCGCTTGTGTCCCGGATCGCCAAAGAATTCGATGTGCAGGTGCCGCTGAAAGATGTGTTTGCCCACCCGACGGTAGAAGGGCTCGCTTCTGTGATCCGTGAAGGAACGGACAGTCCATATGAAGCGATCAAGCCGGCGGAACAGCGTGAGATCTATCCGGTTTCCTCCGCCCAAAAACGGATTTATGTCCTTCAGCAGCTGGAGGAGGGAGGGACAGGCTACAATATGCCGGCTGTGTTAGAGCTGGAAGGGAAGCTGGATCCCGAAAGGCTGGACAGGGCTTTCCAAAAGCTGATCAAGCGCCACGAGTCGCTTCGGACATCCTTCGAACAGGACGAAGGCGGCGAACCGGTGCAGCGCATCCATGACGAGGTGCCGTTTACATTACAGACCGCAGTCCTCGGCGAACAAACCGAACAGGAAGCCGCAGCCGCGTTTATCCAGCCGTTTGACCTCACCCAAGCGCCGCTGTTCCGTGCCCAAATCGTACAGGTATCAGATGAGCGGCACCTGTTGCTGGTTGATATGCATCACATGATTTCAGACGGTGTTTCCGTCAACA
>NZ_JBAIZW010000022.1:0-1475 GCF_036765155.1 Bacillus sp. 0102A
AGAAAAAGAGCTCCCACATACCTAGCCCTGCTTGGCTAGGTATGTGGCAATCTTCTTCATGTTCTGGCATGCGGCTGTGAGGAGAACTTGTTCACTCACATTCCGTTTTCCCCTCAACCTGCAATAGCGAAGCCCATGCAGCTGTTTTGAATCTGCAAAGCTTCGCTCTATTTTTTCTTTTCTTTTTTTATAGAGGGTTTTTCCTGAAACAGATAAACGATTTTGTCTGACCTTTTCTTTGTGGTCCTCCCATACATGCCGGGTGATGACCTTCTGGCGGTTCTTTGATCTTGTGCATTGCTGAAGCAATGGGCATGCGGAACAGGTTTCAGGATTTGATTTATATGACCGGTAGCCTTTTCGGTCAGTTGTTGAGTATGTAAGTACCTGCTGGTTCGGGCAAATGTAACTGTCTTTTTCACTGTCATAATGAAACTTCCATTTTGGAAACAAGCCCCTAGTAGGGTGATATCGTCTATGGGCAATGACGCCAAAAATATGGCGGTCAGCTAATCCTTTACAGATCGGAGTCGTTAAATAACCAGAATCAAGAGCGACGGCTTCTACTTCAAAATTAAATCGTGCCATTTGGTGGTCTAATCGGTCAAGATAAGGCACAGAATCATGGATATTTCCAGGCGTGACATAGGCGTCGGTGATAATGTTATGTTTCATATCCGTTGTTCGGTGATCTAAGTAAAAGAAACCCTCCGGTTTGTTTTCACGATACATATATCCACTTTCCGGATCAGTGGTACTGTGGCGGATACCTTTTTCAGCTTTCACCTCCTCTTTGGCCGGTAATGGCTTTTTTCCGTGATCCTCCCGATCTTCCTGGATGGCTTCATTTAAATCTTTGATATAGTTTTGTGTATCCTGTTCAATCGTTTTTCTTGTGTATTTGTGCTTGTTGGCATTGGCTTTCAGATGAGTTGAATCGGTGAAAAGGACACGTCCGCCCACCATGTCATGATTGATGGCCTGAAGAACGATCTCATCAAAAATGTCTTGGAAAATCGTTGTATCTTTAAAGCGTGTGCGTCTGTTCCAGCTGATGGTGGAGTGGTGCGGAACTGGGTCTTTGATATTCAGTCCCAAAAACCATCTGTACGCCATATTGTAGTAAATTTCTTTTTCAAGCTGCCTTTCTGAACGGATGCCGTAGAGGTATCCGATAAACATCATTTTGAATAAAATCAGCGGATCGAGTGAGGGGCGGCCTTTATTTTCACTGTAGTAAGGTTTAACCTTTTCAATGATGAAAGAAAAGTCTATGTGCTGATCAATTTTTCGAAGCAGGTGATCCTCTTCGACGAGTTGGTCAAGCAGAACAAACTCGGCTGCGTTTTGAGAAGAATTTCTTGTATGGAACATGAGAAAGACACCGTCCTTTTAAGTCTTTCTTTTATTTTATTACACGAGAATGGATATTTTAAGGAAAAATAAAGGCTGTCGAGATTTTCTCGACAGCCTGA
>NZ_JBAIZW010000023.1:0-824 GCF_036765155.1 Bacillus sp. 0102A
TGAAGTGACCCCCTAAAGTTAGACACGGGTTTTCATTAGGCAGTTTTTGAGGCATGAGTTCGGTATTGTACCGGACTCATGCCTTTTAGTTTTGCCTTTATTCGTTTTTGATTGTAGTAGTCAATATATCGTTCAAGTTCTTGCTTAAAGTGTTCGATACTTTCAAATTCTTTTAGGTACAGAAATTCAGACTTTAAGATACCAAAGAAATTCTCGATCACTGCGTTATCGTAACAGTTGCCTTTTCGGGACATGCTTTGTGTAATCCCGCGTTCTTTTAAGGCTTGCCTATAATGCTTCATTTGGTAATGCCAGCCTTGGTCGGAATGCATAATGGGCTTGTCCCCATCTTTCAAATGCTTGAATGCCTGATCAAGCATCACCGAAACAAGGGAATAAACAGGCCTTAAACCAATCGTATAAGTAATGATCTCACCATTAAACAGATCTAATACGGGCGATACGTACAGCTTCTGCCCAAATAATTTGAACTCCGTCATGTCCGTGACCCATTTTTCATTTGGCTTTTCAGCTTTAAAGTTGCGCGCTAGAATGTTAGGCGCCACTTTGCCGATTGTTCCTTTATACGAACAATATTTCTTCTTTCGAATCATACATTTTATTCCGAGGGCTTTCATGATGCGCTGCACCTTCTTGTGATTGACCTTTCGTCCCCGATTCTTTAGTTCATCACGAATACGGCGGTATCCATACCGGCCTTGATGTTCTTTAAAAATAAGTTGAACCATCTTTTTCATGTCGGCATCTCGATCAGGGCGATCAAAATGCTTTACGCAGTAATAGTAGGTGCTGCGTGGGATACC
>NZ_JBAIZW010000024.1:0-610 GCF_036765155.1 Bacillus sp. 0102A
CGGAGGACATTCCTTAAAAGCAACGGCGCTTGTGTCCCGGATCGCCAAAGAATTCGATGTGCAGGTGCCGCTGAAAGATGTGTTTGCCCACCCGACGGTGGAAGGGCTCGCTTCCGTTATCCGTGAAGGAACGGACAGTCCCTATGAAGCGATGAAGCCGGCGGAACAGCGGGAGACCTATCCGGTTTCCTCCGCCCAAAAGCGGATTTATGTCCTTCAGCAGCTGGAGGACGGAGGCACAGGCTACAATATGCCGGCTGTGTTAGAGCTGGAAGGGAAGCTGGACCCCGAAAGGCTGGACAGGGCTTTCCAAGAGCTGATCAAGCGCCACGAGTCGCTTCGGACATCCTTCGAACAGGACGAAGGCGGCGAGCCGGTGCAGCGCATCCATGACGAGGTGCCGTTTACATTACAGACCGCAGTCCTCGGCGAACAAACCGAACAGGAAGCCGCAGCCGCGTTTATCCAGCCGTTTGACCTCACCCAAGCGCTGCTGTTCCGTGCCCAAATCGTACAGGTATCAGATGAGCGGCACCTGTTGCTGGTTGATATGCATCACATGATTTCAGACGGTGTTTCCGTCAACATTCTGATTCGGGAATTCGGAGAT
>NZ_JBAIZW010000025.1:0-601 GCF_036765155.1 Bacillus sp. 0102A
GTCTATTCCATTAAAATAATGGCGCGCCCGAGAGGAGTCGAACCCCTAACCTTTTGATCCGTAGTCAAACGCTCTATCCAATTGAGCTACGGGCGCAAGATTTAATGCCGAGGGCCGGACTTGAACCGGCACGGTAGTCACCTACCGCAGGATTTTAAGTCCTGTGTGTCTGCCAATTCCACCACCCCGGCGTGGATGGTATAGTTGGAGCGGAAGACGGGATTCGAACCCGCGACCCCCACCTTGGCAAGGTGGTGTTCTACCACTGAACTACTTCCGCAGACAGGATGTCCAGTTTTTACAACTGTTATCCTATATAATGCGGGTGAAGGGACTTGAACCCCCACGTCATAAAGACACTAGATCCTAAGTCTAGCGCGTCTGCCAATTCCGCCACACCCGCGTAAAGTGGTGAGCCATGAAGGACTCGAACCTTCGACCCTCTGATTAAAAGTCAGATGCTCTACCAACTGAGCTAATGGCTCTTCTTACAAGAGACTTGAGTATTATACCATATAAAAAGTGGTGCCGGCAAGAGGACTTGAACCCCCAACCTACTGATTACAAGTCAGTTGCTCTACCAATTGAGCTACACCGGCAA
>NZ_JBAIZW010000026.1:0-587 GCF_036765155.1 Bacillus sp. 0102A
TGGAGGACATTCCTTAAAAGCCACCGCGCTTGTCTCACGGATCGCCAAAGAATTCGATGTACAGGTGCCGCTGAAAGATGTGTTTGCCCACCCGACGGTAGAAGGGCTCGCTTCTGTGATCCGTGAAGGAACGGACAGTCCATATGAAGCGATCAAGCCGGCGGAACAGCGGGAGACCTATCCGGTTTCCTCCGCCCAAAAACGGATTTATGTCCTTCAGCAGCTGGAGGAGGGAGGGACAGGCTACAATATGCCGGCTGTGTTAGAGCTGGAAGGGAAGCTGGATCCCGAAAGACTGGACAGGGCTTTCCAAAAGCTGATCAAGCGCCACGAGTCGCTTCGGACATCCTTCGAACAGGGCGAAGGCGGCGAACCGGTGCAGCGCATCCATGACGAGGTGCCGTTTACATTACAGACCGCAGTCCTCGGCGAACAAACCGAACAGGAAGCCGCAGCCGCGTTTATCCAGCCGTTTGATCTCACCCAAGCGCCGCTGTTCCGTGCCCAAATCGTACAGGTATCAGATGAGCGGCACCTGTTGCTGGTTGATATGCATCACATGATTTCAGACGGTGTTTCCGTCAACG
>NZ_JBAIZW010000027.1:0-518 GCF_036765155.1 Bacillus sp. 0102A
TCAGCGCCGATGGTAGTCGGGGGTTTCCCCCTGTGAGAGTAGGACGCCGCCAAGCAGTTTTGTTATTTCTACCATGTTTGTTTATGAAGCTTATATTATTCCGCAGTAGCTCAGTGGTAGAGCTATCGGCTGTTAACCGATCGGTCGTAGGTTCGAATCCTACCTGCGGAGCCATTGCTTCCATAGCTCAGCAGGTAGAGCACTTCCATGGTAAGGAAGAGGTCAGCGGTTCGAGCCCGCTTGGAAGCTTTATTAAGTGTGTTATTACCAAGGTTTCTCAAAAAAGAGAAAGCTTTTTTTATTGCGATATGCGGAAGTAGTTCAGTGGTAGAACACCACCTTGCCAAGGTGGGGGTCGCGGGTTCGAATCCCGTCTTCCGCTCCATTTTTATCCCAACGGGATATTGTAAAATTGATTGCGCCCGTAGCTCAATTGGATAGAGCGTTTGACTACGGATCAAAAGGTTAGGGGTTCGACTCCTCTCGGGCGCGCCATTATTGTTATAGAATAGATAGGG
>NZ_JBAIZW010000028.1:0-460 GCF_036765155.1 Bacillus sp. 0102A
TAAATTTAAAAACGAAGAAAAAATCAACGCGGTCTTACGCTATATAAACGGCAACGAGAGTTTGCTTAGGATCGCAAATCATATTGGAGTGCATAAAAGGGTACTCCAATATTGGGTGAGAAAATATCAATATCACGGTGAAAAAGCGTTCTTAAAGTCATATACAAATTATCCAGTCCAATATAAACTAGACGTACTTGACTATATGAATGAATATGGGACGTCTATCTTGGAAACAGCTGCGATATTTAATTTGCCTTCTGACTCAACACTTTGGAACTGGCAGCACATAATGGAAACACAGGGATCAGACGCCTTAAAACCAAAGAAAAAGGGGCGCTCGTCCATGAAAAAGAAGACAGGAAAACAAGCACCAGCTCAAGGGTCAATGGAAGAGTTACAGGCAGAAATTGAACAACTGCGCATGGAGAATGAGTATTTAAAAAAGTTGAATGCCTTA
>NZ_JBAIZW010000029.1:0-382 GCF_036765155.1 Bacillus sp. 0102A
GTTTAAATAGCCTCTGGCAACACCCGATCCGGCGATGTACAGTTCGCCGGCGACACCGCAAGGCTGTACGGCTAAATGCGGATCTAAAACATATAAACGCGCACCGGGTACAGGCTTCCCGATCGGAATCCGCAAGCGATCCCTGTCCCGCTCTGGGTCCAATACGTAAAATGTCGCGTCTACCGTTGCTTCTGTCGGCCCGTAGCCATGGATCAGCGAAACCTGCGGCAATAAAGAAGCAAAACGGGCCGCCGTATGGGGCGCAAGCGGTTCACCTCCGGCGAATACACGCTTCAGGCTTGTCCCGTCACCCAGCGATTCCATTTCCGCTTGATCCAGAAAGCTGTTCAGCATAGCCGGAATAAAATGAACCGTCGTCACT
>NZ_JBAIZW010000030.1:0-343 GCF_036765155.1 Bacillus sp. 0102A
TCCCGTTTCGCTCGCCGCTACTCAGGGAATCGCATTTGCTTTCTCTTCCTCCGGGTACTTAGATGTTTCAGTTCCCCGGGTCTGCCTTCTCATATCCTATGAATTCAGATATGGATACCACTCCATTACGAGTGGTGGGTTTCCCCATTCGGAAATCTCCGGATCAAAGCTTGCTTACAGCTCCCCGAAGCATATCGGTGTTCGTCCCGTCCTTCATCGGCTCCTAGTGCCAAGGCATCCACCGTGCGCCCTTTCTAACTTAACCGTTAAAAAGAATCACTATGTGATATCTTGTATTACTAATTGAATGTGATGTCTACTGTTATCTAGTTTTCAAAGAACA
>NZ_JBAIZW010000031.1:0-314 GCF_036765155.1 Bacillus sp. 0102A
GGCTCTTTCCTCAAGCTCTGTTTTAGGGTCAGTATGTGTATTGCCTTCCAGGTCGCCTTGAGGAGTTACACCGCCGGTCAGCCGGCCTTTATCTTTCTTTTTCATGTTTGTTCACCTCGACATTAGGATGAACAAATGATCGAGTTTTAATTCTTATCATTCAGCCGAATCGCTTCTTTTGCCAGCTGATCGGCTTTTTGGTTTTGCTTTCCCGGTATCCATTTGATGAAAAAAAGAGAGAAGGCCGCTTTTAATCGGATGATTTCTTCCACATACGGGTGAAACGTTTTATTTTTAACTATTTCAATCTCAGC
>NZ_JBAIZW010000032.1:0-236 GCF_036765155.1 Bacillus sp. 0102A
CAGCTTGAAACGCTTCTGCCCGGCTACATGATCCCAGCTCATATGATAGAGATGGAACAATGGCCGGTTACGCCAAGCGGAAAGCTTGACCGAAACGCCCTGCCAGCTCCTGACGGAGCGGCAGATGAAGAGACCTACACGGCGCCGAGAAATGTGACAGAGATAAAGCTTGCCCAGCTGTGGGAGGACGTGCTGAAAAACGGCCCTGTCGGGATTCACGACAACTTTTTTGACCG
>NZ_JBAIZW010000033.1:0-234 GCF_036765155.1 Bacillus sp. 0102A
GATGAATTAACAGGTACGTTTTGTCTTGTTTAGTTTTCAAAGAACTTTGTGCACTTCTCTCGAAGCGACTATTTAATAGTAACATTTTTAGTTAACTAGGTCAATACTTTTTTTAAGAAAAGTTTTTGCTAGTCATGTTTATGTCTTTTAAATGACAACAGAAATGATTATACCATAAATCTTATAACTGTAAAGGGTTATGGCACAAAAAAAGCACAGCTTTTTCAGCTGCGC
>NZ_JBAIZW010000034.1:0-202 GCF_036765155.1 Bacillus sp. 0102A
AGACCTTGTCACCGGCGAAGCTCCGCACTGGCGGGCGGGTATGATCAGCCGGGAGATCCAGCACCGGCAGCTCGCCCTCGAACTGCTTCAGCCAGTACGCCTCCTGCGTCTGGTACGCGTCTCCTTTTTTAAAATCTTCTTGCCATACGGCGTAGTCTTTATATTGAATGTGAAGCATCGGAAGGGTTCGGTTGTTGTACAG
>NZ_JBAIZW010000035.1:0-201 GCF_036765155.1 Bacillus sp. 0102A
GTGTTCACAAACATGCCGAGTATCGGCTCAAGGTCCTTGTGCGGCCGGCCGGCAATTGGCGATCCAACGATGATCTCTTCTTGTCCGCTTAAGCGTGATAATAACGCTGTGTAAGCCGCCAGGAGCACCATGTACAGTGTGCTTCCGTTCTCCCGTGCCAGCTTATGAAGGCCTGATGCGGCTTCTTGATCGAGCGTAAAT